>NZ_JBODRZ010000004.1:0-300000 GCF_050632895.1 Leifsonia sp. L25 | reverse complement strand
TCTTCGGCGACGATGAGCAGGGGCGCTTCGTGCGTGGGGCCATCGAGGACTGCGGGGTCGACACCTCGCGGTCCTCGGTGCGCCCGGGCCCGAGCAGGGTCACGGAGATCGAGACGGTCGACGGCGAGCGGCGCTTCCTGGGCTGGAACCAGGGCGGCGTGACGCTGAGCGACCCGGTGAGGCTGAGCGAGGAGGACGTGCGCTACGCATCCGGCTTCTCGATCATCCACTCGAGTGCGTATTCGGGCATCATCCCGGAGCTGCCGAAGCTGGCGGCGACGAGGACGCTGCGTTCGTACGACTTCTCGTCCGAGCCGGAGTACCGCACGGCGGAGTACCTGGATGCGGTGGGCCCGTGGGTCGACCTCGCGCTCGTCTCGCTGGGCGATCTGTCGCGCACGGACACCTGGGCGGAGTTGCGGCGGATCGCGTCGCACGGGCCGTCGCTGGTGCTGGGGACACTGGGGGAGGGCGGAGCCGTGCTGTTCGACGGCGACGCCTACTATTACTCGGATGCGGCGCCGGTGCCGGGTCCGTTCGTCGACACGATGGGCTGCGGCGACGCCTACGTGAGCGCGTTCGTGGTTGAATTGCTGCGGTCCGGCTGGCGCAGGAATGCGCGGGCCGCGGGCGCAGCGCTGCACCGTTCGATGCGGCGCGCGGCGCAGTTCGCCGCGCGGCGGTGCACGGTCGAGGGCGCGTTCGGTCACGGGCGAGCGGTCGACGGGGCGGTGCGGGTCGGCTCGCTGCCGCCGGTGGCGGCGGGCGACGCCGGCTAAGGGGCAGGCCGCCCCGGATGAGGAAGGGTGGCGATGTCCACGGAGCGTGACCACCGCACTCCCTCGCCGACGATCTCGGAGGTGGCGGCGGCCGCCGGCGTCGGCCGTGCGACCGTCGCCCGCACCCTCGGCGGCTACGGCTCGGTCAGCCCGAAGACGCGGGACCGCATCCTCGCCGTCGCGAAGGAGCTCGGCTACCGGCCGAACACGATCGCCCGGAGCATGACCACAGGCGAGACGCGCACGCTCGGCGTGGTGCTGGCCGACGTGGGCAACCCGTTCTTCGCGGGGGTTCTGCGCGGCATCAGCGACGCGGCGCGCAAGGCCGACTACGACGTCCTGGTGCTGAGCACGGACGAGAACCTGCAGCTCGAGGCGGCGGCGATCGACGTGCTCGTCGACAAGCAGGTGGACGGCATCGCGCTGGCACCGGCGGCCGGCCGCTCCGCGTCGCTGCCGCACCTCGAGATCGTCGCCAAGCGCGAGATCCCGCTGGTGCTGCTCGACCGCCTGGTGGACACGGTGGATGCGGACGCGGTCGTCATCAACAACCGCGAAGCCTCGCGGCAGGCCGTCCTGTCGCTCATCGAGAGGGGCCACCGGCGCATCGGCTTCGTCTGGGGCCCGGTGACGAACGAGCCGGCGGCGGATGCGGACGACCTGCGCCGCATCCTCGACCACGCCCTGTGGTCCGACGGCGAACGCCTGCTCGGGTACCTGGAGGCGCTGGAGCTGGCCGGCATCCCGTTCGACACGTCGCTCGTGACGCACGTGCTGAAGAACGAGTCGCAGGCGACGCGGGCGGTGCTCGGGATGCTGTCGCTCTCCGATCCGCCGACGGCGATCTTCGCGACCGAGACAGATGCGCTGACCGGCTCCCTGCGCGCGATGCGCCAGCGCGGTCTCCGCTGCCCGGACGACGTGTCCCTCATCGGATTCGACGACAGCTCGTGGGCGAGCGTCATGACGCCGCCGATGTCGGTCGTCGCGCAACCGATGCACCAGCTCGGCGAACTGACCGCCGAGTGCCTGCTCGCCCGCGTCGCCGGCAGCGAGGCGCCGGTGGCTACCCACGTCCTCGAGGCCGACTTCATCGAGCGAGACTCCGTGGCCGCCCCACCCGCCCGCGCGTAGCCGGCGCCCGTCGCGCGGCCGCCCGTCGTCGCGCTCTCCCGAGTGGTGACATCTGCACGCCACTCGCCGCCGATTCGCGCATCCACTCACCACTCGATACCGACCGGAGGCCGCGCGCCCGCCGAGTGGTGACATCTGCACGCCACTCGACGCGGATTCGCGCATCCACTCACCGCTCGACGCGGATTCGCGCATGCATTCACCGCTCGACGCGGAGCCGGGTGGCGGAGGGGCCGCTGTCAGGGCCGCGGGCTGCCTTGGGTGAGGCAGCCCGCCGATTGATGACATCTGCACGCCACTCGACGCCGATTCCCGCATCCACTCACCACTCGACGCGCGCGCCCGATTGGTCAGTGTTGATACCGGTACCAAAATCCCGTATAGTCATCGCAATCGGTCGCACTGAGCGGCCCACGATCCAAAGACGGGTCAGCGGACGAACCCGACCGCACGACCCGCACGACGGGGAGATGAGCGTGAAGAAGACCAGGACCATCACGGCAGCGGCAGCGGGCGTCATGGCGCTCGCGCTCACCGCCTGCTCCTCGGGCGGCGGCGCCGAGTGCCGACATCACGGCGAAGCCGGACTACTCCGGCAGCATCAGCATCCTCACCGCGGCGGCGGGCGATCCGCTCGGCTCGTACTTCGAGGATCTGGTGAAGGACTACAAGAAGCTCCACTCCGGCGTGAAGATCACGCTCTCCCAGGAGACGGACGACAACGCGATCAAGGACAAGGAGAAGGTCCTGATCGGGTCGCAGTCGCTCCCCGACATCTACTTCAGCTACGCGGGCAACTGGGGCGAGAACTTCGCCGCGAACGGCCTGGCGGTCGACCTGAGCTCGGTCATCGCGCCCGGCACCACCTGGGGCGACACCTTCGGAGAGGGATCGCTCAACGCCTTCAAGTACGACGGCAAGTACTACGGCATCCCGCAGTACGTCGACGGCAAGTTCATGGGCTACAACAAGAAGGTCTTCGCCGATCTCGGGCTCAGCGTGCCCAAGACGCTCGAGGACCTGATCTCCGACTGCAAGACCATCAAGGCGGCCGGCATCGTCCCGATCGCGTTCGGCAACAAGGACGGCTGGCCCGGCCTGCACTACCTCGGCCAGCTGTTCGCCTACGACGTCCCGCAGAAGACGCTGCAGGCCGACCTCCTGCCGAAGACGGCGAAAGTACACCGACGAGGGCTACGTGCAGGGCATGAAGGAGTTCCAGGACCTGGTCACCTCGTGCACCGGCGACGCGGGCAACTCCAACGGCGTCACCTACACCACCGCCCAGCAGCAGCAGGCGACCGGCAAGGCGGCGATGTACTACCAGGAGCTCATCGAGTTCGACTCCGTCAACACGAAGGACAGCCAGCTCTCCAAGGACGGCTTCGGCATCTTCCCGCTGCCTGCCGCGGCGGACGCGAAGGGCGACACGTCGACGCTCGAGGCGGCTCCCGAGGGCTACATGATCAACAAGAAGAGCAAGAACGCCGCGCTGGCGCTCGACTTCATGAAGTTCGTGACCGACAAGAAGAACGCCACCACCCTCTCGTCCCCGCCCTACGGCCAGCCCAGCGCGGTGAAGGATGTGGTGACCGACCAGACGTCCAGCCCGGCCGTCGCCGAGGGAACCAAGCTGGTGAACGACGCGAAGTCGACCGTCGTGTGGCTCGACATGGCGAACGTGCCGGATGTCGGCGACGCGTGGGTCTCCGTCTCCGAGGGTCTCGTCTCCGGGAAGCCTTACCCCCGAGGCCGCTCTGAAGGCCGTGCGACAGGCGTCCGAGAAGGCGAAATGACCACCACCCGGGCACCCCAGGCGCCCGTCCGGCCGCGGCTCGACCGCGGCCGGACGGCCCCGGCCCCGGGCGACGTCGCGCCGAAGGCCGCCAAGCGCGGCCCCGAGCGCTGGCGCGGGCTGGTGTGGCTCGTCCCCGCACTGGCGGTGCTCGCCGTCTTCGTCTACTGGCCGCTCATCCAGAACCTCGTCTTCAGCTTCCTGAAGTGGAACATCTACAGCGGCGAGCAGACCTTCGTCGGCGTCGACAACTACGCCGAACTCGCTCAGGACCCGATCTTCTGGCGGGCCCTCGGCAACAACACCTGGTACGCCGCCCTGTCGATCGTGTTCCAGGTGTTCGGCGCCCTCGTGCTCGCCGCGATCGTGGAGAGCGTGCGCAGCGACCGCTGGCGCAAGGCGTTCCGCGCCATCTACTTCATCCCGTCGGCGATCTCGCTGACCGTCGCGGGCCTCCTGTTCTACTTCATCTACCAGCCGCAGACCGGCCTGCTGAACGTCTTCCTCGACGACCTCGGCCTCGGTCAGTTCTCGCAGGCGTGGCTGGGTCACGAGAGCACGGCGATCTTCGCCATCATCGCGATGAGCCAGTGGCAGGGCTTCGGCTACAGCGTCCTCCTGTTCTCGGTGGCGCTCCAGCGCATCCCGCAGGAGCTGTACGAGGCGGCGAACCTCGACGGCGTCGGCCCGATCCGCCGCTTCTTCCAGGTGTCGCTTCCGCTTGTGCGCGAGATGACCGGCCTGATGATGATCGTGACGATCTCCGGCGCCTTCCAGGTCTTCAACGAGGTCATGGTGATGACCAGCGGCGGACCGAACAACTCCAGCCAGGTGCTCGGCACGTGGCTGTACCACGCCGGCTTCGTCACCAACGACTTCGGCTCGGCGGCAGCGATCGGCGTCGCCATCTTCGTCATCACGCTGCTGCTCGCCGCGGCGCAGCTCGGCTACTCGCGCAAGAGGAGAGTCGAATGGTAGCCCTCGCCCGTCTCGGCCGCGGCGTCCGCGTCGCCCTCATGTGGGCGCTGCTCGTCGCGCTCGCGGTGCTGGTGCTCTATCCCCTGCTGTGGATGGTGACCAACGCTCTGAAGACCAACGCCGAGCTGTTCGGCAACCCGTTCGCGCTGCCGAGCCAGTGGCTGTGGCAGAACTTCGGCAAGGCGTGGAACCAGGGCGTCGGCGACTTCGTGTTCACGAGCGTCTCGCTGACCGTGCTGGCGACCCTCATCACCGAGCTGATCAGCGCCTGGGCGGCGTACGGTCTGACCCGGGTGAACATCCCGCTGAACCGCACCTTCACCGTCGTCGTGCTCGCCGGCCTCATGCTGGCGCCGACCGTCGCGCTCATCCCGCTGGTGAAGCTGTTCCAGGCGTGGGGACTGTACGACACCTTCTTCGGCCTGCTCATCCTGTACACGGCGTTCCGCATCCCGTTCACCGTGTTCCTGATGCGCGCGTACATGCTCGATCTCCCCGCGCGAGGTGGATCGAGGCGGCGTCGATCGACGGAGCCTCCCGTGCCGCGACGTTCTGGCGGATCATCCTGCCGATGAGCCTCCCGATCGTGGCGACGACCATCGTGCTGAACGTGCTCCAGAACTGGAACGAGTACCTGTTCGCCATGATCTTCACGAGCGGGACGGGCGTGCAGACGCTGCCCGTGGGCCTCGCCGACATGATGTCGAAGAACGGAACAGTATCCGGTCGTCTTCGCCGGCATGGTGATGGCCGCGCTCCCGATGGTGATCCTGTTCTTCCTGTGCCAGCGGTACTTCGTGCGCGGTCTCGCCGGCGGCGTGGGCAAGTAACGGGGTGCGGACGTACCTGGAGCTCGTGCGCGTCCCCGGCGTCCTGCGGGTCACCGTCTCGCAGCTGGTGGCGCGTTTCCCGCTCGGGATGCTGTCGCTGGCCGTGCTGCTGCACGTGCGGCACGCGAGCGGGTCGTATGCGCTGGCCGGGCTCGTGGTCGCCTGCGTGAGCGCCGGGGAGGCGGTCGCGATGCCGCTGGTGAGCCGGTCGGTCGGTGTGCTGGGCATCCGGCCGGCCGGTCTCTGGCGGCGGCGCTGCTGAACGCGACCGGGGATGCTGCTGCTCGCGTTCGGCCCGCCGGTTCCGCCGCTCATGGTAGCCCTGGCGTCAGGATCGGCGCGTCCGTCCCACCGCTGATGCCGGTGGTGCGGGCGCTGCACCCGCGGCTGGTGCCGCGGCGGGACCGTCCCGGCGCCGTTCGCGCTGGACACGTCGGCGCAGGAGCTGGATCTGGATCACCGGACCGGTCGCCGCGACCCTGCTCAGCGGCGCCGTCTCGACGCAGGCGCCGCTCGTGCTGGCCGCGGCGGTGACCCTCGGCGGCACGGTGGTGGTTCCTGCTCGCGCCGCACATCGCCGGTGTCCGGGTCTCCCGCGCAGGCGAGGCCGCGGCCGGGCCGGGTGTGCTGCTGACCCGCGCCGTCCGGCTGGCCGCCGCCGCGAGCTTCGCGCTGATCGCCTCCTTCTCGCCGCGCTCGAGATCGCCCTGGTGGCGCGGTTCGACGGTGACAGCGTCTCTTCGTCGGCCTGGCGATCGCGGTGACCAGCCTCGGCCCGCTGATCGGGGGCATCGCGTTCGGTCACCGGCGTATCGGACCGCGCGGCTGGCGGCCGTGGCCTCGGCGGGGTCGCGGTCGCGACGGCCGCCGCGGGGCTGGTGCCCGGCATCCCGCTGCTCTACGGCGTGCTGTTCCTGTCGGGGCTGGGTTTCGCCCTGTCCCTCGCGGCGCTGTACGCGATGGTGTCCGCCGCGCTGCCCGAGTCGTCCACCCCGAGGCCCTCGGCTGGCTCCAACACGGCCGGCCTCATGGGAGGCGACCGGCACCGCGATCGCGGGCGTTCGGGGGATGTCGGTCGGCGCGCCGGGGCCGTTCCTCGCGGCGACCGCGGCCTCCGTCGTCGCGGCGATGCTGCCCTCGCCTGGGCCTCGCCCGCGCCCGGCCGTCTCAAAGCGAGCGACGCCGCTGACAGCGCATCGAGTGGTCCTGGACAGCCGTCACGGCACCATCCGTAGCGGCGCGACGGGACCACTCGATGACGGCGGAGAGGCGCGTCACGCCCCGGGCGGCAGGCTCCGCGTCACGCGGAACGTCTCGAGGCTCGCGTCCGCCGCGTCGGGGATGACCATCCCGGCGGCGAGACCGGTGCGCAGGTGGTCCACGATCGCCCTGTTGATGACCTCGCCCGGCATCAGCGCCGGGATGCCCGAGGTAGGGGTGACCTGCTCGGCGGCGACCTCCCCACCGCCTCGGCGGCCGGCACCGTCTCCACCGGGCCGAAGAACGCGTCGCGGGGCAACTGGGCGATGACGGGCTGGAGTTCGCGCGCGGTCGGAAGCGAGACCGCCGGAGGCTCGGCCAACTCGCCGCGGCATCCGGGAGTTCGCGCAGCGCGTCGAGCAGGCGCCCGGTCGTCTCCTTCGTCGTCGGCCATCGACAGCGTGGCCTCGATGCGTGCGGTGGTCGTTGAGCCCGACGTCGATCCGGTGCTCGGCCCGCAGCCAGTCCGCCACCTGGTAGCCCGAGACCCCGAGCCCCTTCACATCGATGAGCACGTGCATCGGGTCGAGGTCGTGCGAGGCCTCCTCGGCGAGCAGTTCGTCCCGGAGCAGCGGAGTCCCGGAATGCCTTCGATCGCATCCCGGGTCCGCTGGTCGAGGGCCAGCGCTTCGGTGAGCAGCTGCGCCCGTGCTGCACCATCTGGCGCCGCCAGCCGTCGATCGCGGCGTAGAGCAGCACACTGGAGCTGGTGGTCGCCAGCACGTCGGCGCACTGGGAGAGCCGGACCGGGTCGACGAGTGAACCCTGCAGGTGGTAGACGGATCCCTGCTCGAACCCGATGCCCATCTTGTGGACGCTGACGACGCAGAGATCGGCCCCGACATCCATCGCCCACGTCGGCAGGTCGTCGTGGAAGGGGAGATGCGCACCCCACGCCTCGTCGACGATGACCGGCTTGCCGCGCGAGTGGCACACGTCGACGATCGCCTGCAGGTCGGCGCACGTGCCGTACGGCGTCGGGCTGGTCACCACCGCAGCGGATGCGCTCGGGGTAGCGCTGCCACATCCGCTCGTACTCCTCCGGTCCCGGTGGATGCGCGATGTGCTGCTCCTCGTCGTAACGGGAGTGCACCCACCGCGGCTGCAGGCCGGAGAGAACGGAGCCCGGCCACCGTCGACTTGTGCGCGTCGCGCCCGATCAACAGCTCCCCCTCGCCGCGGGTGACCGCGAGGATGGCCGCCTTCACCGAGAGGGAGCTGCCGCAGGTGGAGAAGAAGGCCCTGTCGGCGCCCACCGCGTCGGCCATCAGCTCCTCGGCCGCGGCCAGGTACCCGTTCGACGACTTCCGGTCGTCGAGCCCGGCCGTCGCGAGCACATCCTCGCGCAGCGCTCCGCCGAGCACGGCGCTCACGCGCTCATCCCGCGCCGCGGCCCTGCCGGTGGCCCGGGGGCGTGAAACCGTAGCGGTCGAGCCGGTGGTACTCGGCGAGGGCGTCGAGCACGGGCGCTTCGTTGTGATCCATACCGTTCTCGGTACACCGGCTTCCGGGCTGGGGCAGGGGTTGCCGTCGTGCCCTCGGCGCGCGAGGTCAGTGTGCGAGCGTCATGGTCGGCGCTTCGCCGTACGCGTCGCGGTAGCGGCGTGCGAAGCGATCGACGTCGGGGAAGCCCCACCGGGCGGCCAGGTCGGCGAGGTCGCTCGACGTGGAGTCCGAGACCAGCAGGTCGGCGTGGGCGGCGGAGAGGCGCACCTGCAGCAGGTACCCGCGCGCACTCGTGCCCGCGTGGGTGCGGAAGGCCGCATCCAGCTGGGCGATCGTGGCGTCGGCCGCGCGGGCGATGTCGCCGACGGTGATGGGCAGCGAGGCGTTGTCCTCGACGTAGCGGCGTCCGAGCTCGTAGCGGCGGCGCTGGCCCGCCGGGTTGAGCGTAGCGCTCACGCGGATCACCGGTGAGCGGGAAGCACTTCAGGGTCGCGAGCGCGAGCGTGTGGAACAGGCTGGCGCGGACGAGCGGGTGACGGAACGTCCCCGCGTCCATGTACTCGGCGGCCACGGTCGCGGCAGTGAGGAAGTAGTCCGCGTGCTGATCGCTGATCGGGCGCGGGGAGTCGAAGACCACTGCGAGGTCTTCGTCGCCGTAGGCGGTGCGGGCGACATCCCGCAGCACGGAGGGGGAGAGGAAGACGTCGACGATGTCGCTCTCCTCCGCCTCGCACGCGAAGTCGTGGCCCGGCCGGATCAGGAACGGCGTCCGCGTGGCGACGCCGCGCTCCCCGTCGATGTCCCACCGGTAGTCGCCCCGGGTCACCGTGACGATGCAGAAGTCCTCGAACTCGCCTGAGGTCTTCCCACTGACCGCCGATCGCGTAGCGGGCGACCGAGAATGACGAGTCGGTCACCTGGTCGACGTCGAAGGAGAAACCGGCGTCGGGCTCGGTCGCGAAGGCGAACCGCCCGCCGGCCGCGGCGAGGAGGGCGTCGGCCTCCGCGGGGTCGGTGGTGCGGCTCTGCAGCCGAGTGATGTCGGACATGGGGCTCAACCTACAGCGGTGCCCTGACAATGGGCAGAACGACCTGTGCTCAGTCGGCGTGGCCCAGCACGTGCACCGGGATGCCGAACGACAGCGCGATGCAGAGGATGCCGGCGAAGAAGACCAGCCCTTGGAAGGCGGGCAGCGTGTCCGCGAGCCCCAGCAGGAAGATCCCCACCAGGAACAGCAGGAAGCACAGGATGAACGCGATCACGCTCGCCCATGTCGTCAGCCCTTCTTTCGTTTCGCGGCGGTCTTGCGCCGGTTGGCCTTCTTGATCTCGTCGACGAGCTCGTCCTTGGTCATGCGGGTGCGGCCGGAGATGTCGAGGCGCTTGGCGACATCCAGCAGGTGCGCCTTGGAGGCGTTCGCGTCGACGCCCTCCTGCGTCTGGGCCTTCGTGCCCCGGCCGCCGGCCGCCTTGGTGTCTGGACGGGCCGTTCTTCGCCTTGCGCTCCCAGTGGTCGCCGACCTTCTCGTACTCGTGCTTCAACGCGGAGAACGCGGTGCGGTGGGCGCGCTCGCCCTCGCCGTACTCCTTCACCGCGGAGTCGTGCGCCTTCGACCAGAGTGCCTGCGCGTGCTTCTCCGACCGCTCGAGGGTGGAGGGGAGCTCCTGTGATGCGGGCATGATCCTGTGGTACTCCTTCCTGTGCGGATGGGGCTAGTACTTCTCACAGCTACCCCTCTCCCGGTGCTTTTCAACCGGGGTGGGTACGTTGGAGTGGTGACTGCCGACGACCGCGAGCCCGCGCCGAAGCCCGTCGCCGTGGTGACGGTCGACACGGCGGAGCCCGGCGACACGGCGTCCGTCGCGCCCGCCTTCGTGCTCGTGCACGGGATCGGCGTCAGCTCGCGGTACTTCGAGCGGCTGGTGCCGGCGCTCGCCGAGGAGGGCCGCGTCATCGCCGTCGACCTCCCGGGCTTCGGCAAAGCGCGCCCGCTACGGCCGCGGCGCGGTCCGTCCCTCGAGGAGTTCGCCGACTCGGTGGCGTTCGCGATGGACGCGCTGGGCGTCACCGACGCTGTCATCGTCGGGCATTCGATGGGCACCCAGATCGCCATCCGTCTCGCCGAGCGACGTCCCGACCTGGTCCGCGGGCTGGCGTTGCTCGGGCCGGTGATGGCCCCGCAGGACCGCAATCCGCTGAAGGCCGGCCTCCTGCTCGGCATCGACATCTTCCGGGAGGACGCGCGCGGCAACCGGATCGTGATCGGCGACTACCTGCACTGCGGCCTCCGCTGGTACCTGGCCACGCTGCCCGGCATGCTCGGGTTCGAGACCGAGCGGGAGCTGGAGCGCTGTCAGGTGCCGGTCGTCGTCGTCCGCGGAGGCCGCGATCCGATCGCCCGCGACGACTGGGTGGGCGAACTTGCGCAGCGGTCCGGCGGGGGTGCGGCGAGCGTCCCGGATGTCGCGCACCTGGTCATGCACGGCGCTCCGTGGCGCACCGCCTCCCTCATCGCCGGTGTGGCGGTCGCCCGATGAGACGCACCTGGCTGCGGAGGGCGGGCGTCTTCGCCCTCGACTACCTCTACGCCGGCCGCTACCAGCTGCGCGCGCTGCTCGACCGGGGGACACCGGATGCGCTGGTCGCCGGCGAGGATGCACCGCGCGCCCGTCGTGCTGTTGCCGGGCATCTTCGAGACCTGGCGCTTCTCCGACCGCTCGCGCAGCACATCCACGCCGCCGGTCATCCGGTGCACGTCGTCACGGCGCTGGAGGACAACCGGATGTCGGTGCCCGAGGCCGCCGCCCTGGTCACCCGGCACCTCGAGGAGCACGACCTCACGGGCGTCGTCATCGTCGCCCACAGCAAGGGCGGGCTCGTCGCCAAGTACCTGATGGGGATGCCGGACTCCGGCCCGCGCATCCGGTCGGCACTGACCGTCGCCACCCCGTACGCCGGTTCGTCGCTGGCGCGCTTCATCCCGCTCTCCAGCGTCCGTGCGCTGATGCCGAACACGCCCGGGCTGCTCCGGCTCGCGCTCAGCCGCGCGGTGAACGCGCAGATCACCTCCGTCTGGGGCTGGTTCGACCCGCACGTGCCCGAGGGCAGCCGGCTGGAGGGTGCGCGCAACATCGAGCTCGACGTCGGCGGCCACTTCCGCATCCTCGCACGGCCGGAGCTGCTCGCCATCGTCGACGAGGGCTGCTCGCCCCGGCGGACTGACCCCTGTCGCGCCCCGCCGTCGCGGCGTTGCCCTTCGGGCGAGACCCGGGAGGGACCATGCTGCAGCACCCACGCGTCCACCGCGCCGCCGCCGTCCTCGCGGCCGTGCTCCCTTCTGTCGGGGTGCGCCGGCACGCCGAGCGGGGCGGCCGTCGTCGGCCGCTGGGGGTCGACCGCGTCCGGCCAGCCGAACCTCGACATCCAGAACGACGGCACCTTCTCCGGGACCGACGGCTGCAACCAGCTCACCGGGAAGGGACAGATCGACGGCGACCAGATCACCTTCGGGGCCATCGCCTCCACCATGAAGGCGTGCGAGGGCGTCGACACCTGGCTGAGCAAGGCCGCCACCGGGAACGTCTCCGGCAGCACCATGACGGTCCTCGACGACGGCGGCAGCACGATCGGGACGCTCAAGCGCTCCGGCTCGTGAGAGCCTCACCGGCGGTAGCCGATTCTCTGTCTAGCGCGAGCGTTCACCGGGTGATTAGCGTGTGCCCTGCCACGCCCGGCGACGGCACGACAGGCGCGGCGGAGCGGCGCGAGCCCGCATCGCACGAACCGTTTCCCGTGCCGTCGGAGGAGTGAAGCTCATGACCATTGCGGAGTCGAAGGAGCGGACCGCGTCGGACCAGCTGCCCGCCACGGCCTACACCGGTATCAGCGACCGGACCCAGCTCAACCCGATCTTCGCCCGCCCGGGCGAGGACACCGACCTGCCCGTGGACCGCATCCCGGATGACGAGTCGCTGCCGGAGACCGCGTACCAGATCGTGCACGACGAGTCGATGCTCGACGGCAACGCCCGCCTCAACCTGGCGACGTTCGTCGGCACCTGGATGGACGACTACGCCGCCCGGCTCTACGCGGAGTCGGCCGACAAGAACATGATCGACAAGGACGAGTACCCCACAGACCGCGGCGATCGAGACGCGCTGCTGGAAGATGATCGCCGGTCTGTGGAACGCGCCGGACCCGGAGAAGGCGATCGGCACCTCCACCATCGGCTCGTCCGAGGCGTGCATGCTGGGCGGCCTGGCCCTGAAGCGCCGCTGGCAGCAGGCCCGCCGCGCGGCAGGCAAGTCGACCGAGAAGCCGAACCTCGTCATGTCGAGCCGCCGTGCAGGTCTGCTGGGAGAAGTTCTGCAACTACTGGGACGTCGAGGCGCGGTACGTGCCGATCAGCCCGCAGAGCACAAGGTGCTCGACGGCCACGACCTCGAGAAGTACGTCGACGAGAACACCATCGGGGTCGTCGCCATCATGGGCGTCACCTACACGGGCATGTACGAGCCGGTGCAGCAGATCTCGGAGGCGCTCGACCGCATCCAGGCCGACACCGGTCTCGACATCAAGATCCACGTCGACGGCGCGTCCGGCGGCATGATCGCCCCGTTCCTGCAGAAGGACCTCGCCTGGGACTTCCGCGTCGACCGCGTCGTCTCCATCAGCACGTCGGCCCACAAGTACGGCCTCGTGTATCCCGGACTCGGCTGGTGGTGTGGCGCACGGCCGCCGACCTGCCCGCGGACCTGGTGTTCGACGTGACCTACCTCGGCGGCCACATGCCCACGTTCGCACTCAACTTCTCGCGGCCCGGCGCACAGGTGCTGCTGCAGTACTACCTGTTCCTCCGGCTCGGGTGGGACGGCTACTACCGCGTGCAGAAGGCGTCGCAGGACGTCGCCCTCTATCTCTCGGGAGAGATCGCCAAGATGCCGGCCTTCGAGCTGTGGAACGACGGCTCCGACATCCCGGTGTTCGCCTGGCAGCTGAAGAAGGGCCACACCGACAAGTGGACGCTGTACCACCTGTCCGAGCGGCTGCGGCTGAAGGGCTGGCTCATCCCCGCCTACCCGATGCCGGACGACCTGACGGACCTGACCGTCCAGCGCATCGTCGTCCGCAACGGGCTCAGCCGCAACCTGGCCGAGTCGCTCGTCGTCGACATCCAGGAGGCCGTGGACTACCTCGACCGCCTCGAGAGCCCGATGCCCACGGAGGGCCAGACGAGCTCCTTCACCCACTGATCGCCGCATGGGCGGTCGGAACAATCGGCGCACGCGCGCCCCACCAGAGCGGGAGAAAGAACATGACCGCAATCAGCGAACCCGGCAGGGCCGGCGCCGCGCCGACCCGGGCGGACGGCACGACCGCGCCGTCGCCCGAGCACGTGAAGCCGCATCCCTTCGCCTCGGTGCCGCACAAGCCCGCCATCGGCTCGCCCGCGACGACCGCCACCAAGTTCATGAGCCTGACGCAGCTGGCGATGCTGACCGTGGTCGCCGTCGCCTCGCTGCGCAGCACTCCCGCCATGGCCGGCTACGGCCTGGGGTCGGTGACGCTGTTCATCATCCCGGCGATCTTCTTCCTGATCCCGGTCGCCCTGGTCGCGGCCGAGCTCGCGACCGGCTGGAAGGGCGGCGTCTTCACCTGGGTGCGGATGGCGTTCGGCGAGAAGTGGGGGTTCCAGGCGATCTGGCTGCAGTGGGTGCAGAACGTGGTCTGGTACCCGACCCAGATCGCGTTCATCGCGGCGTCGCTGGCGTTCGTGTTCCTCGATCCGAATCTGGCGAATTCGGGTTTCTGCACGGCGATCGTCATCCTCGTCATCTACTGGTTCTCGACGTTCATCACCCTGCGCGGGGGCAACCTGTTCGCCAAGGTCGGCTCGTGGTCGGGCCTCGCCGGCACGATCTTTCCGGGCCTGCTGCTGATCGTGTTCGGGGCGATCTGGCTCGGGACGGGCCAGGGCAGCCAGACCCCGCTGACCGCGTCGGCGATCATCCCGCCGTTCACGGGCATCGCCTCCATCGTGCTGATCGTGTCGAACGTGCTCGCGTATGCCGGCATGGAGGTCAACGCGGTGCACGCGAACGACCTGAAGAATCCGGGGAGCGGATACCCGAAGACGGTGCTCATCGCCTCCCTGCTGATCCTGGGCATCTTCATCTTCCCGACGATCGCGATCTCGGTCGCGGTGCCGTCGTCGGAGCTGGGGCTCACCACGGGGATCAACCTGGCGTTCAAGACGTACTTCGACGCCTGGGGGATGGGATGGGCGACGCCGGTCATCTCGCTGCTCACATCGCGCTGGGAGCCTTCGCCTCGGTCGTGACGTGGATCGCAGGTCCGTCCCGCGGTCTGCTCGCGGCGGCGCGCTCCGGGTACCTGCCGACGTTCCTGCAGCGGCGGAACAAGGCGGGCGTGCAGGTCGGCATCCTGAACGTGCAGGGGATCGTCGTGACGCTGCTGGCGGCGCTGTTCATCTTCGTGCCGAACATCAACACGGCGTTCATCCTGCTGGTGGATATGGCGGCCGCGCTCTACCTGATCATGTACATGATGATGTTCGCGGCGGCGATGCGGCTGCGGCGTACGCACGCGCAGGTCGTCCGGACGTACCGCACTCCGGCCATGGGGCTGATCGCGACCATCGGCTTCATCGCCTGCTTCGCGGCCTTCGCGCTCAGGATTCGTGCCGCCGAGGGCTTCGCGCAGGGGGCGCCGGGATGGGCGTATCCGCTGCTGGTGGCGGTCGTCGTGATCATCCTCGGCGTGCCTCCGCTCATCTTCTACGCGATGCGCAAGCCCCATTGGGACCAGCGGACCGCGCAGGAGAAGGCCGCCTTCGACGACGTGCTGGTCAACCCCGGGGCGACGGCGCCGGAGACCGCCCAGCCCGGGACATCGAGCGCCCCGCCGGCGCCGCCCGCTCCGACCGCCCCCGCCTGAGGCCCTCGGGGCCGGCTCCGACTCGCGCTCCTCGTCCCGCCGAGTGGCGACATCATGTCGCGACTCGGCGGGCGAAGGCGCGTCTACTCACCACTCAGGCGGCGGCGGGAGCGGCGTAGGCACCCGCAGCGAGGTCCTCGAGCAGGGTCGGCCCGGTCGGCTCCCAGCCGAGGCGAGGCCGGGTGAGTGCGCTGGAGGCGGGGTATGTCGGCCGAGAAGAACCGCCCGATCCAGCCGAAGTGATCGTCCACGTCGCCCGGGTCCACCGACGCGACCGGCACGCCGACCGCGTCGCCGATCGCCTCGGCGATGCGCCGTGCCGGGATGCCCTCCTCGGCGATCGCGTGCACGACCGGTGACGCCTGGGGGTCCGCCAGGGCGAGCCGCACGAGCGTCGCGGCGTCGCTGCGGTGCACGGCCGGCCAGCGGTTCGTGCCGTCGCCGACGTACCCGGCGACGCCCTTCTCGCGGGCGATGCCGGCGAGCGCCGCCGTGAAGCCGTGGTCGCCGGCCCCGTGCACGGTCGGCGCGAAGCGCAGGGCGACCGGGTGGATGCCGCGGGCGGCGGCCTCGAGAGCGAGCGGCTCGACGCCGCCGCGAGGGCGTCCGGCCCGCTGAACGGCGACGGGTCCTCCTCCGTCGCGAGCCGCCCGGGCGCCAGCGCCGCGATGCCGGAGGCGAAGAGCAGCGGCTTGCCGCTTCCGTCGAGCGCGTCGAGGAAGGTCGTCATGACCGCCTGTTCCGTCCGGCCGGACGCGGCGTAGTCGCTGAAGTCGTGCTTGAAACCGAGGTGCACGACGGCGTCGGCGGTCGTCGCCGCCTGGCGCAGGGTGTCGAGGTCGTCGAGATCCCCGATACCGGCTCCACGCCCGCGGCCTGCAGGCGCTCGGCGGACGCCGTGGATCTCGCCAGGCCGGCGACCTCGTGGCCCGCCGCGAGAAGTTCCGGCACGACGGCCGAACCGATCCATCCGGATGCTCCGGTGACGAATACGCGCATGGTGCGCTCCCTCCGTTGATGTCAGTGACTGTCGTCACGACCAGCACCGATGTCATCGACTGTCATCACTACAATGGGGAGCATGGGACGCTGGCAGCCGGACGCGCAGGGGCGGTTGTCGCGAGCCGCTCTCGAGCTCTTCGCCGACCCGGGCTACGAGCAGACGACCGTCGCCGACATCGCGCAGCGCGCCGGCGTCACGGAGCGGACCTTCTTCCGTTACTTCGCGGACAAGCGCAGAGGTGCTCTTCGCCGGCTCGCCGCACTTCCAGGCGGGCGTGCTCGCAGGCGCATCGAAGCGGCGCCCTCCGATGCCTCGGCGCTCCAGGCGGCCACCGCGGGAGTGGATGCTGCGGCGACCCTCTTGCAGGAGAGCGGAGACCCCGAGTTCCCGCGCCTCCGCGCGGCGGTGATCGCGGCGAATCCCAGCCTCCAGGAGCGCGAACTCCCTGAAGCTCGCCACAGTGACGTCCGCCGCCTCCCGCGCACTGCAGGCCCGGGGTTCGAGCCCTGCCGAGGCGGATGTCGCCGCCCAAGCCGCTATGGCCGCCTTCCACCTCGCGTTCGTGCGGTGGGTCACCTCCGACGAGCGCCTCGACCTGCGTGAGCTCGTCGCGGAGAAGGTCGCGGCGTTCCGCGCCCTCTTCTGACGTCCTCCTCCGGTTCCCGCCGAGTGGCGACATCATGTCGCAACTCGGCGGCCGAAGGCGCGTCTACTCACCACTCGTGCGGTGGGCGTCGGCGGGCGTCGGTGCTCAGGATGCCGGATGCAGCACCACGCAGCAGCGCGTGGTTGACGCCGCAGACCACTCCGGGGCGCTCAGTCCTCGGTGAGCGCCTCCTGCGCCTCCTTCGGCAGCTTGCGCACCTTGGCTCGTCGCCTTCCGGCGGTCCGGGATCATGGAGCGCATCTCCTCCAGGCGTCGAAGCACAGCAGGCGGTCGCCCGACTCCAGCACCACGCCGCTGCGCGGATTCGGGATGACGGAGGTGCCGCGGTGCAGCGTCAGCACCGAGATGTCCCGGTCGGCGAGGGCCGGAGTCGCGCAGCATCTTGCCGACCAGGTCCGCGTTCGTGTGCACGAGCAGTTCGGCCACGCCGTACCCGGTCGAGACGCTGAGACGCTGGCGCACGTCGATCTCGGGGAACGCCACCTGGTTGTCGATGAAGTCGATGATGGCGCCGGCCACATCCAGCCCGGTCGCCCGCTCGATGCCCTCGAGCCCGGGCGAGGAGTTGACCTCCATCACGAGCGGCCCGTCCTTGCCCTCGAGCATGTCGACGCCCGCCACCCGGAGACCGACGATCTGGGCGGAGCGCACGGCCGCCTCCTCGAACTCCGGCGTCAGGGCGACCTTCTCGACGGTGCCGCCGCGGTGCACGTTCGACCGGAACTCGTCGCCGCTCGCCACCCGCCGCATCGCCGCGACGACCCGGTCGCCGACCACGAGCGCGCGGATGTCGCGGCCGCGGCTCTCGGAGATGAAGCTCTGGATGAGCATCGTTCTGCTTCGTCGAATGCAGCGTCTCGATGATGGACCTCGCGATCTTCGCCTCCGGCGCGAGGATCGACGCCGATGCCCTGCGTGCCCTCGAGCAGCTTGATCACGACCGGGAGCACCGCCGACGCGCTCGATCGCCATGCGCACATCCGCTCGGCTGTTCACGAACGCCGTGCGGGGCATCCCGATGTTGTGGCGCGACAGGATCTGCGTGGCGCGCAGCTTGTCGCGGGAGTTCGTGATGCCGTTCGCGGTGTTCGGTGTGTACACATCCATCTGCTCGAACTGCCGCACGACGGCCGTGCCGTAGTACGTGATCGAGTTGCCGATGCGCGGCAGGATCGCGTCGTAGTCCGACAGCAGACGGCCGCGGTACTGCAGGTCGGGCTCGTCGCCCGAGAGGTCGATCGCGAACCGCAGCGTGTTCAGGACCTTGACCGTGTGCCCGCGGCTCTCGGCGGCCGATCGCAGGCGCTGCGTCGAGTACGCGTGCGGGGCGCGCGAGAGGATGGCGAGTTTCACCGGGGAGCTCCTGCGAGAGATGGGGGAATGGCCGACACCGCATCTAAACACCGACACGGTCGGCTGGCGCGAGTGGGTGGGCCTGCCCGGCATCGGCGTGCCGTGGATCAAGGTGAAGGTCGACACCGGAGCCCGCAGTTCCTCCCTCCACGCCTTCGATATCGAGGAGCTGCCCGGCGACCGCGTGCGGTTCAGCGTGCACCCCTGGCAGGACTCCGACCGGGATGCGGTCACCACCGAGTGCGCGGTGCACGACCGCCGCGTGGTGCGCAGCTCGTCCGGTCACACGGAGGAGCGCGTCGTGGTGCTGCTCGAGCTGGTGCTCGGGCAGCGGAGGGTCACGGCCGAGACGACGCTGACGAACCGCGACCAGATGGGGTTCGGATGCTGGTGGGCCGGGAGGCGCTGCGGCAGGGCTTCCTGGTGGACCCGGCGCGGTCGCTTCCTCGCCGGGCGTCCGCCGCGCGAGATCCGTCGCCGCAACCGCGGGCGCGAGATCGGCTGACGGCCTCGCGCCTCTCTCCGCCGCTGCGCCCGCGGAAGGGAGGAAGCCGCGCCGCGACACGCCGATGAGCGTCGGGATAGGGAGGAGACGGCTGGCGCCAACGGCCCGGCACTCCTCCGTTTCCGACCGACCGACCGGCCGGCCGGCCCGCCTCCGCCCTACTCCTCGCCGAGCCCGAGCTCGCGGCGCCAGTGCGCCAGGAACTCCGCCCCCGCGTCGTCGTGGATCGCGTCGCCGATCGTGATCACCTGGTACGGCCGGTCGAGCACGCCGTCCGCGGGGCGCACATCCACGTGGGCGACCTCGTAGCCGGCGTCGTGCACGTAGTCGGCCATCTTGTAGTCGCTCCGCGAGTCGCCGACCGAGCGCCAGCGGCGCGAGCAGCGGTCCGCAGGCGGCGAAGTAGTCGAAGGCGCGCTGCGCGCCGCGGTCCTTGTCGAGCAGCACCGACTCGATGTCGGTCGAGATGATGGTCGGGTCGATGCGGAACGGGACCGCGCCGTCCGCATCGGGCGTCTCCCGCGAGCCGTAGCGGAGGCCGACGCCGAGCCCGGTCAGCACGTCGAACGCCGCATCCTCGAACCGCCCCTGCGCCTCCCGGTAGGTGTCCGCATCCACGTCGGTGCGCTGCTCCACCGAGATCATCGCGCGCTTCGTCTCGTCGAAGAACATCGTGTCGGCGAAACGGTCGCGCACCAGCCGGCGGACCGCATCCACCGCCTCGGGAGAGAAGGCGACCGTCTCGTCGACCGTGACCTCGCCCATCCCGTCGCCCGTGATGGGCGCCCAGGCGCCGCCCTTCTCGAACACGCCGAACATGCGTGCCCCGTGCTGTTCGAGCGCGTCGCCGAGGCCCGCGTCGCAGAGCGGATTCACCACCTGGTTGCGGATGAAGTCGCCCGACCGGCCCGTGATGAACGCGATCGGCACGCCCGCGGCGGCGATGGCGACCAGGTCGGTCACGATGCTGCGGATGGCGATGGTGCGGGTGACCGGGCTCGCGAGGGCCGTCGACGTCGAAGAGCAGTCCGAGATTGTGCACAGTCCATTCTCTCCGCTGCGAGAATGGACGCATGTCGCAGCCCGTCCCCGCAGCCCGACCGCTGTGGCATCCGGATGCGCCGAGCACCGTCGCGCACGGCGACAATCTGGAGGTGCTGGCCGGGCTGCCCGACGCATCCTTCCGGCTGATCTACCTCGACCCGCCGTTCAACACCGGGCGGCCGCAGGCGCGGCAGACGCTCACCTCCGTCCGCTCGGAGGGCGGTGCGGGCAGCGTGATCGGCTTCAAGGGCCGCAGCTACGAGCGCATCAAAGGCGACCTGCTGCGTTACGACGACCGGTTCGAGGACTACTGGGGCTTCCTCGAGCCGCGGCTCATCGAGGCCTGGCGCGTGCTCGCCGACGACGGGACGCTGTACCTGCACCTGGACTACCGCGAGTCCCACTACGCCAAGGTGCTGCTGGATGCGCTGTTCGGCCGCGAGTCGTTCCTCAACGAGATCATCTGGGCCTACGCGACTACGGCGCCAAGCCCAAGAACCGCTGGCCGGCCAAGCACGACACGATCCTCGTCTACGTGAAGGATCCGGCGGCCTACCACTTCGACCTCGGCGGCCGTCGAGCGCGAGCCGTACATGGCGCCCGGCCTCGTCACCCCCGAGAAGGCGCAGCTCGGCAAGCTGCCGACCGACGTGTGGTGGCACACCATCGTGTCGCCCACCGGGCGCGAAGACCGGGTACCCGACCCAGAAGCCGGAGGGCGTGCTGCGCCGGATCGTGCAGGCGTCCAGCCGCGAGGGGGATTGGGTGCTCGACTTCTTCGCGGGCAGCGGCACGACCGGGGCGGTCGCCGCGTCCCTGGGCCGTCGCTTCCTGCTGGTCGACAGCAACCCTGCGGCGATCGACGTGATGCGCGACCGGCCTGGCCGGAGCCGGAGCCCGAGGTCCGCTTCGTCGTCTGATCGTCCGGTTCATCCCGGATGCTCGACGTGTGCCTTGAGCGCCCGCATGGTCCTCCTGCTCTCGGCCGCCGCCATCCGCACGAGCATCGGCTGCATCGCCCGGAAGACGCCCCGTGTGGCGAGTTCGCCGACCCGCGTGACGTGCGTGACACCCGGACTCGCTGCGGCGACGTCGTAGCGGATGTCCGCATCCAGTGCTCCGGATGGCAGCGCCTGGTGGAAGTGCAAGGCACGGTCGGGATCCTCGTCGAGCAGGCGCCCGCGCATCCGGCCGACGGTGGTCGTATCCACGTAGCCGCGCGCTCATCCACCCGGGTCCCGCGGTAGACGAGGAGTGGCGGAGCCAGCGCGCGGTAGGCGCCCAGCGTGCGGAGCGCGAGGTACACGTCGTGCGCCGGCGCCGCGATGTCGATGGTGTTCGTGATGCGTCGCATGCGCCCGGTCTACGCCGGGTCGCGGGCGGCCGTCGAGCGTAGTTCTACCCCTTCCTGGGCGTTCGTCCGGGAATCTCAGGGTCGTCTGTGGAAGGGTGGATGCACTATGCGTTCGAGTCTCCGCGCCCTGCCCTTCCTCTGGGGTGCGCTCGTCTCGGCCGGGCTGTTCGCGGCCGTCTACCTGGTCTTCGTGCAGAGCTACATCGGGCAGGTGATCGACGAGCGGGCGTTCGCCGGGGCAGATGCCTGGAAGGGCGACGTCATCGACTTCGCGCGCGGCTTCCTCGACGCGCTGCCCGCCGCATCCGTCGCCATCGGGGCCCTGGCCGCCCTCGCGATCGTGCTCGTGCGGCGCAACTGGCTGGTCTTCGCGGTCGCCGTCGGAGCCGCGGTCGGGGGCCAATGTCAGCACGCAACTGCTGAAGTACACCATCCTGTCGCGACCGCGAAGGGGGTGGATGTAGGGCTCGCCAACTCGCTCCCGTCCGGTCACACCGCGGTCGCCGCGTCCGCCGCGCTCGTCGTCTTCCTGCTCGCCTCGCCGCGCTATCGGCCGCTGGCCGCGGTGATCGGGTCGGTGTTCACGATCGCGGCCGGCGCGTCCACCCTCGTGGAGCAGTGGCACCGGCCGAGCGATGTGGTCGCGGGGATGCTGGTCGTCGCGTTCTGGGGGTGCCTCGCGGGTATCGTGCTGTCGTGGCTGCGCCTGCCGGGCGCCGAGCCGCCGGTGCGGAGCAAGCTCTGGCCGCTGGTCTGGGTGGGTGCGGTCTGCGCTGCCGGGTCCATCATCGCCCTGCTCGTCACGTACTTCTCGACGCAGTCGGGGACGGAGCACCTGTTCATCGCGTACGCCGGCGGCGTGGCGGCGATCGTCGCGACGGGCTTCGTGCTGGCGGCGCTGGGCAACCGGCTGTACCGCCGGCTCGCCTGACCGGATCAGCGCAGGCGCGTCGCGCCACTCACCCTCACGCTCGGAAGAACGCCTCGAGCTCTCAGGCCAGCTCGTCTGGCGCCTCTTCGGCTACATGGTGGCCGCTCTCGATCCGTGGCCGCGCGCATCCACCGCCCAGTCGCGCCAGACGGCGAGCGGGTCGCCGAAGAGCTGCTCGAGGTCGTCGCGCAGCGACCACAGCACCAGGAGCGGCATCGTGAGCTTCCGTCCCGCAGCCCGGTCGGCCTCCTCGTCGGCGCGGTCGACGGTGAGGCCGGCGCGGTAGTCCTCGAGCATCGCGCGCACGACCGCGGGGCGGTGCACCGCCTCCCGCCGCTCGGCGAGGTTCTCGAGCCCCATCGCATCCGGGTCGCCGCGGTACCAGGCGTCCGGGTCGGCGCCGATCACGCGCTCGGGCACGTCCGGCTGGGCGAAGAAGAACCAGTGGAACCACTGCGTGGCGAACTCGGGCGTCATGCGATCGAGGTGCTCCGCGATCGGGATGCAGTCGAGCAGTGCGACGCGATCCACCGCCTCCGGGTGGTCCATCGCCAGGCGGAACGCCGCGTAGCTGCCGCGGTCGTGCCCGACGAGGAGCCGAAGCGCTCGTGGCCGAGCGTGCGCATCAGGGCGAGGACGTCGTCCGCCATCGCCCGTTTCGACGCCTGGGAGTGGTCGGCACGCGGCGCGGGCGCCGTCGACCGGCCGTAGCCGCGCAGGTCCGGCACGACGACCGTGAAGCCGTTCCCGGCGAGGCACGGGCGCGACGCGGTGCCAGGTGGCGCCCGTCCGCGGGTGGCCGTGCAGCAGCGCTACGGGCGGACCGTCTCCGCGGAAGCGGACGTGGATGCGCGCATCCCCGACCTCGACGTCGGCGACCTCGAAACCCTCGAACACGTCGGCGTGGGAGGTCAGGCCTGGGCGCGCAGGTTCTCGGCGATCTTCGCCAGCGAGCCGTCGAGCGCCTGCTGCATCCCGTCGAACTCGTGTGTCGTGCGGATGGTGAGCTCGACCCCGTCGTCGGTCAGCCGCAGCGAGCCGTGGTAGTCGTGCGGCGCCGGGAGCGGACCAGGTCACCTCGCGGGCGGCGCGGTCGACGTCGAACTCCGCCTCGGAGGTGACCGTCTCATCCTTGCCGTCGCGGTCGGCGTCGACATGTGCGGTCGTCTCGACCTTGCCGTCCGGGAGCTCCGTGCGCCTCGGTCACGCGCGGGAAGTAGGCGGGCAGGTTCTCCGGGTCGGAGATGTAGTCGAAGTACTCGTCGGCGTCGCCCTCGAGCGGCCGTGTCGCGGTATACGTTGGCATGCCGCGACGGTACGCCGCCCCGCGCAGCGCAGCCGGCGTCGTCGTGCGTCCAGTGGCGGATCGGTCGGCCTCCGAGCGCTCCTTCGCGCCTCGAGTGGTGAGTAGATGCTCCTTCGCGCGTCGAGTGGCGACATGATGTCGCAACTCGCGGCCGAGGGCGGCGTCCACCGCGACGGCGACGAGCGTCAGCCCGCACACCGCGGCGGCGCATGACGTCACGACGGCCGTGGCCCGAGCGGCGCGACGAGACCGGCGGCTGCGACACCGAAGCGCGCCCCGCCGACCTTCACCCCGGCGACGGTCGCGAAGACGCGGGCGGCCGCGCCCGCGCAGGAGAGTACTCCGTGCGAGCGGCCAGCGTCGCGGCGAGCAGCGCAGAGCTGGCCGCCCCGATCAGCGCGAAAGCGACGCCGCCGATCGCAGTCCCCGCCTGCGGCATCGGCAGAGCGAGGAGGGGCAGCAGCAGCGCGGCGCCCGCGAACGCCACGCCGACGCGCACGAGGCGTTCCGGATCCCCCGTGAGCGGGCGTGCGACGAGGACGACGGATGCGACGAGACCGCCGGCGCCGTAGAGCGACATGAGCACGGCGGCGGCCGCGGGGTCGGACCCGCGCTGCGCGGCGAACGCCGTCGCGATGACCGGGGCCGCGGCGAGGGCGGCCGCCGAGCCGATGGTCGCGATGGTCGTCCGCCGCAAGGGGCGTGGACCACGAGCAGACGCAGAACGCTGCCCGACGCAGCGCGCGAAGCGGCGTTCGCGCCCGGACGGAAGCCACAGCACCACGACGGCGGCGACGGTCAGCAGGAGCGCGGTACCGGCCAGTGCCCCCGACGGGCTCATTGTGGTCGCCGCGACCGCCACCGCGGCGGGCCCGATCGTTGCGGAGACGCCGTACGTCAGCGCATCCAGTGCATGACCCCGCCGCTGGGCGCGTCCCTCGGTTTGCACGATCCCGGCGAGCCGGCTGCTCAGCCCGCCGGTCACAAGAGGACCGGCGCATCCGGCACCGGCGAGCGCGAGCGCGGCGCCGGCGACGGTGACCGGAAGGAGAACGGCCGCGAGGACGACGAACACGGCGTACCAGGCGAAGGCGGCGGCGAGCACCGGCCCGGGCCGGCGTCGCGCATCCAGTAACCGTCCGGCGAGGGGTCCGACGAGATGCGGGACCGTGAGGGCGGCGGCCAGCAGTCCGCCCGCGGCAGGACCCGCCACGGCCGTGCCCGCGAGGACAGCGGCGACGATCGCTCCCGCGTCGGCCGACCGAGCCGCCACCGCCGCAGTCGCGTACACGAAGACACCGCCGGTCCGCCCCTCATTGCCGCTACGTTGCTCGCTCGCGCGTCACCTGTCAAGATGGTGACGTGGGTTTCGAGTTCGGCGGGCAATCTCGCCCTCGACTTCGTCGCGACGGTCGCCGAGCGCCGCACGACGGCGGTGGAACGCGTACCGACACCGGCAGCGCTGGCGCAGCGGTTCGCCGACGCCGGCGTGGTGGATGCGCCTCCTGCGTCGACGGGGCCGGTCACCGCGACGCCCTCCGCCTGCGCGAGACGCGATCTGGGCGCTGCTGACCACGGACGCGGCGCATCCGCTGGACTACGACGCCGTGCGCGAGCTCGATCGCCACGCCGCGCGGCCCGTTCCCGTCGCGACGCTGAGCTCCGACCGCGCGGTCGTCACCTCAGGTGATCTGTCCGCCTGCCTGGCGGCCGTCGCACGTGCGGCCGTCGACGCATTCCGCCCCGAGAACGCCTCCCACCTCAAGTGGTGCGAGGGACGGACTGCACCCGGCCGTTCCTGGACGTCTCCCGCGCATCCAACCGCCGCTGGTGCGGGATGTCCGGTTGCGGCGACCGCGCCAAGGCCGCCGCCACCGCGCGCGCCGCCGCCGAACCCCAGCCGCCTGACCGCCCGACCGCCCGTCCCGCCCGTCCGCCCGTCGAGTGGTGAGTGGATGCGCTTTGGCGCGTCGAGTGGTGACATGATGTCTGGCGACTCGGCGCCGGGCGCAGCCGCCCGCCTCACGTGCTCTGGCGGATCACCAGCTCCGTCGGCAGCAGCGTGACGCGCTCGACCGCCTCCCCGGCGAGGCGGCGCACCAGCACGCGCGCCATCGCCTCGCCGAGCCCGATCGACGGCTGGTGCACGGTCGTCAGCGGCGGCGTGGACATGAGGCCGAAGCTGTCGTCGTCGTAGCCGACCACGGCGATGTCGCCCGGGATGCTGAGCCCTGCCTCGTGGATGGCCGCGCACGCGCCGGCCGCCATCTGGTCGTTCGCGGCGAAGAGCCCGTCGATCGGGCGCCCGTCCGCGAGCAGGCGACGCATGGCCTCCCGGCCCGACGCCGGGGAGAAGTCCCCGTAGGCGACCCGCGTCGCATCGAGCCCGGCCGCATCCATCGCCAACTTCCAGCCGGTGTAGCGGTCGAGCCCGGCGGGCATGTCCTGGGGGCCGGTGATCAGGGCGATGTTCCGCCGGCCCTTCTGGATGAGGTGGTCGGTCGCGACCTGGGCCCCGGCGACGTTGTCCACATCCACGTAGTACGAGAGGTGCTCCGTCTCGCTCACCGGCCGTCCGCCGAAGACCATCGGCAGGATGCGCCCAGCTGCGCGTACGAGTGATCGCCCGAGTGGTGCGACACGACCAGCGCGCCGTCGACGTTGCCGCCCATCAGGTAGCGCCGCGTCTTGTCGGGGTTCGTCTCCGACGAGATGACCATGTTGAGCGTGTACTCGGTGTCCGCGAGGCTCAGCGCGACGCCCTGCACGATGGACGCGAAGAACGGGTCGGCGAAGACCTTCGCCGTCGACTCCGGCACCACCAGCGCCACCACCTGCCGTGCGCCGCGAGGCGAGCGAGCGGGCGGCGCGATTGGGGACGTAATTGAGGTCGGCGATGGCCCGCTCGACGGCCGCGACGACCTCCGCGGTCACCTTCGGAGACCCGTTCACCACCCGGGGAGACGGTCGCGCGCGACACCCCCGCGCGCGCGGCGACGGCCTCCAGGGTCGGGACCACCCGGCCCGCGATCTGCTCGGTCGTCATCGCGTCTCCTCGTCGCTTTGGTCCATGCTAGACGCGCGACGCGACGGCCCTCAGGCAGGGCGCCCCCCGTCCGCGCTCCGGCGATCACCTGAGCGAACGCCCTGCCTGAGTCTTTGACGGTCCGCTCCTGCGTCCCGTAGTCGACGCGCACGATCCCGAATCGCTTCTCGTAGCCCCACGCCCACTCGAAGTTGTCGAGCAGCGACCACACGAAGTACCCGCGCACATCCGCACCCTCGTCGATCGCGCGGCCGACGGCGTCGATGTGGGCGAGGATGTACGCCGCGCGCTCCGTGTCGTGCACCCTGGCCGTCCTCCGCTACGACGTCGTCGTAGGCGGCCCTGTTCTCGGTGATGTACAGCGGCGGGAGGGTCGGGTAGTCGCGCGTGAGCCGCACCAGCAGGGCGCGGAGCCCGTCGGGTTGACCTCCCAGCCCATCGCGGTGGTGGGCAGGTGCCGCGTCGGAAAGGTCGCGTACTCGCTCCCGACGAACGGCGAGGAGGTGGGCCGCGTGGTCGGCACGACCGGCTCCGGCTGGTCCTCCCCGGCCGGATGCCCGCTGACGTTGTCGTCGTGGTAGTGGTTCACGCCGAGGAAGTCGAGCGGCTGCGCGATGATGTCCAGGTCGCCCTCGCGCACCAGCTCGTCGAACTCGTACTCGCGCACGTCCTCCAGCACGTCGGCCGGATACGCGCCGAGCAGCAGCGGCTCGAGGTACATGCGGTTCCACAGGCCGTCGATGCGGCGGGCCGCCTCGGGGTCGGCCGGGTCGGCCGGATCGTTCGGGACCGCCGTCGTCAGGTTCAGCGTGATCCCGAGCCGGAGCTCCTCCGGGCGCGCCGCCCGCGAGCGGATCGCCGCCGCCGCGAGCCCGTGCGCCAGGTGCTGGTGGTGCAGCGCCGCGAGTCCGGCGCGCGGCTCCTGCCGGCCGGGGGCGTGCTCACCGCCCGCATACCCGATCAGCGACGAGCACAGCGGCTCGTTGAACGTCGTCCAGTGGTCCACCCGGTCGCCCAGCGCGTCGTGCACGGCGACCGCGTAGTCGGCGAACCGGTACGCGGTGTCACGGTTCGCCCATCCACCCTTCTCCTCCAGCGCCTGCGGCAGGTCCCAGTGGTACAGCGTCAGCCACGGCAGGATGCCCGCGCCGAGCAGCTCGTCCACCAACCGGTCGTAGAACGCGAGACCGGCACGGTTGACCGTGCGGTCCCCCGGCTTCACGCGCGCCCAGGACGTGGAGAAGCGGTACGACTGCAGCCCGAGGGACGCCATCAGCGCGACATCCTGCGGCATGCGGTGGTAGTGGTCGACCGCCACCTCCGGGGTGTCGCCGCCGGCGATCGCGTTGGGGACGCGCGCGAAGGCATCCCAGATCGAGTCCTCCTTGCCGCCCTCGTGGGCGGCGCCTTCGATCTGCGCGGCGCGCGGTGGCCGAGCCCCAGAGGAAGCCGGTGGGCCAGGTGCGGTTCATCTCTCAGCCTTTCACCGCGCCCGCCATGATGCCGGAGACGAGCTGCCGGCCGGCGAGGACGAAGAGGATCAGGAGGGGGATGGTGGCGAGCACGGCCCCGGCGAGCACGATCGAGTAGTCGACGTACTTCGCCGACTGCAGCTGGCTCAGCGCGACCTGCAGCGTCGGATTCTGCGGCGCGACGAGCAGCGGCCAGAGGTAGTCCGTCCACGCGGTCATGAAGGTGAACAGGCCGAGGATCGCCATCGCGGGCCGCGCGGCCGGGACGCCGACGTGCCAGAAGGTGCGGATCATGTTCGCGCCGTCGACGCGGGCCGCCTCGATCAGCTCGTCCGGGATCACATCCACCAGGTACTGCCGCATGAAGAAGACGCCGAACGCCGTCACGAGGGTCGGCACGATCACCGCGCCGAGCGTCCCGGTCCAGCCGAACTGCTTCATCACCATGAAGAGCGGGATGATGCCGAGCTGCGTCGGCACGGCGAGTGTCCCGACGACGAAGACCATCAGGCCCTCGCGGCCGCGGAACCGCAGCTTGGCGAACGCGTAGCCGGCGAGCGTCGAGAACGCGACGACCGAGAGCGTGATCACCGACGCCACGATGATGGAGTTGCCGAGCGCCAGCCAGAAGGGGACCGTGTCGAGCACTTGGCCCACGTTCGTCCAGAACTGCCCGCCCGGCAGCAGGGGCGGCCACGTGGAGGTGAGAACGGTGCTGTTGCTGGATCCGGCGACGAACGACCACCACAGCGGGTACGCGCCGCCGATGAAGATCGCGAGCAGGATACCGTAGGTCAGGAAGCCGGGGCGCCGGTCGATGCCGAGCGCCTTGCGCTTGGGGGCAGGCGCGGGAGCCGTGCGGGTGGATGCGGTGCGCAGGGTGGCGGTCACAGGTTCTTCTCCTCGCTCGATGCGGCCAGGATGCGCGACGCCTGCAGGCGCTTCGCGGTCCGCTTGCGGTGCAGCCGGGTCTCGGTGGAGGCGATCCGGCGCGAGATCAGGAAGTTCAGGACGCCGAAGATCACGATCAGCAGGAACAGCATCCAGGCGATGGCCGACGCCTTGCCGAAGTTCTGCCGGTTGAACGCCATGTCCCACAGGTAGAGCACAGTCGTCTGGTACTGCCGCTGGGGACCGCCCGGAACCGCGCTCGACGGGTTGAACAGCTTCGGCTCGGTGAAGATCTGCAGGCCGCCGATCGTGGCCGTGATGATGACGAAGATCATGGTCGGGCGGATGCTCGGCAGCGTGATCGAGAAGAAGCGGCGGAACGACCCGGCGCCGTCCAGGGCGGCGGACTCGTGGATGTCACGCGGCACCGCCTGCATGGCGGCCAGCAGGATGAGCGCGTTGTAGCCCGTCCAGCGCCAGTTCACCATCGTCGCGATGGCGACGTGCGACGGGAAGGTCTCGGTCTTCCACATCACCGGGTCGAGGTGGAACGCCTGGAGGAGGTTGTTGATCAGTCCGTACTTCTCGTCGAACGCGCTCGAGAAGATCAGGGTCACCGCGACCGGGGTGACGACGTAGGGGAGCAGGACGCTCATGCGCCAGAAGGTCTTCGCCCGCAGGTTCTGGTCGAGCACGGCGGCGATGAAGACGGCGGCGATCAGCTGCGGGATGGCCGAGAGCAGGAAGATGCTGATCGTGTTGAACAGCGAGTTCCAGAAGAACGGATCGCTCAGCTCGGTCGCGTAGTTCTTGAAGCCGACCCATTCGCCCGGACCGGTCAGCAGGTTCCAGTTGTTGAGCGAGACGACGAACGTGTAGATGAGCGGGAACAGGCCGACGAGCCCGAACAGGACGAAGAACGGCGCCACGTAGAAGTAGGGCGACGCCTTCACATCGAAGCGGCTCAGCCGCTGCTTGAAAGCTGAGGTCGCCGCGGCCCGAGCGCCCGCGCGGCGTCGCGGGGGTGACGGGTGCGGTCTCCCGTGTGGCGGTGGTGGTCATTGCGGTTCTCCCGTGGTTCGGGCCCCCGCCGCGCGTGGTGCAGCGGGGGCCCGGTGTCGGTTTCGGGTTACTTGTTGACGACCAGCTGGTCGAGCAGCTTCATGGCGTTGTTCCATGCCTGCTCGCCGTTCGCCTTCTTGGAGTCGAGCTCCTGGACGGACGGCCCGAACACCTGCGACTGGATGACCGAGTCGTCCGGTCCCTTGTACTGGGCCACGACGCCCTTCGCGCGCTCGCCGAGGATCTGCCCGATCGGCGCGTTGTTGAAGAACTTCGTCAGGTCGCTCTCACCCGTGACGCCGGCATCCGTCTGCGCCGCCGTGACCGAGGGGAACGTGCCCGCCGCCTGGAAGGTCTGGACCTGCGACTTGGCGGTGGTCAGCCACGCGGCGAGGGCCGCGGCCTCCTTCGGGTGCTTCGACTGCTTCGGGACCGTCAGGAACGATCCGCCCCAGTTGGCTGCGCCGCCCGGGAACACGTTGGCGAAGTCCCAGCCGGTGGTGGCGTCGCCGCCGCCCGCCTTGACCTGGCCCTGCACGACGCCGAGCATCCAGCCGGGGCAGACGAACGTGGCGAAGGATCCGTCGGTGAACGCCTTGCCCTTGCCCCAGTCCCACTGGGTCTGGTTGGAGGAGAGGCCGGCCGCCGCGCCCCTGGCGAGCTTGGACCACAGCGCCTTGAGGTCGCTGTTGTCCTTGATGTTGAGCTTGCCGTCCTTGGTGTAGTAGCCCTCCGGCTGCTGGTTCACCATGGCGCTCCAGATGAAGCCGGACTGGTCGTACCAGGCCTTCCCGGTGGCGGCGTGGTACTGCTCGCCGACCTTGAAGAAGTCGTCCCAGGTGGCGTTGTCGCCGCCGAAGAGCTTCGCGACCGAGTCGCGGTCGCTCGGCAGGCCGGCCGCGGCGAAGAGCTTGCCGTTGTAGCAGAGGCCTTCCGGCCCGATGTCGGTGCCGTAGCCGATGATGCGGCCGCTCTTGTCGGTGGCCTGCTTCAGCTTCCAGTCGACCCAGCGGCTCTTGATGTCGTTGGCGCCGTAGTCCTTGAGGTCGTTGAACTGGTCGCTGACCTGCATGACCTTGCTGAGCCATCCCTCTTCGACGGCCTGCACGTCGGGCAGGCCGCTGCCGGCCGCCTGCTTCGTCTGCCAGTCGGTGAGCGCGTTGTCACCGGTGTCGATGTTGGTGGCCTTGATCTTGATGTTCGGGTGCTCCTTCTCGTACTGCGAGTAGAGCTTGTCGAATCCCATCGTGCCGAACGTGGTGACGGTGAGCGTCACCGGGTCCGAGCTGGATCTGCTGCCGCCGCTGGATGAGCATCCGGCGGCGATGAGGCGAAGGACGCCGCGCCGGCGACGGCCGCGGCGATCCTGGTGCGTCGTGAAAGCTTCACGGGTTCACTCCTTTGTGCGTGGGTCTGTGTGCGCCTGTAGAGCGTGGGAGCGCTCTCATTCGCTAGACGTGAGAGCGCTCTCACTGCTTGGGGAGAATCTAGATCGCGTCCCGGCCGCGTGTCAAGTCCTGCGTGGTCGCGCTCTCATCGGCGTGTTTGCGAGGTTGCCGCTGAAAGCCTAACCGGCCGCCACCTCCGGAGAGGTGACGGCCGTTTCTGCAGAGCGGGTGTAGGTCGGTGCGAGCCCATCGTCAGCGGACGGGTTGGCTGGATTCGGCCTCCTCGCGGCTGTTCTTGCGCGCCTTGGCTCCGGCCCGCCGAGACCAAACGTTGTTGACGAGCAATCCTGCGATGACGCAGAGGGCTCCCGCGACTGCCGCAGTGGTGGGCAGGACTCCGGTCGTGATGGTCACGATGGAGTAGGTGGTGATGGGAACGAGGTTCATGAACAAGGTTCCGTTGATCGGACCGAGCATCTTGTTGCCCTGGTTCCAGAACAGGACGGCGACGACGCCGGCAAGAACGATCAGGTAGCCTCAGTTCCGGCCATCCGGCGATGATGGCCGGCAGTGAAGGAGGCGTGACGAAGCCCGTGAGCGTGGCGACGATCGTCGCGATCGCGATAGTTGGGCAGCCGAGAATGGTCGTGAGTGTCGTGTACCGCAGGGTGGACCACGCGGGAACGCTGGCCGCGCCGCGCGTGTAGACCACCCAGCAGATGGCGCCGAGCAACGCCAGCAGCTCGCCGAGGCTGTCGCGGGCCGAGATGAGGTGCGTGTAGTCGCCCTTGGTCAATACCAAGGAGACGCCGAAGAAGGCGATGAGAATCGCCACGATCGTATACACGGAGGCAGCTTCTTGGTGGCAGCCGCTGCAATGACGGCGCCGATCGCGGGCATCATGGCCATGATCAGGCTCACATTCGCAGCGGAGGTATAGGTCAGCGCGGTGAAAGCGAGCAGACCGAAGCCGGCGAACCCAGCGCTCCCCAGGAGGAAGAGCCGCCAACCCTGGCCCTCCAGCCGGAAGGCGGCCGTCCCTTCGGCCCGCTGAAGCATCACCGCCAGGATCAAAGCGACCACGCTGTAACGGATGAGGGTCATCGCGAACATGTTGACGGTGGGCTCGAGCACTGCGGCGATGGGGAACATGCCTCCCCAGATCAGTGGAGGGATCAGACAGAGCAGGAGGGCCCGGACGTGTGAGTTCTTCATAGTGCGCTTTCATCTCGGATAGTGGAAAGGCTCGAAGCAAGGTCGAATTTCCCGGTGGAGCTGTAGCTCAATCGCGGTACCACATGGGCGCTGATCGGCAGATCCACGCCGCGGAGCCGTCCGACGCGTATCGCCAAATACTCCAAGAGGGAGGGGTCGATATCGGCCGTCGCGCTGGCGAGCAATGCGGTAACCGTGTTGCTGGCCTCCACGGCGACAGCGGCGTCCTCCACGCCAGAAAGAAGATGCAGATCGTTCTCGAACCCGACTAGATCACCGCACGCGCTCGGCGCCGCATCCAGACTCGCCCGTCCGAGGATTGTCAGGGCGCCGTCGGACGCGAACATCCCGATGTCCGCCGTGAGGATGTAGTGCACTCCATCGATCTGGACACTCGGAATCGGGCCGCTGTCATAGGCCTCCGCGTTCATGTACGACGCAATGGCGACTCGGCCGGGGACACCCGGCGAGACCTCGCTTCCTTCGCCGTCGACCACCACGATGCTTGAGCCCTCAAGAATCGTTCCGGAGGTCCGGGGATCGATCGTAGGTCGAGCGGGTCCGCGATCGCGTTCACGCCGGTCTCGGTCGTGCCGTAGTAGGAGTGCAGCACCGGTCCGATTGTGCGGAGTCACCCCGCCGACAAGCGCAGGCGCGAGGTGCCGTCCGCCGGTGAGAGGAAGCGCACCTGTCGGCACACAGAGTGTCGCCGTATCTGTCGCGCACAGCATCGACAACCTGCGTGAGCACCGGGGGAACGATGAGGCTGGCGGATATCGCGTTCGTCGTGAGCTGCCGGGCGATGTCCGTCGCATCGGCTTGCCCGATGACGACTCGTGGCGCGGGATGACGGTTCCACCGGCCTCCTCGCGGAGGTTGGCGAACTCGGCGGCTCTATCCGTACCCGTGAGGTGGACGAGGACGGCGCCCCGGTCGCCATGTCGCACAGACAAAGCGGGCTTCAGCCGGTCGATCTGGTGCGCCCTCACCTCCTGGGCTACGGCTCGCGTCGAGCGCGACCCAGGGAATCCGAGCGCTCGCCAACGCGCTGCCGATCACGAACGCGTCGATGCAAGCAGGGACCTCGAAGACCGCCGAGGCGTCCGGCGCACTGACGTTCTGATTCAACCAGGCGAGTGTCCTGCGGACCTCCTCGCGGTACCGCTCCCAGGCGATGGAGACATCGCCGTGTTCGAGCGCGATAGCGTTCGGCCGAATCGCGGCGTGACGAGTGATCCTGTCGAGGGAATCATTGGGATGTTCTTTCTTCGCTCATCGTTGGAAGGCAATGTCGACGCTCGTGGCGAACGGGTGAACTGTCAATTCTGCCCCGGGGCCCCAAGGGGATATCAGCGGATCTAACCCCCCGTTGAAAGGCGCGCGGGCCAGCGCGGAGGCCGGCGCAGGCGAGGCGGTGACAGGGATCGCCAGGGGGCGACCTCGTTCGCGCTCCCTGACTCTCGACCGTGGCCGGATGGTGGCCAGTTGCGTCTCTTCGCGGCCAGATGCGGAAAAGCGAAACGGCCGCCACCTCCGGAGAGGTGACGGCCGTTCGCCTGGTAGGTGCGGTCAGTCCGTCGCCGGCCGTGGGCGCTGCGCCCGGGTGGACGCGGTGTCGGCTCCGGCTCGACCAGCGCGCCGAACTCGTTCGCGGCGCGGTTCGCCAGGAGGCCCGTGTCGTACTCCTCGTCGTCGTCCTCCGAGAGCGAGGCGTACGCGCCGACCGGCTCGCGCTCGGCGGCCTTCGCGGCGTCGGCTGCCGCCGCGTCGTCCGCCGCCTCCTGCAGGGCGGACTTGGCGCGCAGCAGCGGCGTCTTGAAGAACAGCGACAGGATGAAGGCGACCAGCACCACGATCATCGCGACCCAGTACACCTGCACCGCCGAGGCGTTGAACGCGACCAGGAACGGTCTCTGGCCGCCGCGGGTCGGCGCCGTTCAGGAACGACGTGTCGTTGGTCGCCGAGCTGTTTCCCGACGTGTTCTGCTTCTTCAGGGTGTCCTGGATCTTCGGGACGATGGAGTCGACGAACTGCGAGCGCGCCGCCTCGTCCGAGAAGTCCAGCGTGACGGTGCCGTCTGCGGCGACCTTCGCGTAGGGGGCCTTCTGCTCGATCGCCGCTCCGGCCTTGGCGTTGGCGGTCGCGACCGCCTGCGCCTCGGCGGCGGCCTGCGCCTGCGCCGGGATGGCGCCCGATGCGACGCCTCGCGGCGACGGCGGCCCTGGCGGCATCCTGCGCCTTCGTCACTCCCGCCTGCAGGGCCGACTGGGATTGGCCTTCGTCGTCTGGTCGACGATCTTGTTGTAGCTCTGCTCCATGATCTGCTTGTTCTCGGGAGCGCTGGCCACCGACGGCGTGAACGCCGCGTCGAGGGCGGAGGTCAGCGTCTGGGTGTCGGTCAGTGACGTCTTGATGTTCGTCGGGAACACCGTGAACAACAGCGAGAGCAGCACGGCCGTGCCGAGCGTTCCACCGATCTGACGGAAGAACGTGGATGAGCTGGTCGCCACACCCATGTCGCGCAGGCCGACCGAGTTCTGGCTCGCGATCGTCGGCGTCTGCATCAGCTGGCCCAGGCCGAGGCCGATGAGCAGCATGGCGCCGGCGATGAACCAGTACGAGCCGTCGTAGTGGATGAAGGTCAGGTAGAAGAACCCGCCCGCCAGCATCGCCGTGCCGATGATCGGGAACTGGCGGTAGTGCCCGGTGCGGGCGATGATCTGGCCCGAGACGATGGACGACACCATCAGGCCGAGGATCATCGGCAGCAGCTGCAGTCCCGACACGGTCGGGCTGGAGCCGAGCACGATCTGGAGGTACAGCGGGAGGGTGAGCATGGCGCCGAACATCCTGAAGCCGACCAGGACGCCGATGACCGTGGCCATCGAGAACGTGCTGGAGCGGAACAGCTTGATCGGGATGAGCGCGTCGTCCTTCATCGCGATCTCGATCAGGATGAAGGCGATGATCCCCACTCCGCCGATCACGTAGCAGGCGATGGCGGCCGGGCTGTCCCAGCCCCACTCGCGGCCCTGCTCGGCGACGAGGAGCAGCGGGACGAGCGTACGATGACGCCGGCCGCACCCCACCAGTCGATTCGCGCGGAGCCGCGCTCGCGCTTCGGCAGGTGCAGGAAGCGGAGGACCATGCCCAGAGCGATGATGCCGATCGGCACGTTGATGAGGAACACCCAGCGCCAGCCGGTGATCCAGAGGATCTCGTCCGCGCCGGCGAACAGGCCGCCGACGAGCGGGCCGATCAGGCTGGAGATGCCGAAGACGGCGAGGAAGTAGCCCTGGTACTTGGCGCGCTCGCGCGGTGCGAGCATGTCGCCCATGATGGCGAGCGGCATCGACATCAGACCACCGGCGCCGAGGCCCTGGATGGCCCGGAACGCCGCGAGCTCGAGCATCGAGGTCGAGAACGACGCGAAGATGGAGCCGATGATGAAGATGACGATCGCGATGACGAACAGCGGCCGGCGGCCGAGATGTCGGAGAGCTTGCCGTAGATCGGCGTCGAGATCGTCGAGAGGATGAGGTACCCGGTGGTGACCCAGGCCTGCTCGCTGAGCCCGTGGAGGTCGTCGCCGATGGTGCGGATCGCGGTTCCGACGACGGTCTGGTCGAGGGCGGAGAGGAACATGCCGGCCATGAGGCCGAAGATCACGAGAAGGATCTCGCGATGCGACATGATCGGTTTGGGTGCGGCGGTCGCCGCGGCGGTCTGACTGGACATCTGTCTCCGTGTGAAGAGTCGGGTGTGGGGACGCCCGGCACGCGGAGCGTCACACCGGTGTGGGGCAAATAGAATTTTGCGGAGACTGCAAAGTTACACCCTCTGCCACGGGCGTCACAACGCCGTCGCGCCCCATCCGGGCGCACCGTTCGCCAGTGGCGAACGCCATCGTGCGTCCCAGCTGGGGCAGGGCCGTCATGCACCGCGGACGCGCGCAAAACGGAATGAAAATGGCCCCCGTCCAGGTGACGCAAATAATGCGCGCGTACGGTGGTGGACGCCGATCCCGACCGCCTCCGAATCAGCCCCCGAAGGTTGTATGAGTTTTCTCAGCCGCACCCGCCGTCCTCTCGTCCGCCGCACCCTGGTGCTCGGAGCCGTCGCCGCCTCCGCCGCGCTCGTCTTCAGTGGATGCGCAGGCGAGCCGTCGCCCGTGACCAAGGCCATCGCTCAAGCGGCTGCGCCCTCGGCGGCATCGGCGTCGTCGGTGGTGTCGTCCATCCAGCCGGCGACCGGGAGCGTCTCGGGCGGAACGGTGACCCTGACCGGCACCAACCTCGACAACGTCGGCGCCGTCACGATCGGGGGGCAGCCCGCCACCGTCACCCAGGCGACCGACGACAAGGTCGTCGTGAGCGTGCCCGCCGCGGCGAACTTCCAGGCGGGGAACGTTCCGGTCACCGTGACGGACAAGAGCGGCAAGCCCGTCACGACGTCCGCGAGCACCTACGGGTACCAGGTGCAGACGCCGGTCGACAAGCAGCTCGCGTATGCGCTCACCTACTGGAAGAACTACAACACCGCCGAGTTCGGCGATCTGAACCCCGTCGGCGGCGACTGCGCCAACTTCGTCAGCCAGACCCTGCTCGCCCGCGGCTGGCAGATGAACTCCGAGTGGTACAACCACGACGCCGCCGAGGACTGGAGCCCCGCGTGGGCTACGTGCCGGCGATGGACGCAGCTTCCGGGAGAACGCGGCGTCGCTCGGGCTCACCGAGTACCCGTTGGACCAGCGCGACAAGATCAAGGTCGGCGACATCGTCATGTTCGACTGGAACGACAACGACTCGCTCGACCATGTGCAGCTCGTCTCCCGCTGTGCAGAACGTCAACGGCCAGATCAAGATCAAGATGGCCGGCCACAACGAGGACAGCGACTACGCGACCTCGACGAGGCGATCACCGTCGACCACCCCGGCGGCATCGGCCACTTCTGGAGCCTGTCGAAGTAGCAACCGTGCTGCCGAGCGCGGCATCCGGTCAGCGTCCATCCGGTCGTCGATCGGGTGGGCTCGGCTCGGCCCCGTGAGTCTGGGGGGCGCCCGCGAACGGCGGGCTGGAGCAGCGCGCCTGGCCCGCGCGGGCGGGCGCTGGCGGCCGTGCTGGTGCTCGCGGCCTGTGCGTCGGGGAGCCCGTCGGCCGCGCCGGCGAGCCACCGCCCGACGCCGTCGCGCTCGGCGTCGTCGCCGCGGCCGACTGGGTCGCCGACGCCCACCGCGAGTCCAGCGCCCACCATGTCCTCACCCAGCCCCACGCCGCCGGCCGGTGCCACGCCGACGCCCGGAGCGGCCGGCTTCGACAAGGCGGCGCAGTCCACGAGCGACCCCGCGAGCCTGTGGGTCGTCGTCAACAAGCCGCGGGCTCTGAGCCCGGTCACATACGTCCCGCCCGACCTGACGTACCCCGACGTGCCGAACATCAACCACCAGCCGATGCGCCAGGCGACCGCCGCGGCGCTCGTCTCGATGTTCCACGCGGGCAAGGCGGAGGCCGGGCTCGACCTCACGGTGCAGAGCGCCTACCGCTCGTTCGAGTCGCAGACCCGCGTGTACGACGACGACGTCGCGCACAACGGAAAAGCGTATGCGGACACGGACACGGCGCGGCCGGGACACAGCGAGCACCAGACCGGCCTCGCGGTCGACATCAGCGCGATCCCCGCGAAGTGCTCCCTCGACGCGTGCTTCGGCGACACACCGCAGGGCCGCTGGCTGGCGGCGAATGCGTGGCGCTTCGGCTTCCTGCTGCGGTATCCCGCCGACAAGGTCGCCGTCACCGGGTTCACCTACGAAGCCGTGGCACTTCCGCTACATCGGCGTCCCGCTCGCGACGGAACTCCACCGCACGGGCGTGACCACCCTCGAGGAGTTCTTCGGCATCCCGGGCGGCACCTCCTACCGGGCTGATCAGCCGCCGAGGGCATCCCCCACGATCCGCTTGGCCTCCTCCTGCACCTCGCGCAGGTTCTCCTCGCCCGCGAACGACCTCGGCGTAGATCTTGTAGACGTTCTCCGTGCCGGAGGGGCGCGCGGCGAACCACGCCTTCTCCGTCTGCACCTTCACGCCGCCGAGCGGAGCGTCGTTGCCCGGCGCGCGGCTGAGCTTCGCGGTGATCGGCTCGCCGGCCAGCTCGGTCGCGGTGATGGCGTCTCCGTCGAGCTTCGACAGCGCAGCCTTCTGCTCGGGGCTCGCGGGCGCATCCACCCGCTGGTAGACCGGGTCGCCGAAGCGCTCGGTCAGCTCGCGGTACAGCTCGGACGGCGACCTGCCGGTCACCGCGCGGATCTCACTGGCGAGCAGGGCGAGCAGGATGCCGTCCTTGTCGGTCGTCCAGGCCGTGCCGTCGAAGCGCAGGAACGACGCGCCGGCGCTCTCCTCGCCGCCGAAGCCGACGGTCCCGTCGATGAGGCCCGGGACGAACCACTTGAAGCCGACCGGGACCTCCCTACAGGCGGCGGCCCAGCGACTCGGCGACCCGGTCGATGATCGACGACGACACGAGGGTCTTGCCGACCGCCGCATCCTTCCGCCACTCGGTGCGGGTGCGGAACAGGTAGTCGATCGCGACCGCGAGGTAGTGGTTCGGATTCATCAGGCCGCCGTCGGGCGTGACGATGCCGTGCCGGTCCGCGTCCGCGTCATTGCCGGTCAGGATGTCGAAGTCGGCTCGCCGCGCGACCACGGAGGCCATCGCCGAGGGGCTCGACGGATCCATGCGGATCTTGCCGTCCCAGTCGAGCGTCATGAAGCCCCAGGCCGGGTCGACCTCCGGATTCACCACGGTCAGGTCGAGGTCGTAGCGCTCGGCGATCGCCTGCCAGTAGTGCACGCTCGCGCCGCCCAGCGGGTCGGCGCCGATTTCGATTCCGCTGTCTTTGATCGCCTTCACGTCGATGATGTTCTCGAGGTCGTCGACGTAGTGCCCACGGAAGTCGTACGTCTCGACACCGGACGGCTCGGCCATCCGCACCTCGGTCATCCCGTTCGCGATGATCTCGTTCGCGCGCTTGGCGATCCAGCTCGTGGCGTCGGTGTCGGCCGGGCCGCCGTGCGGCGGGTTGTACTTGAAGCCGCCGTCGCGCGGCGGGTTGTGGCTCGGGGTGACGACGATGCCGTCCGCCTGGTCGCCATGGCCCTGCCGGTTGTAGCGGATGATCGCGTGCGACACCGCGGGCGTCGGCACCCAGTCGTCGAACTCGTCGACGAGCACGCGCACCTCGTTTCCGACCAGCACCGCGAGTGCGGTCGTGGTGGCGAACTCGCTGAGGAGGTGCGTGTCCGCTCCGATGAACAGCGGGCCGGTGATGCCCTGGCTGTTGCGGTACTCCACTGATGGCCTGCGTCGTCGCGGCGATGTGGTCCTCGTTGAACGCCGTGTCGAGCGACGAGCCGCGGTGACCCGAGGTGCCGAACACCACGCGCTGCTCCGGGATGCTGGACATCCGGCTTCAGCTCGTAGCACGCGCCGCAGGGCGTCGACGTCGATCAGGTCGGAAGGCTGGGCGGGGGTTCCGGCTCGTTCGTCCATGCCCCTACTCTTCCACGGCGCGCGGGCCGAGCCAACGGCCTCGCTAAGCTGAGCGTCATGTCTCCCGCCCCTGCCGACGACCGCGGCGGTGCGCCCGCCGAGCTGCCCGCCTCGCTGGACGACGTGTACAGCTTCCTCGGGCCGTCCGGAACGTTCACGGAGGCGGCGCTCAAGCAGGTGCCGGAGGCGCGCGGCAAGCAGTGGCGCGCGGTCAACAACCTGGGCGAGGCGCTCGCCGATGTGGTCGAAGGGCGCAGCGTCGCGGCCATGATCGCGATCGAGAACTCGATCGAGGGCGGTGTCTCGGTCGCCCAGGACGCGCTGGCCACCATCCCGGGCCTGCGGATCATCGGCGAGTACCTCGTCCCGGTGAACTTCGTCCTCGTGGCGCGCCCCGGCACGACGCTCGCGGACGTGCGCACGGTGAACGCGCACCCGGTCGCGTACGCCCAGTGCCACCAGTGGCTGGACGCGCACCTGCCCGACCACGGGCACCTGCCGGCCTCCAGCAACGTCGCGGCCGCGGCCTCGCTCTTCGAGGGCAGCGCGGCGGATGCGGCCATCGCGCCGCCCGGGATCGTCGACCACCACGACGTGGTCGTGCTGGCGGAGGACATCGGCGACAACGAGAACGCGGTCACCCGCTTCGTGCTGGTGAGCACGACGCGCAGCGTGCCGGAGCCGACCGGAGCCGACAAGACCAGCCTGATCGCCGAGCTGCCCGATGACCGGCCCGGTAGCCTCCTCGATCTGCTGGAGCAGTTCTCCACGCGCGGGGTCAACCTGAGCCTCATCGAGTCGCGGCCGGTCGGCGACGCCCTGGGCCGCTACCGTTTCGTCATCGACGCCGACGGGCACATCCGCGACGAGCGGGTGGCGGACGCCCTGCTCGGGCTGCGGCGGTTCAGTCCGTCGGTCATGTTCCTCGGGTCGTATCCCCGCGCAGACGGCGTCCCGGTCGCGTTCGACCAGCGCTACCGCGACGAGGTGTTCACCGAGGCTCGGGAGTGGCTCGCGTCGCTCACGGAGGACGGCCCGGAGGGCACCCGGTCGGCGTAGGCTGCGGAGCAGCAGCACGATCGGGAGGTCAGCATGGTCGCCGAAGAGCATGACGACAGCGGTCGGGCCGGCGGATTCGATCCGCGCTTCGACCCGTCGTTCCAGCGCGGCTACCAGCCGCAGCCCGGCGAGCGGACGCGCACCCGCGTCCGCGGCGAGGCTCCGGATCCGTCATACCGGCGGCCCGCGCCGGCGCTGCGCACTGCCGAGACGCCCATGGTGGAACCCGCGCCGTTCGAGCGCGAGGCGTCCGTGGCTTCGGTCGACCCCATCGACGCGGTCTCCTGGGCGCCGGAGGAGGCCCCGGCCCTGACGAACGCGGCCGTCGTGGTCGCTCAGCCCGGCATCCTGAGCCGTCTCGAGGTGAGCCCGCGGCGCAACGTGCTGATCCTGGCCCTCTGGATCGTCGGCGTCGGCTTCGTGGTGCTCGGCATCGTGCTCTACTGCATCTCCGTCACCTCGTCGTACAGCGGCCCCACCCCCAGCAGCGACGTCGGATCGCTCGTCTTCGCCCAGCTGGGCTGGATGCTCGCGGGGCCGCTGATCACCGTCGGGCTGCTCACCGTGGTCGGGCTGCTCTTCCTCAACGCGCTCGCCGGGCGCGGCGCGCGCAGAGCGGCTCCGAGGAGGGTGAGTTCTAAGAATTCTTTGCTCCCGCGTCATGATTTCAGTCGTGACGCATCTGTCTAGGTAAGAGCATCACCAGACAGTAGGGAGTCACGATGCAGAACCCCACGCGCGCCCGGAGCGCACGACAACGATCGGTCGATCGGCGGAGGGTCCGGGCCGCATGGTCCGCAGCGGCCGCCCTGGCGGTCGTCGCCGGCGTCGCAGTAATGCCCGCTCAGGGTGCGGCTGCGGCGTCCGGCTCGTACGTCGCTCTGGGCGACTCGTACGCGGCAGGCCAGGGGTCGGCGATGCCACCGGCTCGCACGCGGGCTGCCTGCAGACGATGCAGAACTATCCCCACACGGCAGCCGCTCGCGCGGGATTGGAGCTGACCGACGTCAGTTGCACCGACGCGACGATCGCCGACCTCTTCGCGCCGAAGAAAGATGTTCCGGCGCAGACGGATGCGCTCAGCGCGTCGACGTCGGTGGTCTCGCTGACGATCGGCGGAAACGACCTCGGCTTCGCTTCCGTGCTGCAGTCGTGCCTCGCCGCGAGTGCGCAGGGTCCACTGCTGAGCGGTGAGGCGTCCTGCCGGGCCAAGTACACCGTCGGCGGCGTGGACACGCTGAGCAAGAAGGTCACGGATCGGGTGGCCCCGGCGCTTCGTGACGCCGTGACGCGCATCCGCGCCAAGGCGCCGAACGCGCGCGTCGTCGTGGTCGGCTACCCGGCCCTGATGCCCGATGCGGTTCACACCCCCGCCGGCGGATGCTTCGCCTCGCTCAAACTCTTCGGGACGAGCTTCCCGTACGCCACGGCCGACCTCGCCTACATGAACAGCGTGCAGTCGACCCTCGATGTGCAGTCGAAGGCTGCGGCAGAGGCCGCCGGCGCCGATTACGTGTCGCTGATGGGCAACACGTTCGACCACTCGAGCTGCTCCGCCAGCCCGTACCTCAATCCGGTCGAGCTGTCCGGCCTGAGCGCGTCGCCCGCGAACCTGCACCCGAACGCGACCGGGCTCGCCTATGCGGGCCAGGCCGTCGGAAACGTCCTCGCGGCGCCGCGTGGCTTCCAGGGAGTCACGGGCATCGTGGTGCCGCTGGGCGGCAGCGAGTTCGAGTTGCAGATCACCGTTCCGAACGCGACGCTGTTCACCACGCCGGAGGTGACCGCCCAGCTGAACGGCTACTACCTCTCGCACGTGAGCGGCGAGTTCGGCTGGTATCTCGGGGTGCGGCAGGTCGGCGACGGTCGCGTCTACCACCAGTCGCTCACGCTGAAGCCGGGGGATTCCGTGCAGCTCCGGACGGCTTCCGGCGCCATCCAGAAGCTGACGAGGTAGGTCCGGTGCGCCGGAGCCGTCAGTTCGAGGCGGCGGGCGCCTTCACCCGCAGCGCTCGCTCATCGACGCGGAGGTCGAGGGCGAGGATCTCGCCGAAGGCGTCCCCGTCGAGTTCGAACGGCTCCGGCGCATCCACCTCCAGCTGCACCGACGCGCCGCGCAGGTAGCTGAGGCGCGTGCGCACCGCGCGGTCGGTGAAGCGGATGATCCGGCGGCCCACGGAGGACCTGCGCAGCACGCGGTTCTCCCAGGTCACCTTGCGCCAGATCGCCAGCCAGCCGAACACCGTCGCGGGCTGCAGCACCGCGACGTCGAGCAGGCCGTCGTCGATCGCGCCGTCCGGGATCAGCTCGATGTTGCCCGGCAGCGCGCCGCAGTTGGCGATCAGGATGGTGCTGACGTGGGCCGACCGCACGTGGCCGCGGTCGAGGCGGTACCGCACCTGGACCTTGCTCGACGTGGGAAAGGCGCGGAGCGCCGCATCCGCGTAGGCGAGCCAGCCGAAGCGGCGCTTCAGCCCGGGCTTCGCCGCCTCGATCATCGCCGCATCGATCCCGACGCCCGCCATCACCAGGAACGCGTGCTCGGTGACGGAGCCGTCGGGACGTCGGGCTTCGGCGATTCCGATGTCGATGCGCCGGGTCTCGCTCCCGAACGCCACGGCGCAGGCGTTCTCCACGCCTCGAGAACGGGATGCCGAGGTTGCGCGCGAGAAGGTTGCCCGTGCCGCCGGGGATGACCGCGAGGGTCGCATCCTGATCCCGCAGCGCCTCCGCGACCGCTCGCACCGTTCCGTCGCCGCCCGCGGCGAGCACCAGGGTCGCGCCGCGCGCGAGCGCCTCCCGGGCCTGCGCCTGACCTCCGTCCTCCGGAGTGGTCTCGAGCCAGAGCAGCTCGACACCGCTCGGCTCGCCGGCCGCGCCGGCCGCGTCCACCGCGCCGGCCGCAGCGGCCGCAGCCTCCACGGCCGCCCGAACGCGGGGCACGTCCACCCGGATCGGGTTGTAGACGACGGCCACCACCGTGCGACCCCGCCCGCCCCGTCCGTTCACCCCCATCACGCTACCTGTTCGGCCCCGGTCGATAAGCTGGTCAGGTGATCGATCCCGTGCTCCTCCGCGAGAACCCCGATGTCGTCCGCCGCTCGCAGGAGGCCCGCGGCGACTCCGTGCAGCTCGTCGACGAGGCCATCCAGGCCGACGTGGAGCGCCGCGCGGCCATCACGGCGTTCGAGGAGCTCCGCGCCGAGCAGAACGCGTTCGGCAAGACCGTCGCCAAAGCGCCCAAGGAGCAGAAGAAGGAGCTCGTCGCCCAGGCGCAGCAGCTCGCCGGGCGGGTCAAGGAGGCGCAGCAGGCCGCCAACGAAGCGGATGCGCGCTTCGAGCAGCTGGTCCGCAGCATCGGCAACCCGATCGTCGAGGGCGTGCCCGCGGGCGGCGAAGACGACTTCGTCGTGCTCAAGACCGTCGGCGACATCCCCGCGTTCGACTTCGAGGCGCGCGACCACCTCGAGCTCGGCGAACTGCTGGGTGCCATCGACATGGCCCGCGGCGCGAAGGTCGCCGGTGCCCGCTTCTCGTACCTGCGCGGCATCGGCGCGCGCCTCGAGCTCGCGCTGATGAACATGGCGCTCGACAAGGCGCTGCAGAACGACTTCATCCCGATGATCACGCCGACCCTGGTGAAGCCGTCGATCATGCAGGGCACCGGCTTCCTCGGCGCGCACGCCGACGAGGTCTACCACCTCGAGAACGACGACCTGTATCTGACCGGTACCAGCGAGGTCGCCCTCGCCGGCTACCACTCCGACGAGATCATCGAGGTGGACGCGCCCCTGCGGTACGCGGGCTGGTCCACTTGCTACCGGCGCGAGGCGGGCTCGGCGGGCAAGGACACCCGCGGCATCATCCGCGTCCACCAGTTCGACAAGCTCGAGATGTTCGTCTACACCCGGCCCGAGGAGGCGGAGGCCGAGCACGAGCGCCTGCTCGGCTGGCAGGAGGAGATGATGCAGGCGCTGGGGCTCAGCTACCGCGTCATCGACACCGCCGCCGGCGACCTCGGCTCGAGCGCCGCCCGCAAGTACGACGTCGAGGCGTGGATCCCGACGCAGGGACGCTACCGCGAGCTCACCTCCACCTCGAACTGCACGACGTTCCAGGCGCGCCGCCTCGACATCCGCTACCGCACCGACAGCGGCAAGACCGCGCCGGTGGCGACCCTCAATGGGACGCTCGCGACGACGCGCTGGCTGGTCGCCATCCTCGAGACGCATCAGCAGGAGGACGGATCGGTCCGCGTCCCCGAGCCGCTGCGCCCGTACCTCGGCGGACTCGAACTGCTGGAGCCGATCTCCCGGTGAGCGGCGACGACCGCCTCCTCATCGCGCTCGATGTCGACGGCACCCTGATCCACGAGGACGAGACGATCGGCGACGCCGTGCGCGCCGCCGTCGACCGGGTGCGCGACGCCGGTCACGAGGTCATGCTCGCCACCGGCCGCAGCTGGGAGACCGCGCGGCCCATCCACGAGGAGTTCGGCCTGACCAGCGAGTTCGTCGTCTGCGCGAACGGAGCGCTCACGATGAAGCGCGACGCCTCTATCGAGGGCGGCTACCGCCGTGAGTTCATCGAGGTGTTCGACCCGTCGGAGGTGCTGCAGACCATGCGGCCGCACCTGCCCAGCGGCAGCTTCATGGTCGAAGGCCCCACCGGCTTCCGCCGCTACACCGAGGGCATGACCGACTGGGAGCTGGTGAACGCCGAGGAGGTGCCGTTCGACGAGCTGCTGAAGCACCCCGCGACGCGGGTCGTCGTGGTGTCGCCCGAGCACGACACGGAGGAGTTCCTCTCCATCGTCGACCGGATGGGCCTCCAGCGCGTCAGCTACTCCATCGGATGGACGGCGTGGCTCGACATCTCGCCCGACGGCGTGAGCAAGGCGACGGCGATGGAGCGGGTGCGGCACGCGCTCGATATCCCCGCCTCCCGCGTGGTCGCCGTCGGAGACGGGCGCAACGACCTCGAACTGCTCGAGTGGGCGGGCGCCGAAGGGCTGAGCGTCGCCATGGGGCAGGCGCCCGACGAGGTCAAGGCGGCAGCGTCCCGCTCCACCGCGACCGTCGTAGAGGACGGCCTCGCGCACGTGCTCGACGCGCTCTGAACGCGCCCTTTGAGAGCATTTCCAGCCTCCCGTGTCAAGCTTTACGACGGCGTGCGCCTTTTTCCGGTGCGCGCATGTGAACGTGAACGCGGCCCGACCGGAAGGAAGTGAATGAGCGAGATGCCCACCCGCGCGCAAGCGCGAGCGCAGGAGAAGACGGCTGGACCAGCGGTCCGTCACGGACGACTGAAGCAGCATCACCCGCTCAAGGCACTCCTCAAGATCTTCGTCGCGGTGGTCGCCGTCTTCGGCATCACCGGCGTCTCGCTCGCGGCCTACGCGGCGGTGGATGTGGCGTCCAGCGTGAAGAAGTCCGTGAAGCTGGTCGACGCCAAGGGCCATGAGGTCACGCCGAGCGTCGGCGCGATGAACGGCGCGTTCAACGTCCTCCTGGCGGGTAGCGACTCCGGCGGCGGCAACGCGGCCTACGGCGACCGCGAAGAGAACCTCAACGACGTGACGATGCTGCTGCACGTCTCCGCGGATCACAAGAACGCGACCGTCGTCAGCTTCCCCCGCGACATGTACGTCGCCATCCCGTCGTGCCCTGACCCCAAGGGCGGCAGCTACGACGCGATGAGCCGCCAGAAGATCAACAACTCGCTGAGCTACGGCGGCCTGGCCTGCACCGTGCTGACGGTCGAGAAGCTGACCGGGCTTGACATCCCGTACGCCGGTGTCATCCAGTTCGACGGCGTCATCGAGATGTCCAACGCCGTCGGCGGGGTGCCGGTCTGCGTCGCCGGCAACATCGAGGACCCGTACACCGGCCTGAACGTGAAGGCCGGTCAGAACACGCTGCAGGGCGCCCAGGCGCTCGCCTTCCTGCGCACGCGTCACGGCGTCGGCGACGGCTCGGACCTCGGCCGCATCAGCAACCAGCAGGTGTTCCTGTCGTCGCTCGTGCGCACCATCAAGAGCGCGGACGTGCTGACCAACCCGGTGAAGCTGTACGGCATCGCCAAGGCGGCCACCAGCAACATCACGCTGTCGGACAGCCTCAACAGCCCGACCACGATCGTCTCGATGGCCATGGCCCTCAAGAACATCGACATCAGCAAGGTCGTCTTCGTGCAGTACCCGAACCACTACCAGGGCGACGGTGTGGTGCCGACGGAGGATGCGGCCGATCAGCTGATGGGCGCGCTCAAGAACGACCAGCCCGTGACCCTGACCGGTGACACGGGCGTGGGCTCGGAGGCCGACCCGAACGCCGCCGGCCAGGCACCGGCCACGCAGGCGCCCGCTACGCAGGCACCGGCCACCCAGGCGCCGGCCACCCAGGCACCGACCGACGGCACGACGCAGGCGGCGGGCGACGGCTCCGGCGTCCAGCTGCCCTCGGATGTGCACGGCCAGACGGCGGCGCAGTACACCTGCTCCAAGCCGTTCCAGGACTGAGCGCTTCCGCCACTCCCGGACATGACGATGCCCCGCCTCCTTCGGAGACGGGGCATCGCCGGTTCGGTTACTTCTTGTTGATGTTGTAGACGACCGTGCCGCCCGTTCCGCTGAGGTCGACGGTCCACTTCGAGCTCGTGAACGTGTCCTCGTCGGCAGCCGTGAAACCGGCCTCGGTCAGCTTCTTCGAGGCGTCCGCCTGCGCGTCCTTGCTCGAGCCGTTGATCGTCAGCTCGAAAGTGCCCTTCGCCTCGTCGCCGGTCGCGTGAGCGTTCGAGTACTGCGTGAGGTACGGGATCTCGGTCGGGAGGCCGGAGATGGTCTGGTTCTTGCCCCATTCGAGGTTGAGGCCGCCGCCCGCGGCGAGGAGCTCGTCGTCTTCACGTCGGACGTCGTCTGGCTGACGCACGCGGTGAGCGAACCCACGGTGAGAGCGGCGAGTAGAGCTGCCGGGACGATGAGGCTCTTCTTCAGGGACATGGTTCTCCTTCTCTGGATTGCAACTCGCTTGGTTACACCAGTAATGACGTCGTTCCCCCGGAATCGTGACGCGACGGACGCTAGAATCGGGCGACGCCGGTTCGCCCCGGCGCCGGGAGGGCTGTCCGAGTGGCCGATGGAGCCAGTCTTGAAAACTGGTGGGCAGAAATGTCTCGTGGGTTCGAATCCCACGCCCTCCGCCAACGAATGGGGGCCTCGATCCCAGTAAATGACTGGGATCGAGTCTTTGCTGCCAGACCTGCGGCGCTCGACTTGACAACAAACTGACAACAAGCGCCGCTGCGAGTTGGTGATCCGGGGCGTCTTTCTGCGATCGCGGGCGTCGCAAATGGCCGATTGTCAGCGGCTACCGCTTCAATGTGGACATGATCGATGTCGGCTGGCTTCTCGATACGTGGCGCGCTGCCCGGTGGGAAGCGATCGTCATGATCTGGAGCGCGATCGTGGCAGACGTCATCGCCTATCCGTGGTTCGTTTTCGTGCTCGCTGTCGTTGTCCTAGGGGCCGGCGTCAAAGGATTGGGCAAGCTAGCCAAGTACGTTGGCGGCGCTTACTGGTCTGCTCACCACTGAAGTCTGCCGCTCCGCGAGATGCGGTCGTGCCACAGAACGTCTGGCTGCGCCGTCCAGAGCTTCAGCTACCGCGTCCAGGTCGTCGTCGAAGAGGTCCGCGTAAACGTCCAGCGTCATCGCGGCTGAGGCGTGGCCGAGCATCCTTTGGACCGCCTTCACGTTGGCTCCCGCGCTCACGGCGAGGCTGGCGGCGGTGTGCCGCAGGTCGTGGACGGTCATCGGGTCAAGGCCGGCCCTGTCGAGTGCGCTCTTGAACCATGTCCGTTGACCCCGTGTGGCGCGCTTCATGTGCTCACCGAACCGGCCGGAAAACAGCAGCTCGTTCGGCTCCTTGCCTGCGGCTGCGCCGGCCAGCGCGTCGAGGAGGAATGCCGGGAACGGCACCGACCTACGCTTGTGGCTCTTCGGGGTTCCGACGATGGTGGCAGGACCAACCTCTACCGCGTTTTCCGAGATGGCGAGTCGGCGGCGAGTGAAGTCGACGTCGCGCACGCGGAGGGCGATGACTTCGCCCCAGCGAAGGCCGGTGTAAGCCAGTAGGAGAACGAGGGCTTCGTGCTTGCCGCTGGCGTAGGCGAGGTCGTGAACCTGTTGGTGGGTGAGGTATCGGTGAGCGCGAGGAACCTTACGGGGCAATCGCGATCCGCGGGCTACGTTGACCGGCACGCGCCGGTCCTTCACGGCGATGTCCAGGATTCCGGCAAGCACACCGAACGCCCGCAAGACGGTCGTAGCGGACCTTTCAGCGCTCAAAGACGAAACCCAGGCCTGGACATCCGAGTGTCGTACATCACCGACAGGGACGCGTCCCCAACGCGGCTCGACCTGGAGTCGCCACGCGATCTCGAGCGGTCGGAGCGAGGACGGTTTGAGGTGAGTCTGGTTGGCTAGCCACTCAACGCCGAGGGATGCGATCGTCACCCTCGCCGCACTTGCATCGATGTACTCGCCGCGCGCTTTGTTCGTCTCGACCGTGGCTAAGTAGAGCTCGGCTTCTCGCTTCGTCTTGAATCCGCGCTTCGTGGTCTGACGGTGATCAGGGGTGCGGTACATGACGCGATAGCGTCGACCACCGGCAGACTCATACGACAGAACGCTGCCCATCTCGCCCTCCTCTTTAGGGTGCTGCCACCTCTTCGATGCCCGCAGAGGTGAGAAGCGCTGCGACGCGCTCCAGCTCGCGCTCGACCAGCTCCAGGCGCGCCTCGACGTTTGAGTCGAAGGTGAGATCAGAGTCTCCGGACGCCGCTCCGACGTCGCGAACGATCCGGAGGCGGTCGAACTCACGTCGAAGGGTCCCGGAGTTCGCGAAGCGAGTTCAGGACGGAGATGTCCACGCGTTCGGCGGCCAATCGGGGCCGATATGAACTCGAGGGGTGGCTGAAAGCCAGCAATCGAATTCGGCCACGGTCATTCCGTCGAAGTCTTCGCCGAGGTTTTGTAGGTCGAGTTTGTCGTCGGGCCGCCCGATTGGCGAGAGCAGCATGCTGATCGGCACGTCGAGGCCCCGCGCGATGTTCAGGAGCTGGCAAACGCTGATGTCGGCCTTCCTGCCGGATTCGATGTTCTCCAGGATCGCGGGGGTGATGTTCCCGCCAGGAATCGCCTCTGCCAGGTCGCTCGTCGTGCGAAATCCACGTTCACGTCGCGCCAGTCTGATGCGCGCACCGATGCTGGTCTCCGATCGAAAGTCTGCCATTTCGACAGCCTATCGCCACTTCTGTTGTCAAGTCACGGAATTCTTGCTATGGTCGTTTCAACAATTGCAGAACTCCTGAGTTGTCGAAACGGAGGAGATGAGATGACAGGAGAATTCATTCAGCCCGCTGAGGTGGTTGAACTCACCGGGCTGTCGATCGCAGCGCTCGCCCAACTCCGGTATCACGGTAAGGGCCCGCGTTTCTACAAGCCGACCCCACGCACTGTGCTCTACAAGCGGACGGAGGTGTTGGCATGGCTGGAAGCGAGCGCGCAGACGAGGACGGGAGCGTACGCGTAGTCGAGCCGCCGAAAGAGTTTCCCGGCGTCATTCAGGACTTCGTGGACGGATACCTCGTCCCGGTGGATCCGATGGGTGACCTGCAGTGCGAGAGCTGTGAGTAGAACAGCTGGTTCACCCCGGCGTGCCGCCCAAGCGCCACCCCTGTTCGGGGGTAGCGTGCGGCACCAAATGGAGCGGCTGATTCTTACCCTCTTCACCGTAACGCTGGCCTCGCTAAGCGAGTCAGGGCGGCGGTGACGCATCGTGGCTGAGACTCCCGAACTTCAGAGTCGAAGTCGCTTCTCCATCACCGAATCCGGGCGCGCCGCCCGAAGCCGATATCCCGGCGCACCTCGGCAAATCCAACCTTCCTCTCCAACCAGGGCACGTGTGCGCCCATTCGCGCTGACATAGCCCTGTTCTGACGAGCCGTCCTCGGCTCGAACCCGGTCCTTCGCAGTAGCCACTTCCATGCAAGGAAGGTTGTGATCACGTGGCTGGAGGAACCCACGTCCGCACGCGGACGGATGCCCTTCTCACGGAACTGCTCCGTGAAGTCGACATGTTGCGCCCGTACGTCCGCTTCCACTTCCGCGGCTGGCCGAATGAGGTCGACGCCGTTCTCCAGATCGCCCGAGAGACGGTCTGGCACCGCTGCTCGACGTTCGACCCAGAGCGTGGGTCGCCGCACGCCTTCGTGTTCGGGATCACCCGTCATGTAGTGCTTCGGGAGATCGAGCGGAAGTATGGCCCGACGGACGACGTCACTGTCGACTGCGACGTGGCGTCCGAATCGGACATCGACCCCCTCGAGGCGATGATTCGCCGCTTTGATGCGCACCGGTGGATGGTGCTGGTCGCCGATTACGTCGGCGCATCCGACTGGCACGTGATGAGCGACCTAAGCCTGGCAAGCGGTGACGCCGAGCGCGTGGCGGAAGCCCATCACCTGTCTAAGCGCAGTGTCCGCACGATCCGCGAGCGAGTGTGCCAGACCGCGCGAACTGTTCTGGCCGCCCTTGCGGCCGCGGACGCGGGGCTGCCGCTGACCGGATCCGTGATCGTGTCGTGCGTGCCCGAGATCGGTGGATTCCGCGAAGTCGCCGGGATGATCGGCGACGACGCGGACACAATCGCGGCGACCCTTCACATCCATCCCGGATCGGCGCGGGCACGGATCGCGACCGCGAAACGACTGTTGATGATCGCCCGGGACGTCCTCGAGCTGGAGGTGGCGGCATGATCGGCGCCGGCGCCGCGGCCGCTCATGCGGTGTCGCATCCAAAGACGACACGGAACCTCCTGATCGTCGCGGCGGTCATCGTGCTGGTCGTCCCCATCACGCTCGTCGCCGTTCCGGTCACCTTGGTGCTCGCGATGGGAGCCAACGAAATCGGTGGCGGCGGAGTGTGTGGTGGATCCGTCCCGTCGGTGGAGGCGGGCCAGAATGTGGGCGGGTACGGGCCAGATCAGTTGAAGATCGCCGCGACGATCATCACCGTCGGCCAGAAGATGAGCGTGGCCCCGCACGGGCAGACCCTCGCGCTGATGGTCGCGATCGGTGAGTCCGGCCTCCGCAACCTGGACCATGGCGACGCGGTGGACAACACCACAATCGGTGTCTTCCAGCAAGGCGCCAGCTACGGCACCCCTGCAGAGCGGATGGACCCAGCGACCGCGGCCGCCGCGTTCTACTCGCGCATGCTGCATGTGCCGGACTGGCAGACCCTCGCCCCGACCCTGGTCGCACACGCGGTCCAAATCAACGCCGACCCGAACCACTACGCCCCGTTCTGGACGCCCGCCGCGCAGCTCCTCGCCGCCCTGACGGGAGCAAGCGCCGGAGCGTGTCAGGTGCCAGCGGACGCTCGCGCGGCCGCCGCAGTCCTGGTCGGTGCGATCCAGGCGAAGAAGCTCAACTTCCTCGAACCCCGCTACCAGCAGCAGATCTTCAACATGGCTGACGGTACCGCCACGCCGGACTGCACCATCGACCCGCACATCCTCCAGTTAATCGTCGTCGCCGTCCAGTCCTTCCAGCAGGTCGGAGTCAGCGACCTCAACCGACGCTGCACCGGCATGACCCCAGGGGCGGGAACCGCGTCCGCGCACTGGAAGGGCAAGGCTGTCGACTTCTACGCGATCAACCGACAGTCCCTGACCGGCGCGGACCCGCTTTCCGTCCAGCTGATCCACGTCCTGGACCCGTACGCCCCGCATGGGTCAACGGCCGGTCAAAGCGACTGCCGGTCTCGCGCTCACGTGACGCTCGGCGTGCTTACGAACTTCACCAGCGACTTTCCCGATACCTGCAACCACCAGCACATTCAGGTGCCCTGACCAAACGAGTCTCCAAGATGCGCGCCACAAATCGCTCGGAACCGGAAGTTCTAAGTGAAGGGCGGATACGAAGCCGAGGTGAACTGAGATGAACAAGAAGCTGATCGCACTCGCGGCCCTCCTCTCATGCCTGGCCCTCGCCGGCTGCGCCGGTGCGGCGCCAACACGAAACCCGTCGTTCACGACGGTCGCGCCGGCCAAGCCGACGCCGACGTCGACGTCCGCGCAGGACGCGATGCCGGCGGCATCGGGCATCGTCAGCAGCGTCTGGGTCGACGTCTACCCGGGCACCACAGTCAAGGGAAAGCACGGCTGCCCGTGCACGCTCCCGAACTCGCCTTCGGAGCTGTTCCCAGTCGGAACACCGGTGCTGTTGCTGAAGGTCACTATGACCGGCAAGTGGATCCCTTCCCAGGGCAACCAGGACTTCCAGGACGTCACCGGCGCCACCCTGAAGGGCACACAGTTCGACGGCCGCCCCGAACCCGCCGTCCTCGACACCGCCGACGGCCCCGCCGCAGCCAAGGCAGCAAGCCTGCCCTGGCTGCCCACCGGGCTTTTCCACGGCCAGTCGACCTGGACGATCCCGAACGAGAAGAGCCGATCGTTCGCCGTCGCCTACTACGTCCCGGCCGGAGTCGACCAACTCGAACTCACCGTGAACATCCCGTCCGAGGGTAAGGCGAACATCCTCACCGTCCCCCTTCCGACTTCCGCGACCCGCGCGGCCAACGCGAACGGGGAATGAGTGTCGTGGACCTGATCCTCAACCTGCTCGGCCTGCTGACCCTGATCTCCATCGCTCTGCTCGGCATCGCCGCCTCCGGCTACCTCGCCGCCCGGCGCATGCGCGAATCACAAGAACCCGAACCGTCGACCGATCCCACGGAAAGGAACCAAGAATCATGAACGCCCTCAACGAAGCCCTCGTCACCGTCCACGCCCGCATCATCACCGTGGCGGCCGTCCCGAACCCCAGCCCGGACTTCTCCGGTCCCGGGGTCGGAGCCTTGCAGACGATCGCGAACGTCGTGTTCGCCATCGTGCTCATCCTGGCCATCATCGGAGGGTTGATCGCCGCCGGGTTCATCGTCGTCGGCCACATCTCCAGCAACGGACGTGTCCAAAAGGCCGGGATCATCGGTGTGCTCAGCTGCCTCGCCGGTGTCGCTGTCGCCGGCAGCATCGCCGGTCTGATCAACTGGGGCCAGTCGCTCCACGTGGTGTGACCATCATGATCGCCACTGTCGCTACCGCACCGTCGGATCCGTTCACCCCGAACTACGGATGCTTCGTCGCCGACTTCGGCTGCCAGGCATCCCAAACCGTCGCCCAGTTCATGGGCTCCACGATCAAGAACCTCGGCGACTTCATCGCCACGATGATCGCCGGATCCTTCAACACGAATATCGACCAGGGCAGCTGGAACATCGCCCACTCGCAGTTCCTGTTCTGGATCGCCGTCACCGCCCCGGTCATCCTGATCGTCGCCCTGGTGCAGATCGGCATCGCGATGATCCTTCAGGACTGGGGCAGGATCGGCCGGACGGCCGCCGGCGCCGCCCTCGCCATCCCGTTCAGCGCGATCTGCGTCTGGGGGATGCAGAAGGCTTCCGGCATCACCGACGACATCACGCGCGCGCTGACCACCGCCGTTCAAGGCGGCGACCTGAGCCAAAGCCTGCTCCGCGTCGTCGGCCTCTTCGACGCCCCGAAACAGATCTACGGCGCCGTGATGAAGACCATGCAGTTCTCCCAAGACGGCGTCATCTGGGGCATGGCCACCCAAGGGGCACAAGGACCAGGGTCCGTCGGCGAATACGTGATGGCGCTGCTCATCGTCGGGCTGATGATGATCGCGTCGCTGTTCCTGTTCATCGCCATGTCGATCCGCGAATTCGGACTCCTCGCGTTGGCCGCGATGGCACCGGTCGGGCTGATGATGATCGGCCAGCCCAAGCTCACGGCCTGGGCGCAACGATGGCTGAACCTCTCTGTCGGGCTCCTCATCGCCAAACCACTCGCCGCCGGCGTCGTCCTACTGGCCGTGGAGCTCGACCAAGGCCAGCCTCAGTATCGGCGTCATCCTCGTCGCCGCCGGGGCGGTGATCGCCGCGTCGTTCAGCCCGTTGTGGGCGACGAAGCTCGTCTCGTTCGCCGGTGCCGAAGTCGGCACCGCCCTCCACCACCGGTTCTCCGTCCGCGACCAGTTCTCGCGCGCGAGCACCGCCGCCGCACCCGTCCGCACCGCGGCACGAGTCGTCAAGGTTGGGGAGATAACTCATGACCACCCTCACCGCAGACCAGATCATCACCGAGGAAGGCGCACCCCGGGTCCGCTTCGCCGCCAGGGAGGCGCCGAGGGATCTTCCTCGGCCTGACGTTCCTGCAACTGGTCGTCATCGGTGCCGCCGTCGCGGTCCTGCTTTCCACCCTGTTCATCGACACCAACGCGATCTGGGTGATGATCCCGATCGTCGCTGTCGTGGTGTTCTTCGCCCTCGCCACCTACCGGCGCGAACCGGTCATCGTGATCGTCGCCCAAGCTGCGCGTTACGTGCGTCGCAGTCTGACTGGGCAAACGCTCTTCCGCCGAGATGTCTGGCTCCGTGTGAGCGTCGCCTCCCTCGACGTGGGGCACGCGCAGGTCGCCGCCGTCACCCCTGTCGTGACCTCGAAGTTCCTCCTCCCTGGTGCGCTTGGGGACGCGCAGATCATCCAGATCCCCGGTGCTGGCGGCTTCATCTACAACGCCCGTGGCAGAGCTCGCCTCTGTCACCGTCAAGGTCGGATCGAGGGCGTGGGCGCTGCGCGACAACGGTACTCAAGAAGCCGCGTACGACAGGTTCGTGGAATGGCTCAGCTCGCTGGAGAACCTGCCCGGTGTCCGGGAGACCACGATCCGGATCCGCGTTGACCGCGCCTCCTCGAATGAGTTGCGGGACTACCTGGTCGTGCGGGAGAACGAGCACGACCCGCAGGTCACCGCCGAGCTGCGCGAGCAGTATTGGGCGCTGACGCAGGCGGCCTCGAAGCGGTCGATGGGGTTCACCAACTACATCACCCTCACCTTCGACACCGCTGCGCTCAACAGCGCGATCCGGGACGCGGGGAGAGGACTCACGGGCCTTGCCGCCGTGCTCAAGGAGAGGGTCGCCGGCATCGAAACGTCGATGGAGCACGCCCGGCTCACCCCGGCCGGATGGCTCACCTCGGACGAGCTCGACGAGCTGAACGCCCTGTCGGCCGACCCCGTGGCCGCCGCGACCCGGCGGAGCAGGACTCCGGGATCGTATCCGCGCCGTCGCCGGTGATGGGAATCGACGAAGGCTGGGATGCGCTGCGGGTGGACGAGTCCTGGCACCAGACCTTCTGGGTCGCCGAATGGCCGCGCACCGACGTGCGCACCGGGTTCCTCGAGCCGCTCCTCTACGCCGGGGACGCGACCCGGGTGATCACGTTGCAGGTTCGACCGGTCGCCACGCACAAAGCGCTGGCCCAGCTGAACCGCGCCCAGTCGGACATGGAAACCGCAGCAACCATCCGGATGAAGCTGTCCTCCCGAATCCCGCTCACTCACCTGCGCGAGGAGGAGGACCTCGCGGTGCGGGAGCACGACCTCGTCGACGGGTTCGGGGATGTTCAGTACCGCGGTTTCGTGACGATCTCCGCTGAGTCCAAGGACGCTCTCGCCAAGGCGCGGACCGACATCGAGCAGGCGTCGCATCCGGCCCGTCTCGTGCTGGCGTCGATGTCGGGGCAGCAGGCCGCCGGGTTCGTCACCGCGGCGCTACCGGTGCCGCTGGAAGGGGAATGACATGAAGCAGTCGAGCTGTCATTGGTCGCATCCCGGCGAATGAGAAGCTCGGCGCCAACGGACGCCACCGACAGACCACCGCCACCGACAACAACTCCACCTGGAAGCTGCAGTCCGCGGAACTCCCGGCCTCGAAGATGCCGGCGTGGGGCTGGAAGCAGCCGCACAACCTGCGCGGCCCACTGCGCGCCACCCCACCTGCACACCGTTGCTCGTCGAAAGTGCTGGGTGGCGCGTATCCGTTTCTGGCCGAGACCGGGGACATCCTCACCGGCGCGTACATCGGGGAGAACCTCCTCTCGCGGGCCCCGTTCTGCTTCGACCCCTGGGACGCGTACTCCGCCGAGGCCGTCCGCTCCCATTCCGTCGCCATCCTCGGGGTCAAGGGGACCGGCAAGTCGATGCTGGCGAAGTCCTGGTCCTCCCGGCTGGCCCGGCTGGGGCGCAAGGTCGCGGTGCCGCACGACCCGAATGGGGAGTGGGTGCGCGTCGCCGCGTACGTCGGCGGGAAGTCGATTAGCGTCGGCCCGGGCAAGGCCGCTCGGATCAATCTGCTCGATGAAGGCCCGCGTGATCCGTCGTTCTCGGATGAGGACTGGAACCTGAACGTGCTCCAGTACCGTCGCGCGACGGTGAAAACGATCATCCGTCGCCTCCGCGAAGGCGGGAATCTGGAACCGGTGGAGCACACCGCACTCGACGTCGCTCTCGATGCTCTCCGCGGTCAGTCCACGGTCACCATCACCCATGTGTACGACCGTCTCGTCGATCCCGGGCAGAGCCAGCCACTCGAGGTGGTCGAAGCGGGCCACCGACTCGCGCACTCGTTGCGCCGGATGGTCTCTGGCGATCTCACCGGGTTCTTCGACGGACCCTCCACGGTCCGGTTCGACGCGGACGCCCCGATGATGGTCGTCGACACCTCCGCGCTGAAAGGGGCGTCGCCGGAGGCGCAAGCGCTAGCGAGGCTGGCGACGGCGAACTGGATCCGCCGTTCTTCTCTCGGCGCGAATCGGCAGGCGCGGGTGATCATCCACGAGGAGGCTGCAGTTGAGCTGCTAAACGATGTTTCCGGCGGAGACGGCCTCGCGGAGCGAGTCGAGGACGAGAAGGTCGCGCGCCACCTCGGCACCTCCAACTGGTATCTGCTGCACCGGGTCGCGGACCTGGACGCGCTCGGTGACCGCAACAGCGCCCTCCATTCGCGCGCGCTCGGCCTGCTCGCGGACTGCGAAACCCGCATTTCCTACGCGCAGCACTCCGGTGAGATCGCGAGGTCGCGGGAGATCCTCGGCTGGAACGACACCCAAGCCGACCTCGTCCGCAAACTTCACAAGGGCGAAGGGCTCTGGCAGATCGGCCAGGACCGGGTGGCGAAGGTGCGCAACATCTGCACCGACTACGAACTCGGCATCTTCCGCACCGACGCGATGGGCGGTGAACGAGCATGAGAACCCACGGCTCCTCTTGGACGCACGTCGCCCTCTACAGCCTCTTCGCCATCGTCGTCGCCGGCACCATCACCACCGGGGTCGCGACCGCGACCCTCGCTGCCAGCTGCGGCGGCGGCCAGCCAGATAGCGTCTTCGCCGGTCTGCAACTGGCCATGGGCGGAGACCCTTCCGGCTTCAGCTTGGTGCCGGGGTGCGTGGCGCCGGTCACCCTCATCCGGGTCCTTGATCTGCTGACCGTCATCCTCCTTCTGAGCGGGATCGCTGTTGGGGCGGTCTGGTGGCTTCGCTACTGGCAGTCGGATCGGCACTTCATCAACGACCTCCGCGGCCGCGACGGGCTCGCCAAGCCCGGAGAAGTCCCGCAAGCACACCTCCGCACGCACCGCTCTTCATCGCGCCAAGACCCTTCGGCCGTCGTTGGTCAACCCTGCGCCGTCAGCGGCTGGCTGGAAGGTCGGGCGCGCCCATGGGCAGGACGTCTACGTATCGATCGAGGACTCGATCGTGGTTGAGCGCGCCCCGGTCGGGCAAGGGCTACCGGTTCATCATCAACGCCATCCTCGACTGGGACGGACCGCTGATCACCACCTCCACCCGCAACGACAACCTCTCCGCGACGATGCGCGAGGCGCGCTCGTGTCGGGGACGTGACGGTGTTCGACCCGCAGGAACTCACAGGGGTGCGCTCGGCACTGCGGATCTCACCGGTCGCCGGATGCGAGGATCCTCTGATCGCGGACCAGCGCGGGCAAGCGATTATCGCCGGCACCGCGCTCGGCGTATCCAAGACGAACCAGGAATGGGCGCAGGTGTCCTCCTCCGTGCTGTCCCGGCTCCTTCACGCGGCCGCCGTTTCCGGGCGAGGCATTGACGCGCTCGCCCGCTGGGGGTCCAACCCCCGCCTCGCGCTGAGGCGGTTGGGGTGCTCGCCAACCAGGGGTCGCCTGGCTGGTCCGAAGACTTGGACGCGATCATCAACGGCGACGAGAAGCTGCTGGCGAACTCCTGGTTCCGGTGTTCTTCGGTGGCCCTCCGACCGCTGTCCATTCCATCGATCCGGAAGGCGATGACGCCGGGTCCGGGGAGCAGTTCGACCTCGACGCGTTCCTCGCTGGGTCCGAACAGCCTCTACCTCGTCGGCACGGGCGCCGGCGCCGGGTCGGTCGGCGGCTTCCTCGGCGCGATCCTCGACGACATGGTCGAGACCGCCCGCCGCAAAGCCCTCGCCTCGCCGGGCTCCCGGCTCGATCTGCCGCTCGCGCTCATCCTGGATGAGATCGCGAATATGTTCTCCTGGCCCGCGCTGCCGCGGATCGTGGCCGACGGCGGCGGCATCGGCATCTCCACCGTCGTGGTTCTGCAGGCGCTCTCACAGGCCGAGACGGCATGGTCGCGGTCGGAGGCGGACACGATCTGGTCGGCAGCCACCGCCAAGCTCCTCCTCGGTGGCGCGTCCGACGTCGACCATCTCCGCGACATCGAATCTCTTCTCGGGCTTCGCCGGATCCGGACCACCGGGCACTCGTACAACGACAACGGGTCGTCCACGAACGTGCAGAACGAGAAGGTGCCGGTGATGACGATCGACGAGATCCGACGCATGCCCGACACCGTCGGACTCCTCGCATGCCGGAACCGGCGCGGCATCCTGCTCGACCTCCGCGGATGGACCGATCGCGACGACGCCCACCAGGTCAGCGCCGGAAAGAAGCTCACCGGAACTCGATCAACAGGTCGTGTTCGCCGAACGAGTATCGAAGCCGCGCTCGATCGCCGAGGATCAGCGGGAGAGGGAACTGATGTCAAACCGTCGCCGTCCCGCCCGAGGTAACACCTACCGCAGCAACTACCTGCACTCAGGAGCATGGTTCGCCCGCCGCGACCGATGGTTCCTCGAGGAAGGGTCCCGCTATCGGCACCATCCGCTGCGCTCTCTGCCTTGGTGCTGGCAGCGCCCGCGGCCTCGAGCTGCACCACCTCGACTACCGCGCGCGTCACCCAGACCCCGCACGGCTGGACCGCCCACGAGCCGCACGAAGACCTGACCGCCCTGCACCCGCGCTGCCGCGAGTACGTCCACCAGCTCATCGAGCGCGACCGCGCCCTCTCGGGGTTCGTCTCACGCCGCACCGCTTCCGTCCAAGCGATCGCCCGGCTGCAGGCCGAAGATCGCCCACTGCATCGAAGCCTTCCTGGAGCAGCAGTGACCGACGACATCCCACTCGATGACCTCGTCGCGCTCCCTCGCCGAGGGCTGGGAAGACCAGGCGCCGCGGCAGAGTCCGGGGATGCTTGGCATCCGTGTCATCAACTGGCGCACCCTCGACTACGCGGACGCCCCGGAGGTCTGGACCGACCTCCGGGAATGGGTGGTCTGGTTCACCCACCGCTACAACCTCGCCTCGCGGAAGATCCCGCCGTGCTGGTTCAAGCACGGCGCCCTCGTCGAAGAACTCTCCGCCCTCCACACCGCATGGCTGGTGTCCTACGACAGTCTCGATGCCGGCTACGGACCCATCGGCTGGCATGAACGCCTCGCGGTCGCCATCCCCCGACTGGCGACTTGGTACAACGGCGAATGCCACAACGGCCACACCGAACTACTACATACCGGCGGCGACGCGGTTCCAGCGGAGTGGGTCGATTGGATTCGCGAGAGCCACGCCAAGCCGCAGGCGGAGACGCCGCTGATTTGCGCGCTCTCCGCGCGCATTTTCCGACCCCAAACCGGAAGTTCTAAGTGAAAGCGACCGCAATAGCTGGTCGCCAAAATGGAAAGGAAGAACGATGAGTACACGAGTCCCGATCAGCATCGAAGGCAACCTCGTCGCCGACCCCGACTACGGCGAATCACAGAACGGCACCAAGTTCGCCAAGTTCACCGTCGCCGTCACCGACCGCAAGCTCGAAGACGGCAAATGGGTCGACGGCGACACCCAGTACCACCGCACCACCGTCTTCGGCCGCACCGCCGAGAACGTCCGCGCCAGCCTCGCCAAGGGCGACACCGTCATCGTCAACGGCAACCTCGAGTTCCGCCACTGGACCGACCAGGCCACCGGCGAACCCCGAGCCGCCACCGAAGTCGTCGCCGATAGCGTCGGCCCTTCGCTCCGCTACAGCGCAGCGGAGGTGACCCGGCGCCCAAAAGTTGACGGCCCGGAGGCGTCGAGTTCCGGCCCTTCGACAGCCGCGAGAGCACTTTCTCCTTCGACGCTTGCTCGATGAGCGCGATCGTCGAGGCAGAGCCGGATGCTGGCTCTGCCTCGACCCGGAAGTGTACCTTGCGTGCCGAACGGAATCGCCGCGCGGCCTACCCGACGATACGGAGAAGGTGCTCAATAGTATCTGTCTCGTGCCAAGAGGAGACGCGACAGAAGCACGACGAACAACGAATCTTTCATCAACGCTCGTCGCGATCGTCTTCATAGTTCCCGGGTTGGTGCTGCTGATCATTTCAAGTCGTCCGTTTGCGCCAGCCGATCAGTGGATTGCTGGGCTGCTCGGTCAGTTGGGCGGCCTACTCGTCGCGACCGGCCTGATTACCATCGCGTGGGAATTGTATGGAAAGCGCTCCTTTCTGGCGGAGGTGCTTTCAAAGGCTCAACTTCGATCCGACGTCGTCTCGGCTGGGCTTGAGCGCGTCACCGACGAGTACCTCCAGGAGGTCGAGTGGGACGAGTTATTTAAGGAGCTCTAAGACCCTCGACGTTGTGGTCGCATACGCGTCCACCTGGAGGAACGCGCATCGCGTTCGCCTTCAGAAACTCTGCGGCTCAGCCTGGAGGCCGGCTGAAGGGTCTTCTTGCCCGACCCGGAGGATAAGGAAACGTTGTTCACCTTGTCCCAGCGATTCAAGATGTCTGAGCAAATCGCTGAAAGACAAGATCAACGAGGCGATTGCTGATTTCAAGGAGCTCGGCGGCGAAGTTCACGTGCGGGCTGGCGACGCCGTGTTCAGTTGATTACAACTTCGAGCACAAGGCCGTACTCACTCTCTATTCGCACTACGCAAGAACGTCGGGGGTCCGTGCCAACCTTCTTGGTAGGCGATGGCATGATTCGGCAGTTCGTGACCTCAGACATTGAAGCGATTCTGAGGCAGAGCACGCCGGTCCAGTGAGAGATTGGAAGGTCGATGCAGTCACTAACCGCAAATGTGGTGGAGCGGGACATACCTGCTGAGATTCTCTCGCGCGCGATGGATGAGGCAGTCGTGGCCGTGGGATATTGAGACGACTGGCCTTGACTGGCGTTCTGCGACAATCGAGACTTGCCAGCTCTCTTTCGCTGGCGAGGTGTTTGTGGTCCAGTTGCTGGGCAACCAACATCCGGACAACCTGAGTCGTCTGCTCGCGGCACCAAAAGTCACGAAACTCTTCCACCACGCGCCCTTCGATGTACGTTTCATGACTGCGCACTGGGCCGTTCGCGCAGCAGAACGTGGCCTGCACCAAGATCGCAGCGAAGATTGTCGGCCCCGGGCTGCCAAATGACTCACGCAGCTCTAAGTCTTCGCTGAAGATGTATCTGGGCATTGAGCTCGATAAGACTGAGCGACTTTCGGATTGGTCTCGGCACCACTTGAGCGACACGCAGCTTGCGTACGCTGCGAGGGACGTTGCCTATCTTCAGCCGCTGCTCGGCGTCTGCAAGCACGTGGGCGTACACACGGGGTGTGGGAGCTTGTGGAGCGTTCGTTCGAGTACATCCCGACTCGCGCGGCCCTCGACATTTCGGGTGCGGGAGATGTCTTCACGTGCTGAGAGCGCATCGGCAATGGATCCGAAACCGTTCGGCCCAGGGATCTACGCTGCGAGGCTACTCCGCGCCACTATCTTTGACGTCGACAATCTACTTGACGAGGCCCTGGAGGCCGGTGGCCAGCGGCGTCGGGGTTCCGGCATCGCCGCGTTAGACCAGTACATGCGAGCCAGCCCGCGGCGCGACTTCGTATATGGGGCCATCTTCGGAACCAACATGGAGACCATCGAACGGCTGCTTCGCACCTGCAAGGAGCTTGCGGAAGCGATCGCGTTGAGCCTTCGATTCAGGTTCGCTCGTCCGGGTTGCACCGTTCGTGCTTGAGCGAGCGCTTGGCGAGGCGATCATGCGGATTTGCTACATCCTGGATGCTGGCGTGCCACCAGCGCGAACAATATTGCGCATGGCTGCCTATCAATTGGAGTCAGTCGAAGGGAACCTTCGTACGGCTGAGGCGTTCGGACCATCTGCAGCGGCCGCTAAAGCGCGAGCCGAAGAAGCCATCACCGAGATACACGCTCAGCTTTTATGACAACGGATTCGCGCGCGCCGCGGCCAAGACCACGCCCTTTACGGCAAGCCTGATGTTCGACGGCCAGCGGGAGAACCTAGCGTTCAACGCGACCGATGCATACAAGCGATATCTTCCGGCAAGCGCCTGGCGCGTGGAGTTGGGTTCGGGCGCGACTCACGGCCGAGGATGGCTACTTTCAGGACTCGTCGAGACGGTAGAGACCGAAGCACTAACGACTACTTCTGAGGCGGTGATGGCGGTCGCGGGTTCAGCGCTTGAACTCGCAGACGCGCTTCGCGAATGCGATGGCAAGTCACACTGGTGTCGACGCGAACTGGTTCTTTCGGAAGAACCATCTTCGGCGTCGAGGCGTGACAGAGTTGGTCAGGTGGGTGGACATGTCGACCCTCGCTGTCGATCACATCGAATACGCCAGGCGTGGGACCAACCAGCGGAGCCGGGGAGCTTATCTGGGCCCGAGTTTTCGAAGGCCGGATAGCGAAAGCTCAGACCTCCGTTGACCAGTTCAACGGAGTGGGGTGCGCGTTCCACTTCGACGCTGCCAAGGCCCAGCGACGCTGGATGCGAGCGGTGGTCGGGTAGACACTGAGACCATGCAAGGTCTGCCGCCGTTACCGAGACCCTGGGGAGCCTCGAATCAAGATGCCGTCGAACTGTGCCTAGAGTGGATGATCTATCTCGGTGCAAACGATGCGGTCGCAAGCTCAGGTGTCGCACTTCGAGACGTGCGACCTCTACAGCAGTCACTACCTTGCATGGGTGGACAACCGACAGCGCAATCTAAGTATCGAAACGGTGGAGCGGGCATCGAACGTTGCTGCCGGCGATGGACGTCGTCCTTTGGTTTTCGTGCCAGGGGAGTGCTACCTACTGCGCAGGATCGGGCCGATGAGCTGGGGGTCGCGCTTCTGCGATTTGATGCGCGCAACGCCGATCTCGACGGGGCGAATCTTGCGGGCCGCCGAATTCGAACGAACGGACTCGCAGCCAGCTAGTCGCCGGATGTCAGCTTGCACCCAGGCCGGACGCATGCGCTGGCGACCCAGTTCGAACTTGTCCGGCCTCGGGTAGGGCTGCTCGCCGGAGTTCCATACGGGCCGCCGAGCGTGATTTGTCGATCGTCTCCTCAACGACCGCACGCTGCACTGTGTCAACGAGTTGAGCTGTGGCCGCCACTGCCTGTCGCGGCTACTACGACAACCCTGTTGTTGTCCTTGCCCGCGTAAGTCCGACGTAAAGGCCAGCTGCATCGACACTGGGTCCGACGAACGAGAGATCTGTCGTCTCGCCCTGCACGCCATAAACGGTCGTGGCATACGCCAAGTGAAGGTGTGACTCTGCGTACTCGTGAGTGATCCTCCGGAGGTCCGTCGAATCGTTGGATGCAGCAAGCTATCACATGCTGAGTGGTGACACCCCTCACTCCGCAGTTTGTAGCGAGTTCCTGTACGTCCGTGTTGCTGGTCGTTGCGTCTTGTCTGGACGACGTCGCCGACGAAGATTGCCTGTCCTTCTTGTCCATACACGGCCGCACGGATGTCGGCGCTCTCCGTCGACGACGCGTCGGCTCTGAATATCCTCACTTATCGCTTGAGCCTCGGCGTGGGTAGCCGTGACCAGGGAGATGGTCTCATGCCTGTGGTTGGCGTCGAACCATCGCGTCGACCATTGCCTCGCGAGCCTCGAGCTCTGAGCTCGCTAGGACAAGCGTGGCCCGATTGGACCAGTTCGCTTGCAATCTCTTCCGCGTGCTCGCGGCCCTCCGACCGGCGAAGTTTGAGGCTGAGCTCGGCCCACGCAGGATCCTTGAAGCGATGAATATTGAGGAGTTCGACTTGGCGCGTGGCTCTGCGCCAGAAGAGGGCCATAGCGCCCGAGTGTCCCACTGGAAGCGCCTGGTACTGATCCCCTACAAGTGCAACACCTGCTCCTGTCTAGGGCGACAATGTCCAGCAGGGCATTGGCCGCCTCCATGTCGAGCATGCCGGCTTCGTCAACGACGATGCGATCACCGGGTCGAATCGCGATTCGTGGACCTTCGTATTGGGCGCCCGTCGTTGGGTCGAAGTCACCACTTCCGAGACATGACCATTCGCTCGCGCCGGCGTTGTTGCTCTTCCAACGCCATCCGTAGTCGTGGAGCAGCTGGTGCAGCGATGACGAGGCGCTCTCCGTCTCACGCCCGGCCACAGCGGACGCCTTCTTAGTCGGCGCAACGATAATCATGACGCGACCCCGCTGTCGCAGCGCGGCATTGGCGACTTTGAGCATCGTTGTCTTACCTGTACCAGCCGCGCCTGCAACTACGACGATTCGGTCCGAGCCGGCGATCGCTGAGGCGCCTTCCAATTGCCCTTCATCGAGTGACCTAGAGGGCTCGATTGCATGTGCAACGGCCGTGATCTCTGCGGCGGGGACAACCGCGCCCGGCGAGGCTAGAGACTCTGTTCGTTGAGCGATAGCGGCCTTCAGCGTTGCCGTGGACGTCGCCATCCGGCGTTTGATGTGCGCCGGGATATTCGGCTCAGGCAAAAGTGTCACCGTGTGCGTCCGTGTGGCACGAGTGATCACTTCATCGACGACCGCCTCCAGCCGAGCACGGTCTGCGGTTACGCCGGAAGCAGCGATCGCGCGAATCGCTCCGGCTCGGACATCCAAATCGCTGAATCTGCCTCCAGAACCGGTCGATCTGGCATCCGCATCTACAATCGCCATGGCTGCGAAGAGGTCGATGTCTAGGTCGCCGATGACCATCGATCGAGCCGCGACCGCGCTTCGCGGTCGACTGAGTTCCGGATCGGCATGAAGAAGCTCGGCCATCACAATCGACGCCCAATCCTCCTCATCCAATTGGCCCGGCTTATTTGGCCGACCCGCCGCCCACGCCCATTGATCGATCTGAGTCAGCACTATGGGGAAGGCTGCTCGCCAGGGTGCTGCTCCTTCCACTGCCGCAGGTGAGCGGCCTTGTTCGCTTCGATCTGCGCGGAGCGCTTCGAAAGCGGCCGCACCAGATGCTGCAGCTGTGTTATCTCCCCGTCCGAGTCCAGCGTGAAGCCCTTCGCGGCCAGCGCGGCGATCCACGTTGGGTCGGTCCTTGAGGCGAGGGTCGCCTTCGGCGTTCACGACGTTCTGGAACCGGAGAGCGACGCGAGTGTCGACGTTGGACCACTTCCCGTCGAGTCCTTGGACCTTGACGTTCAGCCAGAGGTGGCGGTGCTTGTGCGGGTCTAGCGAGCGCGATCGTTCGTGTCGGAGCTCGACGATCTCGATGCGAGCAAGGTCCTCGCGGATGGCGCCCTGCTTGCCTCGGCGGGCGTTGAGTTCGGTTTGCCACAGCTTGATGATCCGGTCACGCAACCGGTCCTGCAGATCCTCGTAGGCGGCCGCCAACTCTGGGTCTAGCATCGCCGCGATCGAGAACGACTTCGGTGCGTTGATCGTCGCATCCAAGATCAGATCCGCGACCGGCGACTCCAGATCCCGCCCCGACGCTCGCCGGTGAGCGGGTCGACACCATCGACCCAATCCTTCAGCTGGGAGCGGGTGAGCAGGTCGTCACGGATGGCGCCATTCTCGACGATGTACCGCGTCATCACGGCATCCGCATAGCCCGCGGCCGCCAGTGCGCCGTCGGCAGTCTTAGCTGTCAGGGTGGCGTCGCAGACGCCGCCGAAGGCGTAGCGGACCGCCTGCTTGACCCCCTGGGCTGCCTGTCCGCGCTTCCAACGCGCCACTCCGCCTCTCACACTTAGAACTTCCGGTTTCGCGCGCAATTGGGCGCTCACGGGGCGCGCACACTCAAAGAGTGCCTACGTGCATCGTCTATCTCTTGTCTCTCCTGTTGCTCTTGCCCTGGCCTCTCTTGTCTCCTCGTGTCAGTTCTTCTCTCTTGGGCTGGCTCTCTCATTTCGTTGTCTGTCGATATTTGGTTCTTCTCTCTCGTCGGCCTCCCACACCTCTCGGTCGATGCTCCTTGCGCCTGCGATGACGCGATCCCCTCAATGTTTGACCTCTCCCAGGCCAATGCCGATCGTGATTGACGTTCGGAGTGCCCTCGGCCTTACATCCGCTCTTTGATGCCCACTCGAATGAGCAGCCAATTGACCGGGTACGCCGTTACAGAATCCCAGCAGCATCGCCCATTGCATTGCGAACCAGAACTCGGGCGAGTTGACCGGGGCGCGGCCGCCGAAGAGTGCGGGGAACAGAACGAGCTGGATCAGCGCCATCGCCCCGTACATACCGACCTGCCAGGAGGTGATGGAGGCGGCGTCGGCTTTGAGCGCTTCGATCAGGCCTTTGCCGAGTCCGAGCCCGCGCATGGGGCGATGGCGAAGTACTGGAAGATGATGCCGAGTCCGAAGGCGAGGATGAAGTCGAGGATCCAGACGGCGAACATTTTGTCCTGGAAGAGCCAACCCCAGCCGAACGCGACGGCGACGGCTGGGATGAGGAAGGCGACCCACTCCGCGATGAGGTCCCCGAGCGCGCAGCCGGCCCCGCAGTGGTTGGTACCGGTGCCGACGGCCACCGCCATGGGCGTCTCCGCATCGTCCGCATTCTGTGAAGGTGCGGGTGTGCGTCCCCAGCGGAGGTAGCCGCCGAGCCAGAGGAATCCTCCGAACAGCATGGAGACGGGCCAGACGACGTTCATCACGGCCATCTTCTGCGGTCGTCGGATCACATCGACGGCGACGCCGATGGTGCAGGCGATGCCGATCCCGAGGGAAGTCCAGGCGAGGACGTTGAGCCAGGTGGGGAAATCGCCCAGGGCAGGCGTTATCGCGTGGGGAGGCGTCATGCCTCCACTGCTACCCGGATCCTGGCGCGGGCTGTAGCCCGTTGACTCAGCTCTTCTCGTAGCCGAGGACGGCCATCATCCCTGATTCGGCGTGGTAGATGTTGTGGCAGTGCGTCATCCATTGGCCCGGGTTGTAGGCATCCAGTAGCACCGTGAGAGATCGGTGCGGCAACACGATCGCGGTGTCCTTTCGCGGGCCGCCGTCGAGCTGGAACGTGTGGCCGTGAACGTGGAACGGGTGCCACATCATGGTCTGGTTGGCGATGGTGAGCTGGACGCGTTCGCCTTCCCGGACCGTGTAGGCGCCGTCGAGCGGGTTGTTCATGTCGAAGGCTTTGCCATTGATGCCCCGAGTCGTACTTCATCATTCCGCCGGTGAGGGCGATGTCGATGCGGCGGTCGATTCTGCGCCGCTGCAGGGTGTCTGCAGAGGTGGCGCTCAGTACCGCCGCTGTGACCGGTGACGTGTCAGAGGCCGTGTAACCGTTCGCGGTGGGTGTGGGGCTCCCAGAGTTGGAGCGGAGGACGCCGAAGCCGCGGTCGGCTTTGCCGACGGCCTCGGCCGCGATCGGGAAGGCACCGTCGGCGACGGTGACGATCGCGTCGTAGCGTTCGCCCATCCCGAGCAGGATGCTGTCGCCCTCGACCGGGTTCACCGGGTAACCGTCGGTGTGTGTGACGGTGAGCCGGTGGCCGCCGACCGAAAATCGGAAGGCGGTGTCGCCGCCGGCGTTGATGATGCGCAGCCGCACCGTTGCCCGGGCTTGGCGGTGAAGGTGGCCGGGTCTCCGGCTGGGCGTCCGTTGATGAGGTAGTAGGGGTAGTAGACGTCTCCGGCGTCGCCGCCGAGCAGGTTGGAGCCGGTTCCGGTGAGCAGGTTGCCGGCGCGGGTCGAGGGTGCCGTCCTGGCCGCCGCCCATCATGCCGCCCATTCCTCCCATCCCGCCCATGCCTTTCATGCCTTTCTTGAGGTCGGCGAGTACCTGGTCGGGTGTCGCGGTGACGCCGTCGAGCCAGTCGTCCAGCACGAGTACCCAGTCGTGGTCGTAGTTGAGGGGTTCGCGGGGGTCTTCGATGACCAGCGGGCCCTGGAGGCCGCGGTCGAGTTGCGGGCCGACGTGCGGGTGGTACCAATAGGTTCCCGGGGCGTCGGCGGTGAACGCGTAGTCGAACGAAGCTCCGGGGCCGATCGGCTGCTGGGTGATCGGGGGACGCCGTCCATGTCGTTGCGGAGGGCGATGCCGTGCCAGTGGACGGTGGTGTCGTCCGGGAGCTGGTTGGTGACGTGCGCGCGGATGATGTCACCGACATGTGCCCGGATGGTGGGGCCGGGGACTTCACCGTTGTAGGCCCAGGTGGAGGCGGTGCGCCCGGCCAGGTCGATGTCGGTCTTGGCGGCGGTGAGCTGGACGCGGGTTGTTCGCCCGGTGCGCCGCCGGGCCGTTTCGGCAGCGGTGACGGGGCTGCTGGTCGCGGTGAGGAGGTTCGGTCCGCCGGTGCAGGCGGCCAGGGCGAAGGCGGTGGCGACCCCGGCGCCGCCGAGGAGAAGGCTGCGCCGGGTGAGGTTCGAAGAGTTCATCAGATGTCCAGAGAGGAAGCGGCTAGAGGGCCGTGAGGAGTGGGGAGGGGCGGGCGCCGCCACGAGGGAGAGGTGACGGCGCCCGCGTCTGGTGCGACCGGTTCAGAGGCTGGCGAGGAGCTGCTTCATGGTGGCGATCTCGGCGCTCTGTGCGGCGGCGATCTTCTTCGCCAGCGCGACGGCGTCGGATGGCCGTGCCCTGTTCGGTCTCGGTCGTGGCCATGGTGATGGCGCCCTGGTGGTGCTGGATCATCTGGGTGAGGAACAGCTTCGACGCGTCTGCGCCGGACGCGTTCCTCAGCGCGTCCATGTCCTGTTGCGACATCGTGCCGTCGCCGCCCATGTCCATGCCGCCCATGTCGGATTTCTGGCCCCAGGTGTCGAGCCAGCCATTCATGGTGTCGATCTCCGGCTGCTGCGCGGCCTTGATCTTCTGCGCGAGTTCGGTCACCCGGGCGTCGATGCCCTGCTTGGCAAGGAGCGTGTCGGACATTTCGATGGCCTGCTGGTGGTGGGGCACCATGCTCATGGCGAAGGTGACGTCGGCCTGGTTGTGGTCGGAGGTGGCGGCGGGGCTCGAGCTCCCGTGGGTCATCCCGGACATGCTGCCCATGCCTGGGTCCTTTCCGGAGGCGCCCGCGGTGCAGCCAGCCAAGGCGGCGGCGGTCAGGAGTGCGCCGGAGGCGATCGCGATCAGTCGGATGTTCATTGTGGGGTCTCTTTCGTCGTATGAATCTGCGGATGGTAGGCACGCTGAAGCAACACCGCGCGATGCGCGGTGTGCGGTGTGCGTCATCTGCGATCGATGAACAGTGCGAGAAGAGACGGTGGTGATGATCCGACCCTGCGCGTGATCATCCGGGCCAGGGTCGTGGGTGCAGCCCGGGAGCCCAGGCCGAGGAGCGCCCGGCTGAGTACCGGGGCGATCAGGAGGATCGTCGCGGCGAGCAGCGCGAGCGTGCAGATCATGGCAGTCGTGTCGTGCATCGGATCACAGCCGTCGATAGCGCATCCCCCGCCCGCCCTGGTGTCGGACATCGCCTGGCTGGAAACTGCAGGGTGCGATTGGTCTGGGTGTGACACTGTCGACGCGGATACCGCTGGCTGGACCGCGACGAACCCGTGTGGTTCGCCCATAGGCGTGCTGACAACGTGCATGGCGAGGATCCCGGTCACGATGCCCGCGACCGCGAAGAGGAGGACGAGCACGCAGCGCCAGGTGCGGGTGCGCATCGAGATGCTGTCGGCGAGCATTTCTCCTCCTTCCGGGAGACAAACTACCGGCGCAGTCTGGATACCCGCCGGGGGTTTAACTGCTGACGGGACCTAATGCCCCATCCGTCTCCACATTCGCGTCCAAGCTGAATGGAGAAATCGTTTGAGGAGGCGGACGTGTACGGGTGGATGATGGGCGGCATGGGGGCGTGGTGGATCATTTGGCTGATTGTGCCGTTGCTGATCATCGCGGTTGTGATCGTGCTGGTGGTCACTCTTAGCCGGCGTGGTCCGTCCGCCGGTAGTGGTGCGGTTCAGCCAGGGCGTCCGTCGCCTCGGGACATTCTCGATGAACGGTACGCCCGAGGCGAGATCGACCACGACGAGTACGCCAGGCGTCGGGACGAGTTGGGTCGTTCTGGAAGCTGAGCCCACGGGACCCGTCACGAACGCACGAGTCGGGCGATGGCGTCGCTGGCTTCCTGGATCTTGGCCTGGCCTTCGTCCCCGCCCAGTAGCACGGCGTCGGTGACGCAGTGTTTCAGGTGGTCGTCGACGAGGCCGAGGGCGACGCTCTTGAGTGCGGAGGTCAGGGCGGAGATCTGGGTGAGGATGTCGATGCAGTACTGCTCTTCATCGACCATTCGCGCGATTCCGCGGGCTTGCCCTTCGATCCGGCTGAGGCGCCGCATGTATCCGGCTTTGTCGGTGATGTAGCCGTGCTGGTGTTCGTGCTCGGCGGTGGTCGTGGTGTCGTTCATTAAGGCTCCAAGGGCGGTCAGGTTCGGGATGCGGGTGCCGGCGTCGCCGGCTGGGTGCGATTTCGGTCGAGGGCAACGCGGGCGCTGGTCTCTGGTCGCAGGTCGAGCCGGCGCAGCAGCTGAGCGTTCAGGGCGACGACGATCGTGGACAACGACATGAGGATCGCGCCGACCGACATCGGCAGGACGAACCCGATTGGTGCGAGCACGCCGGCGGCAAGCGGCACGGAGATGAGGTTGTACCCGGCTGCCCACCACAGGTTCTGCTTCATCTTGCGGTAGCTTGCGCGGGAGAGTTCGATGACCGACAGCACGGAGCGCGGGTCGTCGCTGGCGAGGATCACTCCTGCGGAGGCGATCGCGACGTCGGTGCCGGCGCCGATGGCGATTCCGACGTCGGCCTGGGCAAGAGCGGGGGCGTCGTTGACGCCGTCGCCGACCATCGCCACCTTGCGTCCCTCCGCCTGGAGCTCCTTGACCTTCGCGGACTTGTCCTCTGGCCGCACTCCGGCGAAGTACCGGTCGATGCCGAGTTCGTTGGCGACCGATCTGGCTACGGCGTCTGCGTCGCCGGTGATCATCACGACCTGCGCGTTCTGAGCGTGGAGGGCGTCAACCGCTTGCCGGGACTCCTCGCGGATCTCGTCGGCAAGTTTGAGCGCACCGGCCACCTGTCCGTCGACCAGGACGTGCAGGATGATGGCGCCGTCCTCTCGCCAGGCGTCGGCGATCCGGAGTTCGTCCACTCCGGCTTCGTGCAGCAGGTTCGGGCCGCCGACCTGGACGTGGTGGCCGTCGACCGTGGCCGACACTCCGACCGCGGGGGAGGATTCGAAACCTGCGGCTGCGCCGACGGTCACATGGCGAGCGGCTGCGGCGTTGACGATGGCCCGTGCCAGCGGGTGCTCGGAGTCCGCCTCGGCGGCGGCGGCCAGTGCCAGCAGTCGATCGGAGGTGGTGCCGTCGGTGGTCTCGATCGCGGTGACGCTGGGTTCGCCCTTGGTCAGGGTGCCGGTCTTATCGAACAGCACCGTGTCGATGGTGCGCATGCTCTCCAGGGCGAGCCGATCCTTGATGAGCACTCCGCCGCGGGCGGCGCGTTCGGTCGAGATGGCGACGACGAGCGGGATGGCCAGACCGAGGGCGTGCGGGCAGGCGATGACCAGAACCGTGATGGTGCGCACGACGGCCTCATCCGGCAGGCCGAGCAGGGTCCAGACGACCGCGGTGATGATCGCCGCGCCGAGGGCGAACCAGAACAGCCACCCGGCGGCGGTGTCGGCGATCCGCTGGGCGCGGGACGAGGAATTCTGGGCGTCGCTGACCAGGCGTTGGATACCGGCGAGCGCGGTGTCGTCGCCGACCGCGGTGATTTCAACGCGCAGACCGGAGTCGGTTGCGACGGTGCCCGCGACGACGGCGTCTCCGACGTCGCGGCGCACGGTGCTGGATTCGCCGGTGATCATCGACTCGTCCATGCTCGCCGAGCCGGAAACGACGCGTCCGTCGGCGGGGATGCGGCCACCGGGGCGGACGACGACGACGTCGCCGACCCCGAGGTCGGCGGGGGCGACCTGCACCGTGCTGTCACCCTCGACGCGTTCGGCCTCGTCGGGCAGCAGCGCTGCCAGTGAGTCGAGGGCGGAGGTGGTCTGTGCCAGTGACCGCATCTCGATCCAGTGGCCCAGCAGCATGATCACGATGAGGAGGGCGAGCTCCCACCAGAAGTCGAGTTCGTGATCCAGGATCCCCAGGCTCGCACCCCAGGACGCCAGGAACGCGACCGTGATCGCCAACGCGATCAGCAGCATCATGCCGGGTTTGAGCGCCCGCAGTTCACCGACGGCGCCAGTGAGGAATGGGCGACCGCCCCAGACGTACATGACCGTTCCGAGGATCGGCGAGATCCACGCCACCCAGGCGGCGTCCGGCAGCGGGTACCCCAGGATCATCGCGAACATCGAGGAGAAGCCGACGACGGGGACGGCGATGATGAGCATGATCCAGAACAGACGACGGAACTGGCCGACATGGTCGCCGTGGCCGGCGTGCCCACCCATTCCGCCGTGACCGGCGTGTCCGGCCATGTCGTGTCCGGCGTGCTCGCCCACGTCGTGGGCCTCGTGGTTCTCGGCGGTCTCGGTCGAGGTGGAGTGGGCGCGGTGGTCGCGCCCGTCGTGCTCGGTGTGGTCGTTCATGCTTAGCCCTTCACCTGGGTGATGTGCTGCTGGCCGCCTGTACCGGGCGGTGGCGGTTATGCGGTGATGTATGCCGTGGGGTCGGCGTCGAAACGGGGTGCGCAGCCGGCACAGCAGAACCAGTACCGCTCGCCGTTGTAGTCGCGGTAGAGGCCTTGTGCCTCTGCCTTCGCCTTGCTGACGGTGCTGCCCTTCATCACGACGCACTCGGTGAGATCGTCGGCGCCCGTCCCGCCGAGGAGGTTGGTGCTTCCCGTCGGCATGGTGGCGGCGTGGTGGTGGTCGCTGGTGGTGCTGGTGTTGCAGCAGCTGTCGCTCATGATGTGTCCTTTTCGTGAGTGGTCATGCGGTTTCGAGCACGGTCGCCGGCGTTCAGGCGGCCGTTCGGGTCGTGGTGGTCTTGGAGCGGAAGCCGCGCAGGCGGAGGCTGTTGCTCACGACGAACACGCTGGAGAATGCCATTGCCGCTCCGGCGATCATCGGATTGAGCAGGCCGAACGCTGCCAGCGGGATCGCCGCAACGTTGTAGGCGAATGCCCAGAACAGATTCGTCTTGATCGTGCCCAGCGTTCGCCGGGCCAACCGGACGGCATCGGCGACAGCCCGGAGGTCACCGCGGACGAGCGTGATGTCAGCAGCTTCGATGGCGGCATCCGTACCGGTTCCCATCGCCAGTCCCAGGTCGGCGGTCGCTAAGGCTGCGGCGTCGTTGACCCCGTCGCCGACCATCGCCACCGTCTTGCCTTCGGTCTGAAGCCGGCGCACGGTATCGGCCTTGTCTTGGGGGAGAACCTCGGCGAGCACGGTCTCGATGCCCACCGCGCGAGCAACCTCCCGAGCGACGGTCGCGTTGTCTCCGGTGAGCAGGATCGGGGTGAGTCCGAGCTGCTTGAACGCGGCCACCGCTTCTCGGCTGGTCGGCTTGATCGCGTCCGCGACGACGAGCAGCCCTCGCGTTTTCCCGTCCCATGCGACGCAGACCACGGTCTGTCCGGCAGTTTCAGCAGAGTTCTTGGCGGTTGCGAGCCTGTCATCGAGGACGATGGACCAGTCCTCCAGCAGCGACTGGCGGCCCACGAGCGCCAGGTGTCCGTCCACAACGCCCTGTACGCCGCGGCCTTCGATGTTCACGAAGGATTCAGGAGTGGAGAGGGTGCCGACGCGCTCGATGGCCGCGGCGGCGACGGCTCAGGCGATCGGGTGCTCGGAAGCAGCTTCAACGGCGCCGGCTATCCGGAGCAGTGTGGACTCCTCGACGTCGGGCGCGGTGATGACCTGGAGCAGTGTCATCTTCCCGGCGGTGACCGTGCCGGTCTTGTCCAGGACGATGGTGTCGACGGTGCGGGTGGACTCCAGCACTTCGGGTCCCTTGATCAGGATGCCGAGTTGCGCTCCACGTCCGGTTCCGACCAGGAGCGCCGTCGGGGTGGCGAGTCCGAGCGCGCAGGGGCAGGCGATGATCAGTACCGCCACGGCGGCCGTGAAAGCCGCAGCGGTCGGGTGACCGGTGAGTATCCAGGCCGCCAGGGTGACTACGGCGATGCCCAGAACGATCGGGACGAAGATGCCGGAGATGCGATCGGCGAGACGCTGCACCGCTGCTTTGCCGGACTGGGCGTCCTCGACGAGCTTGGCCATCTGCGCGAGTTGCGTGTCGCTGCCGACCCGGGTGGCGCGCACCAGGAGGCGGCCGCCGGAGTTCACCGTGGCACCGGCAACGGCGTCACCGGCCGTGACCTCGACGGGCACGGATTCGCCTGTGAGCAGCGACATGTCGATCGCACTCGAACCGTCGACCACGATCCCGTCGGTGGCGATCTTCTCGCCGGGCCGGACCACGAACTCGTCATCGGTGCGCAGCGTCTCGATTGGGATGCGCACCTCCAGGCCGTCGCGGATCACTGCCACATCCTTGGCGCCGAGTTCAAGGAGCGCCCGCAGGGCTGCGCCGGCCTGCCGCTTCGATCGCTTCTCGAAATAGCGGCCGGCGAGCACGAAGGTGGTGACTCCAGCGGCGACCTCGAGATAGATGTTGCCAGCTCCGTCCGAGGCGGTCACCGTGAAGCTGAACCCGTGAGTCATCCCGGGCATCCCCGCCGTTCCGAAGAAGAGGGCGTAGAGCGACCAGACGAATGCGGCCAGGGTTCCGATCGACACCAGGGTGTCCATCGTGGCCGCTCCATGGCGGGCGTTGATGAACGCTGCTTTGTGGAACGGCCACGCTCCCCACGCCACGACCGGTGCCGCCAGCGTGAGCGAGAGCCACTGCCAGTACGTGAACTGCAGCGGCGGGATCATCGCCAATGCGATGACCGGAACGGACAGCGCGACGCTGCCGATGAGCCGGTTGCGAAGTCCAGTGAGTTCCGGGTCGGCGTCCGCCGGCTCGCTTTCGAGTTCGACAGCCGGGAGCGCGGCTGTGTAACCCGTCTTCTCGACTTCGGCGATCACGGTGGCCACATCCATGCCGTCCGGCAGGGACACTCGTGCCTTTTCGGTCGCGTAGTTCACGGTCGCGGTGACGCCGTCCAGACGGTTCAGCTTCTTCTCGATCCGCATTGCGCACGACGCGCAGGTCATTCCGCCGACCTCGAGCTCGAGGGTGGCGCTGCTTGCTGCGGGCGAGGGAGATGCTGTCATGTGGTGCTCCTCAGGTTCGGACGGCGGTGCGGTTCCTACTTCCGGACGGCGGCGTAGCCGGCCTCGTCGACCGCGGCGAGTACGGCGGTGTCGTCCACGCCGGTCGCGGCGGTGACATGCAGAACGCCGTCGGACGCGGACACCTTCACGTTCTCGACGCCGGCGACCTGGGCCACCTCGGTGGACACTGCCCGCTCGCAGTGCTCGCAGGTCATTCCGGTCACCTGGTACTCGATCGTTTCCATCAGTCCTCCATGATTGCTGGGATACCCTCGGAGGGTATCGCTGTCTTGGAAAATGATACCCCTAGGTGGTATTTCTGCAACCCTGGATGTCCGTCGTCGCGCAACATGGTGGTTTTCGCAGCGGCTCTTCTCTGTCGTTCGAGATCGCCGTACTACAGTGGCGCGGCCACCCACCCCCGATCGGAGGTTCGATGGCGCACGCCCACGCGCATTCTCATGGCGGCTCATTCCGCGCACGCCCCCACGGTCGGCTCCTGCGCACTGTTGTCCCAATTGGATCGTGACGACGTCGATTGACTGCCCGTGCGGCTGAGTTGAGCCGCATCGAGAGCGACATCGATCTATCGACCGAGGTAATTGCGGAGCATCAACTTCGCTGCAGGACTCGTTCTCGCGCGGCCCAGGGCGTGATCCCTCGGGGTTTGATAAAGCTCAGGAGCGCGATCGCGCAGAGCACGATCAGCCCTGCGACGCTGTCGACGACAAGTTGGACGCGAGCGGCCGCGAAATCTCGTCCGGTTGTCACCGCCGCGTGCGCGGCGATGTCGGAGACGTGTGCGTGCAGTGCGAGGGCGGCGGTAGCGACAACAGTCAGGATCAGCTTCAACAGGACCCAATAGTGACGCGTCAATCCCCAGCGGGTGATGAGCGAGACGAAGATACCGCTTATCAGGCTGGCACCCGCGAGAGGAACGATCACGAACCATATGGTCGCCCGAAGCGCCGCATAGATTCCTGCCCAGAGATCCTCTTCGGCGGTCGTCCAGCCGAGTGTTGCGATGGTGGCGAAGGCAGCGACTGCGCCGACCCAGCCGATCGACAGCCCCACGTGCCACGCGACGATCGCCGTTCGAGCTCGCGGCGACGTCATCCGTGCATCCGCGCCATGCCGTTACCGGTGAGATGCAGGACGAGAAGTACGGCTATCGCCAGAACGATCGTTGCGGATACGACGAGCACCCAGCGCGGGGGCCTGTTCCTGTTGTCTGTCACGCCTTTATCTATACAGAACGTCGCGTAAACGTCAAAGCGTCTCCCAAACGGCTATAGTGGAATCATGCCGAAGCTGTGGAGCGAGACGATCGAAGAGCACCGTTCGGCCGTGCTCGATTCGATCCTCGACGCGACGGGGAGGCTGGTTCATCGGGAGGGATCACCGGTCTGACGATGACCGCCCTGGCAGAGGCCAGCGGAGTAGGGCGCGCCACGCTGTACAAGTACGTACCCGATGTGGCCGCCGCGGTGGCCGGCTGGCAGGAGCGAGAGATAGGGCGTCACCTCCAACAGCTGCGCAGCATTGCGCACGATAGTCCAGCCGAATCCCGCCTGAGCGAAGCGCTGCAGGCGTACGCGCGGCTGCGTCGACACCAACATGGGGATGATGGTGTCCTGCACCTTCCGGAGCGGATCTCGCCGGCCGAGCTCGAACTGACTGACATGGTGCGTGAACTCATTGATGAGGATGCCCGCGCCGGGCGCGCACGCACCGACATACCAGCAGACGATCTCGCGGCGTTCGCCGTTCACGCCATGGGAGCCGCCGCGACCGCATCGGATCATTCCGCCGTAGACAGGCTCACCGCGGTGGTTGTCCGGTGCCATCCAGGGCCCTTTTTCGCAGCCACCCGCTAGCTAAAGTTATGGTGTCCGCGCAGCCGCCCGCTCCGATCGCATCCGACGGTGGCGCAGTACCGCACGCATGATAAGGGGTGTCCCGATGATCGCCGGCAGGAACCAGAACAGCCAGGACGGGAGGAGCTGCCAGATCGGCAGGTGAGGTCCGTTGTCGACGTAGAACGCGGTCAGCATGGCGACGTAAGAGACTCCCATGGCGATGATGTGTGGAGCGTCGCCGGGTCGGTGGAGCCGACGGTAGATGAACCCGTAGGTGGCCGCGACGGCCGCGACAGCACCGGGAGCAACGAGCGGTAGGTCGGCGGGCCACCGGAAGGCGGACATCGCGCACGCGGAAGCGAAGACGATCAGGATCGCTCCGAAGTAGAACCGGCCGCTGACGACATGTCGGCCGGAGCCCTTTCGGCTGAACATGGCAACGAGTCCGCTCCACGATGGCGACCAGAGCCGCCGCGACGTGGATTCCGAGCAGGACCAGGAAGACGGCGGAGAGCGAGGCAACGTCCAGTCCGAGCAGAGGTTCCGTGCGCATGAGGGGGCCTCCCTCCGGTGCGCCCAGGGTAGCGCCGCGCCAGGGGTGCGGACTACTGTTCCCGTCGCCGCGCTCGATAAGGATGGTGTCGCGCCATTGCCCCACCCACGGCCCGTAGGTCATCCGGGCGATGCGTTCGCGATGGCCGACGACTCGGAAACCGGCGTGCTCGTGGAGACGGAGGCTGGCCGTGTTCTCGCGGAAGATGCTCGACTGGATCGTCCAGATGCCCGCGTTGTCGCACGCGCTGATCAGCTCGTTCAGGAGCAGCCGTCCCAGTCCGCGGCCGCGCGCGCGGTCAGCAACATAGACGGAGGTGTTCGACGACGCCCTGGTAGACCTCGCGTGAGGAGACCGGGGACACGGCTGCCCAGCCGGCGAGGCCGCCTTCATCGACCGCGACCAGTCGACCGACGTGCAGCTTGCCCGCGTCGAAGCGATCCCACGACGGAGGCGTGGACTCGAATGTGGCGTTTCCGGTCGCGATGCCCTCGGAATAGATCCGCTCGACCTCGGGCCAGTCGGTCTGCGTGAGTGGTCGGATGATCATTTGCCTGTCGAGTCTTCCAGTGTGGTCACTGAATCATTCTTGTGCGGGCGCGACCCACTCCCACTAGTTCTTCGACCTGCACCAGGATCGTGTCCCGGAGCTCCCGCACGCCGTCGAGGTCCCAGCTCGCCGGGTCGGGGAACGCCCATTGGACGAACTGGCCCGCCACGGGGCCGGGAAGCTGGAGCCCAGGCTTCATGGCCACGACGATGTCGGCGGTCGCGAGGTCGTCGGCCGTCACCGCTCGGGGCTGCGCGCCGGAGCTGTCGATGCCGAGCTCGGCGAGAGCCTGAACCACGGGCTGGCTTGGCCCGTCAGCGGGCGCCGTGCCGGCGCTGGTGGCGTGGGCGCGGTCGCCGGCGACGTGGCGGAAGAGGTGGGATCCGAGCTGCGAGCGGCCGGCGTTGTGGGTGCAGAGGAAGAGGACGGTGGGGGCGTCGTTCATACCGTGATCTCGGTTTCGATGGTGGCTCGGGTCCAGGCTTGGGTCGCCGCCTGGACGGCGTCCCACGGTGAGCCGAGTGGCGGCGTGTAGGAGAGGTCGAGGTCGCTGATCTGCTGGACGGTCAGCCCGGCGAAGAGCGCCGTCGCGTAGGTGTCGACGCGTTTGGCTGTCTCGGTGCCGAGGCGGCCGACGAGTTGAGCGCCGAGGAGGCGTCCGTCTTCGGCGTCCCCGGTGATGCGGATGCTGATCGGCTGGGCGCCCGGGTAGTAGCGCTTGTGGTCGTCGGCGGTGGTCTGGGTGGTGACGCTCTGGAAGCCGGCGGCGCGTGCTTCGTGGTCGCGAAGGCCGGTTCGCGCTGCGACGAGGTCGAAGACCTTGACGACTTGGGTTCCGACGGAGCCGGCGAAGCGGGCGTCGCCGCCCAGGGCGTTCTCCCCGGCCACGCGTCCCTGCTTGTGCGCGGTCGTCCCGAGCGGGAGGTAGGTGACCCCGAGCAGCCGGTGGTGGGTGACGACCCCGTCGCCGGCACCGTAGACGTGGGGGAGTCCGGTGCACATGTGCTCGTCGACTATGACCGCGCGGCCGGCGCCGAGGGTGGCTCCGGCGGATTCCAGGAGCTGAGTGTTCGGGCGGACACCGACAACAGCGAGCACGATGTCGGCTCGCAGGTCGACGGCTTGGCCATCCTGGTCGGCGCGGACGAGGAGACCGTCAGTGTCCTTCTCAACCGAGCGAACCACGGTGCGGGTGCGCACGTGCACGCCGTGGCTGGTCAGTTCCTCGCGGACGGAGGACCCGAGTTCCGGGTCGAGCGTGGAGAGGACTTCGGGTCCGCGCTGGAGAACGGTGACGTCGATGCCGCGCGCGGTGAATCCTTCGGCCATCTCGAGGCCGACGTAGCCGGCGCCGATGATGATCGCGGTGCGCGGGTCGCGTGCTTCAAGGTCACGGTCCAGGGCGAAGGTATCGCCCATCGAGTGGATGACGTGCAGCCCATCGGCGGGGGTGAGCTGGTCGAGTCCGGTGATGCCCGCGTGCGAGGGGAGCGCGCCGGTGCCGACGATCAGCTCGTCGTACCCGATCACGGACTCGGTTCCGTCCGCCGCCCGGACGTTCAATCGTTGACCGGCGACGTCGATGTTGGTGGCGAGCGTGTTGAGCCTCAGCGACATTCCGGTGGCTTCGAGGTCGGCGTGGGTCCGGTGGGCGAGCGACTGCCAGGGGCGCACGTCACCGGAGAAGTAGTACGGGATGCCGCAGATGGAGAAGTTGGGGTATTCGTCGGCGACGACGACGGTGACGTCGGTCGCCGGGTCGAGTTCGCGGGCGCGCAGCGCGGCGGAGATTCCGGCGTCGCTGCCGCCGATGGCGACGAGATGCATGGGACGGTTCCGTTCAGCGATCGGTGGTCTGCGGGATGACGACGTCCGCCGCGGCCTGGGCCAGCACCTTCTCGGAGCGGAACAGCGCCAGGGTGAGTGCGACGCCGATGGCGGCGCCGACGAGTTGGGCGGCGATGAAGGGGAGGACGGACGCCGGGGCGATGCCGGCGAACGAGTCGGAGAAGATCCGGCCGATGGTGACGGCGGGGTTCGCGAACGAGGTGGAGCTGGTGAACCAGTAGGCGGCGCCGATGTAGGCGCCGATCGCGGGGGCGGCAGCGGCGCTGCGTCCGGTTCGGGCGAGCGCGAGAATCAGCATGATGAGCCCGGCCGTCGCGACGACTTCGCCGAGGAGCGTCCCGGCAGTGACCCGCTCGGTGGTGGCAACGTGCGTGGGCAGCTCGAACATCGCGTTGGCGAGCAGGGCTCCGCCGATGGCGCCGAGGACCTGCGCGAGGATGTATGCCCCCGCCTCGGCGAGGGTCAGTCCGTTGCGGGCGGATCGGCCGCCGATCCAGTCGACCAGTGAGACGACCGGGTTGAAGTGGGCTCCGGAGACGGAGCCGAACAGGAGGATCAGCACGGCGAGGCCGAGGGCGGTGGCGATGCTGTTCTCGAGCAGCTGCAGGCCGGTGTCGTGGGAGAGGCGGCTGGCGGCGATCCCGGAGCCGACGACGACCGTGACGAGGAGTCCGGTTCCCAGGAATTCAGCGAGCAGTCGGGAGAGGAGGCGCGTATTCATCGCGTTCATCTTGACCGGTGCAAGTTACCTCAGTCAAGATTGAGGCAATGAACAGTGGGCGAAATCCCTTGGAGGAGCGGGCTGCGTTGCACGCGGCCCTCGCCGATCCGTTGCGCCTGCGGGTCCTGGACCTCCTCGTGATCGGCGACTTGACACCGGGAGAGCTCGTCGCGGAGCTCGGGGTGTCGACCAATCTGCTAGCGCACCATCTCGCGGTCCTGGAGCGTCAAGGGATCATCGTGCGCGAGCGCTCGGAGGGAGATCGCCGGAGAACGTACGTGCGCCTCCGGCCGGCCGCGCTCGCGGCGCTGGGGCCGTCGGCCGATGCCGCAGCGCACCGCGTCGTCTTCGTCTGCACTGCGAACTCGGCACGCTCGCAACTGGCGGAGGCGCTCTGGTCGCGCACCAGCACGGTCCCGGCCGTCTCGGCCGGTACGCATCCGGCGGCACGCGTCGCAGAGGGCGCCGTTCAGGTGGCGGCGCACCACGGCGTGGCGTTGATCGGTCGGCCGAAGCTCTATGCGGACGTCATCGCGGACGGCGACTATGTGGTGACCGTCTGCGACCGCGCACACGAGGAGCTGGGGCTGGGAGGTGCGCACTGGTCGATTCCGGACCCGGTGTTAGACGGCAGTGCGCAGGCGTTCGAGTCGGCCTTCCAGGAGATCGCGCGCAGGATCGACTCCCTCGCAGCGCATTTGACGCCGAGCTAGGTCGCCCGCGAGAGAGCCAACGCTGCCAAGGCCACGCCGGCCATGAGCGCGGCCATCCCCGCGTAGCTGCCGACGCTGTTGGCGATAAGGGGCCCGAGCGCCGGTGCGAGCGCCGTCAGCACAGTGATCGGGGCGGCGAAGACACCGTTGATCGACCCGTAGTTGTGGACTCCCCAACGGTCGGCGACAGCGGACGCCTGAACCAGTGTGTGAGCGCCGCGTATCGCGCCGACCAGGATCGCGACGAGAATCAGCAGCCACACCGGGCCAGGGATCAGGGCAAGCCCGAGCAGCCCAACGGTCGACCCGAGAGCGATGACCGCGATCGGCAGCGACGGCTTCGAGCGGTGAGGGGTCAGGTAGAACAGCAACCGGCCGATCACCTGTCCGGCGCCCACCAACCCCAGGGCCAGCGCGGCGACGCCGTAGCTCATGCCCTTCTCCGTGAAGAGCGGAATGATCGCGAGGGTCACCGCATACAGGCTGGTGGTGATCAGCGACATCGTGCCCACCAGCACCCAGAACCGACGGGTTCGGACCACGGTAGACACCCGATGCTCTACGACCGGGGCGTAGTAGAGGATCCCCCAGTTCAGGATCTGGCCGGCCGACAGTGCGGCGAGACTCCAGCGCGATGGCTGCCTCGTTGCGACAGGCGGCTGGGCGAGCTCGGTCACAGTGCCGTCGTGAGCACCTTCGACACGCGCTCCAGGCTTCCCGGGACCAGCTTGTAGTACGACCAGGTGCCGCGCTTCGATCGGGTGATGTAGCCCGCGTCCAGCAGAAGCTTAAGGTGATGCGACACCGTCGGCTGGCTGAGCCCGACCGGTTCGGTCAGGTCGCACACGCACGCCTCCTGGCCCTCGGAGTTGGCCACGATCGAGAGCAGGCGGAGCCGGGTGGGGTCGCCGAGCGCCTTGAACGCCGTGGCCATCGACTCCGCCTCGTCGAGCGAGAGGGTCTCGCTCGTCACGGGAGTGCAGCAGGCATTCACGGGTGTGATCGGGAGTGCTTCGAGAACGGCCATGCTGTTAGTGTACCCATACATTGACAGATTTCGATGAAGCATGCACACTATAAATCGAAAACCTTCGATGAATGGAGAATGACGGATGACCCTCGTCGACCTGACCGTACCCACGGTCCGCAGCAGCCGCCTCGACGGGCTCCCGGTGGCGATCATCGGCGCCGGGCCGATCGGGCTCGCGGCCGCCGCCCACCTGATCGAACGCGGCATCCCGTTCGAGATCTACGAGACCGGCGACGCGTCCGGTCACACCGTCTCCCAGTGGGCGCACATCCGCTTCTTCTCGCCCTGGAAGATGCTCGTCGACCCGGCCGCAGCCCGGCTCCTGGCTGAAACAGGGTGGGCGAGTCCCGACGAGAAGAAGCTGCCCACCGGCGGCCAATTCCTGGATGACTACCTGGCGCCGCTGGCTGCACTCGACTCGATCCGTCCGCACATCCGTTACGGCGTCACGGTCACCGATGTCAGTCGCGAGGGCATGGACCGCACCCGCAGCACCGGCCGCGACGACACCCCGTTCCTGCTCCGCATCAGCGATGCGGACGGCGTGCGGGAGGTCACGGCCCGCGCCGTCATCGACGCGTCCGGCACCTACCTGACCCCGAACAGTCTGGCCTCGTCCGGGCTGGACCCCTCGGACTGCCGTCGGTCGCCGGGCACGTCTCGCACGCTCTGCCGGATGTGATTGGGCGCGAGCGCGACCGGTTCGCCGGCAAGCGCGTCACCGTCGTGGGCGCGGGCCACTCCGCAGCGAACACCCTCCTGAACCTCGCCGCCCTCAAGCGCGAGGTGCCGGAGACGCAGATCACCTGGCTCATCCGCAACGCCAGCGCCGTCCGGGTCGCCACTTCGGATAACGACCAGCTGATCGAGCGCGCCGCCATCGGCAAGCGCGTCGACCGCCTCATCGGTACCGGCGCCATCCAGCAGCTCGACCGGTTCGAAATCCTCCGCCTCGCCGCAACCGAGAACGGCGTCAAGCTGATCGGCCAGCGAGCGGGCGAGCTCGTCGAGCACGACACCGACATCGTGGTGAACGCGACAGGCTTCCGGCCCGACCTGGACATGCTGCGCGAGATCCGGCTCGACCTGGACGAGATCGTGGAGGCTCCCGTCCGGCTGGCGCCGCTGATCGACCCCAACATCCACTCCTGCGGCACGGTCGAGCCCCACGGGTTCGCCGAGCTGGAGCAGCCGGAACCGAACTTCTTCCTCGCCGGGATGAAGTCCTACGGACGCGCCCCGACGTTCCTCCTCGCCACCGGATACGAGCAGGTCCGATCCATCACCGCCTACCTCGCCGGCGACATCGCGTCGGCACGCAACGTGCAACTCGTGCTCCCGGCCACAGGTGTCTGTTCGACCGGCGCGAGCGGGTCCTCGTGCTGCTCCTAGCGGGCTGACGCGTGGGTGGCCGCGTGCGAACGTTCCGTTAGTACAGCAATCGCTGTATCATCAGAACATGACGCATGTCGGCCCCCTCAACGGACTCCCGATCGCTTGCACACTGTCTCCCAGCACTGGCAGGGAACAAGTGAAACGCTGGCACGACTTCGATGAGCGGTACGGCATCAGTCGTGAGAACGGCGACGGCAACATCACCGTCGGCTACGTCAAGAACGACACTTCCCTTGCGGAGCTGCGCGACCTCGTGACCGCCGAACAGTCCTGTTGTGCGTTCGTCGACTGGGACATCGATGACACGCACGACGATCTCCGACTGATCGTCTCGGGGACGGCGGAGCAGCTGACCGCCTTCGCTCTCACTCACTGAGGTCGAGCGATGACGACACTCGCACCGGCCGCCACCGTCACGCACACTGCCGCTCTCGCGCGGTTCGGGCATGCACTCTCCGACCCCACCGGGTCGGCATCCTGCTCGCACTGCGGGAAGCGCCCGCCTTTCCGTCCGATCTCGCCGAAGCACTTGGGGTGTCCCGCCAGGTGATGTCGAACCAGCTCGCGTGTCTGCGCGGTTGCGGTCTGGTGGAGGCCATCCCCGAAGGTCGACGCACCTGGTACCGGCTCGCCGACGGTCATATCGCGCCCGCGCTGGACGAGCTCCTGCGGGTGACCTTGTTCGTGGAACCCGGATGCTGCGATGGGGAGGAGTGTCAGTGCGCATGACCGTGGCCGCCTCCGCCGACCGGGCTCTGGTTCTTCAGCGCCGCATTCGATGGATCGTCGCAGCAACCATCGGCTACAACCTCATCGAAGCCGTTGTGGCGATTGCTGCTGGCAGCGCTGCCTCCTCGACGGCCCTGATTGGCTTCGGCCTCGACTCGACCATCGAGGTGCTCTCGGCGGCTGCCGTCGCATGGCAGTTCACTCGCCGCGACCCCGAGCGCTGGGAGAAGCCGACCCTGCGCGTCATCGCCCTCGCGTTCTTCGCGCTCGCCGTCTACGTGACCCTCAGCTCAGTACTTTCGCTCGTTGGGCGGATCGACGTCCAGCACTCTCCGGTCGGGATCGTCCTGACCGCACTGAGCGTTGTCGTCATGCCGTTCCTCTCCTACGCCGAGCGCTGCGCCGGGCGAGAACTCGGGTCGGCGACGGCCGTGGCGGACTCCAAACAGACGCTGATCTGCACATATCTCTCCGCCGCTGTGCTGGTCGGCTTGCTCGTGAACAGCCTTCTCGGCTGGTGGTGGGCAGACCCGATCGCAGGTCTCGTCATCGCCTTCTTCGCCGCCCGTGAGGGCATCGAAGCATGGAAGGGCGATGCATGTGCGACCTCGGTCGGGATGCTGCTCGACGAGGATGACGGCGCACCGGACACGGCTGGGCGGCAAGGCGCATAGACTCACGTCTCATGAGTGTCGCCAACGTCACCGGACTGCAAAGCCTCAAGCGCATCAGCGATCCGACGCGTGCGGCTCTGCTGCGGATCATTCTCGACTCAGAGGAAGGCAGAGGCTCGGTGACCCGAATGGCCGAAGCCCTCGGCCTCACCCAGCCCACCGTCTCGCACCACCTGCGGATGCTCAAGAACGAGGGCCTGGTCGAGCGCGAACAGATCGGCCGGACCGCGTGGTACTCGATCACACCCTCCCAGCTTGACCGCGTCGCCGACCTGGTCCGAGACGGCGAGACACGCGATGACACACCCGCGCTGGAGCGCATCGTCGCCGACCTGACGGCGCGGTACCGAGGGGTGTTAGCGCCGGAGACCGTCAATTCGTATGTCCACGACAGCTACCGGATGCTCGGTGAGCGCGACGGATCGCATCCGACCCGAGCGTCGCAGACCAGCAGCTTCACGATCGATCGGCTCGATGCGCTCCTACGGGCCGACGAAACCATCCACACCGTGCCGGAGGTGCTGTTCGTCTGTGTGCAGAACGCCGGCCGCTCCCAGCTCGCCTCGGCGATCCTGCGCCAGCTCGCCGGCGACCGGGTCATCGTCCGTACAGCCGGCTCGGAGCCGGCGGAGGCGGTGCGCTCGACGATCGTCACGGTGCTGGACGAGATCGGCACCCCGCTCGGCGGCGAATTCCCCAAGCCGCTCACCGACGAAGCGGTCCGCGCGGCCGACTACGTGATCACTATGGGCTGCGGCGACGCCTGCCCCATCTACCCCGGCCGCGAGTACCTGGACTGGGACATCCCCGACCCCGTCGGGCAACCGATCGCCCGCGTCCGCGAGATCCGAAACGACATCGAGGGTCGCGTCCGCGACCTTCTCGAGCGGATCGAAAAGTGAACGATTGCCGAATTCGGCGATAGACGACTGGAAAAAGCATTGACCTACATCTATGCTTAACGAAGATCGTTGAGAACCGAGGAGAACCATGACTGACACCAAGCCCACCGTCCTGTTCGTCTGCATCCACAACGCCGGCCGCTCCCAGATGGCCGCCGGGTACATGCGCGAGCTCTCCGGAAACCGCGTCGAGGTCCTCTCCGCCGGCTCCGAGCCGAAAGACCAGATCAACCCGGTCGCCGTGCAGGTCATGGCCGAGGAGGGCATCGACATCGCGGGCGAGCAGCCGAAGATCCTCACCACTGAGGCGGTCAAGGAGTCCGACGTCGTCATCACCATGGGCTGCGGCGACACGTGCCCGATCTTCCCCGGGAAGCGCTACGAGGACTGGGAGCTCACCGACCCGGCCGGGCGTCCTGTGGACGAGGTCCGTCCGATCCGCGACGATATCAAGCAGCGCGTCCAGAACCTGCTCGCCGAGCTCCTCCCAGCGGCGGTGTGACGCTCATGACCATCGACGCGACGGGGCGCCGAGCCCAGCCGGAACTCGCCTACCCGGAACAGTATCTGCGCCGTCTCGCCGACGATCTGGCGGCCAAGTTCGAGGGATCTTCAACCGGGAGACCGTCGAACGGTACGTGCTGGAGTCGTACACGGCGCTGCTGCGCACCGCGACCGTGAAGGCGCACCTGGCGACCCGCACCATTCACTTCGCGACCGAACGCCTGACCGCGCTCGCCCAAGCCAAGGGCGCCCTGCCGGTGATCTGGCCCGAGGTGCTGTTCGTGTGCGAGCAGAACGCCGGCCGCTCCCAGATGGCCGCCGTCCTCACCGAGGCGCTCTCCGGCGGCCGCATCCACGTCCGCTCCGCCGGGTCGATGCCCGCCCATGAGCTGAACCCGGCCGTGGTCGAGGCGATGACCGAGATGGGATTGGATATGAGCCGCGAGTTCCCCAAGCCGCTGACCGACGACGTCGTTCAGGCCGCGGACGTCGTCATCACAATGGGCTGCGGCGACGCCTGCCCGATCTACCCCGGCAAGCGCTACCAGGACTGGGAACTGCAAGACCCGCAAGGCCAGTCCATCGAGCAGGTCCGCGTCATCCGCGACGAGGTGGAGCAGCACGTGCGCGAGCTGCTGACGAGTCTGGAGGTGACGCCCGCGTGAGCGTCGAAAACGTTGTCGTCATCGGCTCTGGCCCCGCCGGGTACACGGCCGCGATCTATCTGGCCCGCGCCGGCCTTGACCCGATCGTGCTGACCAGCTCGGTCGAGATCGGCGGTGCGCTGATGAACACCACCGAGGTCGAGAACTTCCCCGGCTTCATCGACGGCATCCAGGGCCCGGACCTGATGGAGAACCTGCGCCAGCAGGCCGAGCGCTTCGGCGCTCGCCTCGTCTACGATGATGCGACCGCCGTCGACCTGACCGGCGACATCAAGTCGATCTCCACCGGAAGCGGAACCGTGTATGAGGCACACGTCGTGGTCCTTGCGATGGGGTCGGCGCACCGCAAGCTCGGCATCGAGGGAGAGGATCGGCTCTCCGGGTACGGGATATCGTGGTGCGCCACCTGCGACGGCGCGTTCTTCAAGAATCAGGACATCGCGGTCGCCGGCGGCGGCGACTCGGCGCTGGAGGAGGCCATGTTCCTCACCCGGTTCGCCAACTCGGTAACCCTCATCCACCGGCGTGATGCCTTGCGCGCATCGAAGATCATGCAGGATCGGGCGCAAGAGAACCCCAAGATCACCATCCGCTGGAACACCCAGATCGCCGAAGCCCACGGTGACGACAAGCTGAACGGGCTCACGGTTCGCAACACCGTCACGGGCGAGCCGGGCACCCTGGATGCGACCGGCCTGTTCGTGGCGATCGGTCACGACCCGCGCAGCGCATTGGTCGCGGGTCAGATCGATCTGGACGCCGACGGTTACGTGAAGGTTCAGCATCCGACCACCGAGACGAACCTGCCCGGCGTGTTCGCGTGCGGCGACCTCGTCGACCGTCGGTACCGGCAGGCCATCACAGCCGCGGGCACCGGCTGCGCTGCCGCCCTAGATGCGGAGCATTATCTCGCCGCGCACGGGCTGGGCACGCACGCCCAGGCGCAGACCGCGGTCGCGAATGCGCTCGCGCACCCCTGATGGAGAACGCGAACTCTTTCGGAAGTCCGCTAATCCAGGTCAACTAAGGCTGGCAGCTCACATGGCGGCCCTGATCTTGGTGGATTCTTAGCGAACCTCCGGGTATGGTGCCGTCGCATCTGACGCCGCCTCCCCCAGTCGGTTGTCAGCGCGCTCGCCCGTGGGATACTCGCGCCTCGGTGGTCGACCGGCGCCGTTGTGACCAGCCGATCTCGAAGAAATAAGTCGGTGACGGGCGTCGGAGATCGACTGGACGGCCCCGTCGTGCGATACCGCTCAGGCAACGACGGGAGGAGCCGCCTCCGGCGGCGCTGCCTTTGACGGTTTGTGTGTCTTTCCGCCGCCCGATCGTAGCTCGTTCCCGGTGCTTCCGTGCCGGGCTTTCGCGGCATATCCTCACTCGCTGCGCTCCCTCCGGTATTCCACGGTCCCGGCACTTCGGCACCTTCCACTCGCCACTGATCTCCCCGCCGGAAAGGCAAACAAAACGATCGACCAGGGGAGTGATCAGGATGCGGGTATTCATCATCGACACGAGAAACATGGGTCCGGACCTGCAGGGCGGACTGATCGGGGTGGTTGGCTCGACGAGCCCGTCGGCGGAGGAGAAGCGGGAGTGCATCGAGACGGTTGGCCGGTACGCCGTCGATGGATGGGCGATAGCCTCCGATCCGCGCACGCCGATCGGCCGGCTGGCGGCGCTGACGGCCGAGACGGCGTGTGTGCCATTCGTAGCCTTGGAGCGCGGCGGCCCGGTCGCTGTCGGTGAGGGTTTCGCGCTGGTCGTTCTCGACCATCTGCTGCACGATCCGCTCCGCCGCCACGCCGTGAGCATCGACCAGGTAGACGGGAATGGTCGTAAGTCCTGCTTCGCGGGCGGCGAAGACTCGACGCTGTCCGGCACGGACGGTGACCTGGCCGTCGCTGTCGCGGTGGGCAAGTACGGGGTGAGGACCCCATTCTCCTTGATCGACTGCACGAACGCGGGGGTGATCGGGGCGGAGGGCGCAGCGGACGTCTGAACACTTGAGTGGGGGTGCTCAGATCGCAGGTGAAGCCGATCAGAGTGGCGACGCCAAAGCCGTCCGACTCAGCTACTGATCAATACAACGCTGTCTTGAGCAAGATCACCAGGAGACCGAAGAGAGCGCTTGTCAGTGCTGCGGCTACGCAGGCCCACCATGGTCGAGAGCGAAGCCAGAGGACGAGGTAGCCCAGTAGCGCAAGCATGACAACGGCGAACCAGAGGGCGACTGATATTCCGGCATCGACCGGCATCGCACCGAACGCCGCCAGCAGTAGCGGGATAGATGGGATGATGGCCGCCTCAAGCATCCCGCTCGATTCCTTCAGCGATTGTCCGATCGAATCACGTATCCGGTCCCTGATGTGGTCAGCGTGGCCGTGGGACCCGAGTGCAGTCGAATAGACGTGGGCCACCCAGAAAACGATTACGGTGACGACGGCGAAAATGAGCACCTGCCACGCTGAACTTGACTTCTTGAGCCCAATCGACGTAGCAGCAACGACGCTCGCGTAGACGATCGTCCCGTAAATAGCTGCCGGGGTGCCGATGTGCCGCCACAACGTGCGGCGTGCATCGTCTGTCGGGGCACTCCCCGGTTGGCTCAGTGAGCCACGATCGGTCATGGGTCACATCATGTGTTCGCGCTTCCGGTGTGGCAAGAGCAGAGTTCGCGTCGACCCGGACTGCTGAAGTGAGGGCTGCGCAGGATCTCTCACAGTTCGAGTGGATACGCTGAGTCCAACAGGGGAGGTCGGATGAGTGGAGCGCTGCACAGCGTGCGTGTCGTGCCCGTCTTCTTTCTCGTTCTCGTCGCTGCGGTGCTCGCCGGCATCGGGTTCGGACACTGTTCCGATGCTGCACACGTGAACCTGAGCGCTTCGTGGTCACAGCAGGTGGGCGTAGGCGACACGAATCCCGATAACAGCGGTGCCGAATTCTGTGCGGCACTGTGCGCCACGGCCGGTGCTGCCACCCCGGTTCACGATTCGACGGTCGCGGTTGAGACACTTCTCGAGACCGCGCACCCGGCGCCACCTGCGGTCGCCATTCCACAACACGAGTCGCCGACGGCGCCGTCACGGTTGGGCCTGCTGGGCATACTTCGAATCTGATCACCTTCCGTTCCGCGATTCTGCAGGCGCACGCCCACGTTCGGCGAGCCGCGTACTCGATGGTTTGTGAAGGTGAAGATGGACGATTATTGGACTAATGCTCTGTGGTCTCTGACGCCAACGGTGCTGGTGGGACTCATTTTCTGGTTCGCGCTGCGCGCGATTCTCCGCGCCGATCAGCGCGAACGTGCCGCCCACGCACATGAGGACAAGTGGGAGCGCTCCCAGCGCGGGTCGACGGCCGGTTCCGAGCTGGCTGGTAAGCAGGATCCGTCGTGACCGGCGCAACGTCGACGAGATCAGGCTCGACGCGGAGTGCGCTATTCGCGCTTGCCTCTCTTATCATCGCGGCCGTGGTCGCTGCGCTGGCACTGGCGATGCTGACGGTCCGGCCGGACGGGTCGATCTTCAACCCGGGGCCGCTTGTGACATACGGCTTGCCGGCTATGAAAGTTGTCGTCGATCTAGCGGCCGCGGCCACGATTGGCGCGCTGGTAGTTGCAGCCGTCTGCGTGCCCGTCGGGTTGAGGGCATGGGACAGGCTCCTGGATGCGGCACCCTGGTGTTCTGCCGCTTGGCTGGTCGCAAGCTGTGTTGCAGCAGTCATGACGTCGATCAGCTCTGACAGGGCCGGTTGAGGCGAACATGCTCGGTTCCAGCCTTGCGCAGTTCTTCACGCAGATTGCGGTCGGCCAGGGTTGGCTAGCTACGATCCTGATGACCGCGACGATCAGTGTCCTGACGTTCGCGGCCCGTGGGCAGACAGGTGTGGCCGCAGCTCTCGTCTTGGCATTGGTTGCGCTTGTTCCACTGGCGCTTCAGGGCCATGCCGCTGGCGCTGGGAACCACGTGGCCGCGACGGTCGCGCTCTGGCTGCATGTCGCGGGAGCGGCGGTGTGGGTTGGTGGTTTGGCCGCGGTGACCTACGCTGCGGCTTTCGACGAGCGCGCGTTCGTGCCGTTGGTGCGTCGCTTCTCGGCGATTGCGTTTGCGGGATTGTGCGCCGTGACCATCTCCGGGATGGCGGGCGCACTCGTCCGTTTGTCGCATCCGGTACAGCTCCTCACGACGGATTACGGTCGGCTGCTGTCTTTGAAGATCGTCGCTCTCCTACTGCTGGTCGGGTTCGGGTGGGCACAGCGTACGTGGGTGATTCGCCGCTTCGGTTCCACGGACATGCCCGCGCTGCGGCGCCGGCTCGTATTCGGATCACTCGTGCTCTGGGAGTTGCTGGTCTTGGGCGTGGCGATGGGAGCAGGAGCAACGTTGTCTCGGACGGAGACCCCTGGTGGTCAGATCCTGTTGGCGACGAAGGCTGAGCAGCTCACGGGTGACCGGATACCACCGGCGCCGGGAATCGCACGGCTCGTTGACACGTGGGTGTTCGACGCCGCGGCTGTCCTCGTCGTGCTGCTCGGCCTCGGCTCTTACCTCTACGGTGTGTTCGCGGCACAGCGAAACGGCGGATGGCCGCGGTCGCGTACGCTCGCCGGGGTCGGCGCCGCCGTTGTCATCGTGTTCGCGTTCTGTTCGCTCCCGGGGCGTATGCAACGTTCTCGTTCACGGCGTACACGGCATTGCTTGTGTTAGGCGGAGTTCTCGCTGCGGTTCTTGTCGTCGCAGCGCAACCGATTCGGTTGCTTGAGACCGTAGTACGGCTCCGAGGGGACGGTAGCCTCGGCGCGCGCGAGTGGACGAGGTGGGTGCTCGGGAGCCGAGCGATCGAATTGCCCCTGGAGGGCGCCGTGGATGTCGGCGGGTGCTCTGGTCGTGTTCCTCGGTACCGTGCTTCTCTCGCCGTGGCTGGGTTGGGCGGTGCAGGATCCTGTGGGTCGAGCGTTCACGACCTTGGTTGTGTTCGGGGTGACGACACTGTTCGCTGCGTCGTTGCTCGGTAAGGCCGACGCTGGACAGCGACTAGTGGTGCAGGTGGTGGGGATCGCGATGATGGTGGTTCTGGCAGCGGGCCTGCTCGCGGTCGTCGTTGCTTTCGTCCCCGGCGGCGTTCTCCCCGCCTGGTATGGGGTGACGTTGCCCGCGCTGGGTGTGACGCCTGCGGTTGATCAACTGATCGGGGCCGTGCTGCTGTGGGCGATCACTGCGGTCGCCGTATTCGTGCTCCTGTTGGTGTTGGGCCAGCGGGTTGTCGAATCTCGATCAGAGGATCCGGGTCCGGGGACGGTCTGAGATGGATGGGCCTGCGTACTTGCCCGACCAGGCGCCGCGCTTGGCGGCCTTCCTGGTGTGGTCCCCACAACCGATTCCTCTGCTCCCGATCGTGGGCGTCGTACTCGCTCTCGCGTATCTATGCGGTGTGTGGCGGTTGCTCCGGCTGCGGCTCGCGTGGCCGTGGTGGCGCACCACGCTCTTCCTGACTGGTTGCGGCGTGTTGGTTGCATTGACGGGGACGGGACTCGAGGGTTACGGCTACCGCATGTTCTCGGTGTTCATGTTTCAGCAGCTCACGTTGATGATGGCGATCCCGCCGCTGCTGATCCTGGGAGCGCCGGGCAAGCTTCTTTTGAAGGCGGCACCTAGCGAGGGGGCAGTGGCGATTCATTCGGCGGTTTTGCCCTCGTCGGGCTGTGCTCCCGTTTTGCGCGCTTGTTGCTGCATCCGGGCTTCATGGTCCCGCTGTTCCTGATGGTGTTCTACGGCCTCTATTTCAGCGGCTTGGCATCAACACTGCTCGGATCGGTGCTCGGGCACCTTTCACTCGAGGTGGTGTTCTTGGCCGCTGGCATCCTCTTCACAATTCCGCTTATCTCTCCAGACCCATTGCCGCGACGTCAGTCGCACCTCGGACGCCTGCTGGACATGTTCATCGAGATGCCACTTCACGCGTTCTTCGGGGTGATTGCCATGATGGCGACTATCCCGCTCGTGAGCTTCTTCGCGGAGTCGCCGGCGGCCTGGAACATCGATGCGGTTGCTGATCAGCGCATCGCGGGCGCGTTGGCGTGGTCGTATGGCGAACTGCCGTCGCTGATCATCGTTCTGATCCTGCTCTTCGCGTGGGCTTCCGACGATACGCGCTAAGCCGAGGCGGCAGACCGCCGGAAAGATGTGGAGGGCGACGCGGGAGCTCGACGCCTACAACGCATGGCTGGCGAGGTTGAATCGCCGCTGACCGAGCTACGGCTTGGTCGTGCGGCGACGGTTGAGCTCCGTGGCGAGCCACAGGCCGCCGCCGGCGAGCAGCAGCACAACGATGATGATCACGACGACGAATGCGATCGGTGCGCCAGATGACGTGTTAGCTGCAGTCGGGGTGCTTGTGGGCGAGGCGACTGCGGAAGTGGTCGGCGCTGCCGAAGGGGTGGGAGTCGACGTCGCGGTGGGAGAGGCCGGAATGGGACCGGCGTAGCTGAAGGTGTAGCTCCCGTCAATGGGGTGCCCGTCGGCAGAGACCGTGCGCCACGAGACGGTGTAATCGCCCTGCTCGGTCATCAGGACAGTCCGCGACAGGGTCCGGTCCTGGATGCGGAGTTCGCCGGTGGTGGCCTCGCGGCCGGTCGGCCCGACTGCCTGAATGACGATGCCCCCTTGTAGGCCGCTCAGTGGCGCCTCGTTGAAGGTCAGCACGATCTGATCCAACTTCTCGGTGACAGTCTGCCCTTGGGCGGGATTGGATTCTGCGAGGGCGTCGTGCGCTTCCGCAGGCGGCGCGGTGAGGCAGTTAGCGACGAAGGCGAGTGCGACCACGGCCAAAAGAGCAAGGATCCTCCACAGGGAACGGCTGGGGTCGGCGGAGGAGCTGGGGGCAGTCATCAATGGTCCCTGGGTTATTCGTGTGCGGAATGCTCGTGGCGGCTGTGCTGTGGCGGCTCGAACTGGAAGGTGGAATGTTCGATGCTGACGTCGAAGTGGCTTGCAACGCAGTCCTGAAGCTTGTCCAGGAGCTCGGGCAGGCGCCCATTCTCGAAGGTATCGGCTTCCACGATGACGTGCGCTGTCAGGACCGGCAATCCGGTCGCGATCTGGGTGGCGTGCAGGTCGTGGATGTCGACCACTTCCGGCAGCTCCAAGACGTGGTTGCGGACCGCGTCCAGGTCCAGCCCGGGAGGTGTGGACTCCAGCAACACGCTCGTGGTTTCCCGGAGCAGTTTCAAACGCCTCGCGGGAGGATGAGCACGCCGATGAACATTCCGGCCAGCGCGTCCGCGGCGCCCCATCCGGTCAGGCCGATCAGGATTGCAGCGACGATGACGGCCACCGAGCCAAGCGCGTCGTTCATCACCTCGAGGAAGGCGGCGCGGAGGTTGAAGTTCTCGCTTCGGCTGGAGGCCAGGACGGTCAGAGACGCCACGTTGCCCAGAAGGCCGATGATGCCGAAGATCAACAGTTCGGTGGAGGGGATCTCCGGCGGCTCGAACAGCCGGCGGACGCCTTCGATCAACACGAACACGCCAACGGCGAGGAGGACTGCTGCCTGCGCGGTCGCGGCGAGCACCTCAGCGCGTCGGTATCCCCAGGTGCGCTTGTTCGTGGCCGGCTTGGTGCTCAGATATGAGGCCACGAGGGCCATCGCCAGTCCCGCCGTGTCAGTGAGCATGTGCCCCGCGTCGACGAGCAGCGCCAGGGAGCCGGTGAGGATCGTGCCGATGACCTCAGCGATCAGGATGACGAAGGTGATGCCGAACGCGATCGACAGGCGAACGCGATGGCGTTTGGCCGCTTCGCCGAAGAGCTCCATTGTGCTGCCGTGGTCGTGGCCGTCCATCCGACCTCCTTTCCTCACGCCCCACCTTACGTCAATACATGTGCATATGTAAACTAGGTTAATGTAGTTGAGAACCGTAATCAGAACCGTTCTCGGTACGATGGAGAGTCGAGGAGCGAGTCGTGGACGAACTGACGTTGAACATCGAGAGCGCCGGCGAGCTGGCGGAGGTCTTCCAAGGCCTGGCGTCGCCGACGCGATTGCGCGTGCTTGCTCGGCTTCGGCGGAGCCCATCAAGTGTGACGGCGCTGGCGGAGGAGCTCGAAATCGGACAGGCGACGCTGTCGAACCACTTGCGCATCCTCCGTCAGGCGAAGCTCGTGATCGGCGACCGAGACGGACGCTCGATCACCTACCGGCTGTTCGATGACCACGTCGTCGAGTTCTTCGACCAGGCGTTGTTGCACCTTGGTCAGCGCTCAGCCGGGCGGCGATTAGTCGCCGAAGAGATCCCCAGCCAGCCTCCGCGGCGCTTGTTGCTGTAGCCGTTATGGCCGGAGTTACCGTTTCCGGAGTTTCCGTGTCCGCTTTTGCCGTGATGTCCGGATCGGTTCGAGTCGGACCATCCTTGCGGGTCGGTCGGGTTAGCGTAACCCGCTGATGGATTCTGGCTCGCTGAGCGTTCGATGATTTTGTCGAGCTCCCCGCGATCCAGCCAAACGCCACGGCATGTTGGGCAGTAGTCGATCTCGATTCCGGAGCGATCGGAGAGCAGCAGCGTCTCGCCGTCAACGGGACATTTCATGGTTCGTACCCTTCTGGTTGGTATGGTTGCCGGAGCGTAGGGACCTCGTCTGAGAGTCGGCTGACCGCCGCTACCACTCAGATGCGCCCATCAGGCGCCGTTTGCTACGCTTCCCATCAAAGCTGGCCGTTATCGAACTGTGACCGTGGAGGTGACGTGGGCGCGCTGAATCGCGGAGGAATCCGACGCTGGGTCGTCCTCGCCGTTGCATCGCTCACCGTCGTGTTCGCGTTGTTGCTGGCGCACATGTTCGAGGCGGCACATCCGGCTGACGAAGGTGCCGGGCCCGCGGCGTCTGCAATCGTGGACGACGCCGTTTCATCTGTGGGAGACGCCGCAGCTGCCTCGGTCATTTCGTCGGAGAACGGCATCCCTCACGACCAGATGCTTGTATTGGGGTGCGTCCTCGGGCTGGCTGCGGCCGCCCTGGCTCTCGCTTTGTTCGTGAGTTTGCTGCGCCGCGACTACCGCCTGACTCTCTCGCTCGTCGTGCGACGCCTGGGTGCGACATTGACGCTTGAGCGACCCCTTGCGCCTTCTCTGGAATCTCTGGCCATAAGCCGGACCTGAGGACCTCGCGCGCACCCTCGTCGGTGCCCCGTCGTCCTTGTCCGCGCCCGCAATGGGCCGAGTCCGGAAACCCCCGAATGACCTTTTCCCGCCGCGCGCAGCCGGTTCGTCGCGCAACCTTCACTCCAACCCCCATCGAACCCCGGTCTCGCCGCGAAGCCCTCGCGGCCGAACGGAGCCTCCCGAATCCGCGCCAGCGCCGCCGTCCCCGTAGCGGTGGCCAACGTGCCCGCCGCTCCCTGCTGCTGCCCCTTGTAGGAGCCCTATTCGCAATGTCCTTGAGTGTGGCGACGTCCGTCCCCGCCGAGGCCGTACAGCCGGACGGCGCACTCGAAACGATGGCCGACACTATCGTCACCGGCGTACCACAAGCAATCGGAGAGACCGGCGGCGCGCCTGTCCCGGTCAACCGTGACACGCTCGCAGCGACGTCCGAGGCCGAACTCACGGCCGCGGCGCGAACCGACCCGGCCGGGACCCTGGTTGGCAACACGCTTGGGCCCATCCAATGGCCGTTCCCCGGTGACGTCCCGATCAGCGATGGGTATGGGTCGCGCTCTGCGCCCTGCTCCGGATGCTCCAGCAACCACAAGGGCTTGGACATGACCCCGGCGGTGGCACCAAGATCGGCGCGATCGCCGACGGCGTCGTCCGCTCGGCGGAGGAGTCCGATGTCGGGTTCGGCGTCAACGTGATCATCGACCACCGGGTCAATGGTGAACGATTCGCGAGCCTTTACGCGCACATGCAATTCGGGTCGCTCCAGGTCCGCGCCGGAGACCGCGTTGTCGCCGGCCAGATCATCGGACGGGTCGGCACTACGGGTGCCAGCACCGGCAATCACCTCCATCTGGAGATTTGGGCGAACGGGGAAACACCGATCGACCCGTACTCCTGGCTCCGGAGCTCGAGCGAGATGAGCCCGGCCATGTCGAAACAGCCACGTCAGCAGCCTCAACCCACCCGCCGCCTCTCCATCCGGTTCTGGGCCAACACCATCATCATCGCGCTCGCGTTCATCGTCGTGATCGTCATCGTGCTCGTCGGTCGTGCCCAATCGGCGTCGCAACAGGCCGCCGCGCCCAGCCGTCACCCGAGCGGACAGCCGGATCCTGCAGAAAGCGACCACGGACAAGGTGACGGTGGTCGAATTCCTCGACTTCGAATGCGAAGCATGCGGGGCCGCCTACCCGGTGGTCGAGCAGTTGCGCGAGCAGTACAAGGGTCGGGTCACATTCATCGCACGCTACTTCCCCATCCCTAGTCACAAGAACGCCATGAACGCCGCGATGGCCGCCGAGGCAGCCGGCCGCCAAGGCAAGTTCACCGAGATGTACTCCAAGCTCTTCCAGACACAAACGCAGTGGGCTGAACGACAAGATGACCCAGTCGCCTGCGCTGCGATCGCTGGCCGCGTCGATTGGCCTGGACATGACCCAGTACGACAAAGACATCGCCGACCCGACGCTCCGGATCCGGGTGACCAAGGACCAGGCCGACGGCGTCCAGCTGGGGGTGGCGGGCACGCCAACGTTCTTCCTGAACGGTGAGAAGCTCACACTGACCTCCAAAGAGCAGTTCGCCAGCGAACTGGAGAAGGCGTGGCGGCGATGAGGTTGGGGAATCGCCGCATTCGTCGCCAGATGCTGCGGTTATGGAAGACGCCAAAAGCTCACGAGACCATCCCACCGGCTGTCTATCGGGAGCTGATAGAGGCCGCAACCGCGACTTCCGCTCAACTTCAGGTCTTCCGCCGCAGACCCACCGCCTCTGCAGCGGAGCTCGAAGGACTAAGCGACGACATCGACACGCTCATCCGGATCATCAAGCGTCATCGACCAACCCATTGAATCGAGACAAGCCATCGTCCACTCCCACCCGGCCAGTCCTCGTCGCCGCGACAGCGGTCGCGCTGACGGCACCGCTCTTCCTCTCCGGCTGCTCGATCGGGGACACAGTATCCAAACAGGCCCAGAACGCTGCCTGCTCCTTGGTCACGCCGATCACCGACAAGGTAGCCGCCGACATCGATGCCGCCCTGAAGTCGGCGGTACTCGACCCTGCTGCTGCCATCGATCAGCTGAAAGCCGCCCGCACGATTCTGGGACCGATCGCTGACCAAATCCCCGTGGGCGAGCAGAAGACCGCTGTTCAGAACGTGGTCGACACGATCGACCAACCTCATTCCCGTGCTGAAGGCCGAGTCCATCGGGTCGACAACGGGCACCAGCTCCGACGTCCTCACCAAGAAGCTCTCCGAACAGATGAAGGCGCTGACCACCCTATGTTGACTCAACCAAGCCTCAGCGACGACGAGCGCTCGCGTCGTGAATCGGCGACGATTGGCGCTGCGGACGCTGACCGCGGGCCTTCTCGCGATCGCCGCAGACCAAGCAGCCAAGGGCATCGCCATCCTCACACTCCCGTATGGCCAGCCGATGCCGTCGGTGATCCCAACGGTGGACCTTCGCCTGGTTCTGAACCCGGGTGCTGCATTCGGACTCGGCGCCCGAGTCGGTCCGCTGCTGGCAGCTGGAATCCTCATCATCCTCACCGTCCTCACTGCCTGGATCGTCCGACGCGTGATCCGAGGAGAGAACCCGACCCTGACAGTGTTGCTGGCGATCGCCGTCGGTGGCGGTTGGGGGAACATGGTCGACCGCGCCTTCCGCGGCGAGCACGGAGTTCTCAGCGGTGCCGTCGTCGACTACTTCTCCATCAGCTGGTTCGCCATCTTCAACCTCGCCGACGTCCTCACCGTCGGCGGCATCGCAGCAGCCTTGCTGGTCGCGACGCTCCAACACCGCCGAACCCAGAGCCCTGTCATCGACGCCTCGGCCGACCAGAGCGCGGTGGCCGGCTCATGACCGACGTCCTGTCCGCGCTCTCGACAGTGGCGCTCTACGTCGCAATGGGCTTGTACACCGCCTCCTTCGTGGTCTTCTCCACCGACCTGGCCAGACGCGGAGCCGACGCGACAGCGACCGTCCCCAGCGTGGTCGCGCGGCGCACTGCGGCGACACTGCCGAGCACCGCGCTCGTGATCGGCGAAGAGCCCGCCGATCTCCCAAAGTCCTCGACAGATGCACCTACTCGTGCTGCCCGCAGCGTCCTCCGCTGGGCGTTCGGGCTGACGATCGCGGGCTTCGCGTTCCATTTCGTGGCAACAGGGTTGCGCGGGATCGCCGCTGCCCGGGTCCCGTGGGCGAACATGTGGGAGTTCTCGATGACCGGCACGCTGGTCATCATCGGCGTCTTCCTGGTCGCCAACCTGAAGTGGGACATCAAGTACCTCGGCACGTTCATCGTCGGCCTGGTGCTGGTGCTCCAGGGGATCGCGCTCCTGCGGTACTACGTCCCGGTGGTCCCGCTGCAGCCGGCGTTGCAGTCGTACTGGCTGGTGATCCACATCATCGTGGCCGTGCTGGGCACGGCGTTCTTCGCTCTCGGGTTCGCGTTGTCCGGGCTGCAATTGCTGCAGTACCGGCGTGAGCGGCAGGTAGCGGAGTCGCGTCCGCAACAGTTCAAGTTCCTGGCCACTCTCCCCAGTGCTGTCGCTCTGGAGAACCTGGCCTACCGGATCAACATCGTCGGCTTCATCGCCTGGACATTCACGCTGATCGCCGGAGCCATCTGGGCCTCCGCGGCCTGGGGGCGCTATTGGGGCTGGGACACCAAGGAGGTCTGGACCTTCATCATCTGGGTGATCTACGCCGGCTACATCCACGCCCGAGCGACCCGCGGCTGGCGCGGATCGCGCTCCGCCTGGCTCGCGATCATCGGCTTCGCGGCGGTGCTGTTCAACTTCGGCATCGTCAACGTCTTCTTCAAGGGCCTCCACACCTACTCGGGTCTCTAGAGCCGCCGCGCAGAACGGAATAGTACAGCGATGCGTTAATTCATGCTTCGCTGTACGCTCATGTAATGAGCATCGCTACACCGGCGGCGACCATCACGCACACCGCCGCTCTCGCCCGCTTCGGACACGCGCTGTCTGACACCACCCGCGTGGGCATCCTTCTGGCCCTGCGGGAGGCGCCGGCATACCCCTCTGACCTCGCGGATGCCCTAGACGTGAGCCGTCAGGTCATGTCGAATCAGCTGGCCTGTCTACGCGGCTGCGGCCTTGTCGAGGCGATCCCAGATGGCCGCCGTACCTGGTATCGGCTCGCCGACGGACACATCGCCCCTGCACTCGACGAGCTACTTCGCGTGGTCCTCTACATTGAGCCCGGCTGCTGCGAGGGTGCGGAGTGCAACTGCGCATGACGACGACAACCGCACTCACTGATTCCCGCCGCGACCTTTGCATCGTCGGATCCGATGGATCGTCTCGGTCACGATCGGGTACAACCTCGTCGAAGCCGTCGTGGCGATCATCGCAGGTAGCGCCGCATCTTCGGCCGCACTGGTCGGCTTCGGCCTGGACTCCACCATCGAGGTGCTTTCCGCGGTGGCAGTCGCATGGCAATTCACCGAAAAGACCCGGAAAGATGGGAGAAAGGCACCCTGCGGGTTATCGCTGTGGCCTTCTTCGCGCTTGCGGTCTACGTGACTGTGAATTCGGTGCTCTCCTTGTCGGCGCGGTCGATAGTTAAGCACTCGGTTGTCGGGATGGTTCTCACTGCACTCAGCGTCGTGATCATGCCCTTCCTTTCACTCGTCGAGCGCCGCGCCGGGCGGGAACTCGGCTCTGCGACCGCTGTCGCCGACTCGAAGCAGACACTGATCTGCACATACCTTTCGGCGGCCGTCCTGATCGGGCTGCTCTTGAACACCGCCTTTGGCTGGTGGTGGGCAGACGCGATCGTGGCCCAGGTCATCGCGATCTTTGCCGTTCGTGAAGGTCTCGAGGCGTGGAAGGGCGACGCCTGTGCGACGTCCGTCGGGATGGTGCTTGAGGGCCCAAGCGAGCACGATCGCTAGCTGACCCGGAACGTCCCCTCCGTTAGCGGTGGTCGAGCGCCCGAAATGGTACTGGCGTTGAGCACAGTCGATCGCTTGCAGGTGACCTCACACGACATAAGCACTCAGGGGCGTCGGAGGTCGCCGCTGAAGTGCTCGTGCGTCTATTGGCTGAACGAGGCGTGGAGCCGCCTCCGGCGGCGCTGCCTTTGACGGTTTGTGTGTCTTTCCGCCGCCCGATCGTAGCTCGTTCCCGGTGCTTCCGTGCCGGGCTTTCGCGGCATATCCTCACTCGCTGCGCTCCCTCCGGTATTCCACGGTCCCGGCACTTCGGCACCTTCCACTCGCCACTGATCTCCCCGCCGGAAAGGCAAACAAAACGATCGACCAGGGGAGTGATCAGGATGCGGGTATTCATCATCGACACGAGAAACATGGGTCCGGACCTGCAGGGCGGACTGATCGGGGTGGTTGGCTCGACGAGCCCGTCGGCGGAGGAGAAGCGGGAGTGCATCGAGACGGTTGGCCGGTACGCCGTCGATGGATGGGCGATAGCCTCCGATCCGCGCACGCCGATCGGCCGGCTGGCGGCGCTGACGGCCGAGACGGCGTGTGTGCCGTTCGTGGCCTTCAACCGGGTGGCGCAGCGGGGAGGTCCGGTCGTCGGTCCCTCGACGGTCGGGGCGACAAGTAGAGAACTGTCCTGACCGCTCAGAACGAGAAGCGGGCCCGGTTCGCGGGGCCCGCTTCCGTCTAGCGTGATCAGTCGCCTGCGCTCGGCTCCGCGTTGACCGAAGCTGCGTCTCCTTCCGCATTGGCAGACTCGCCAGCGGTCACGATCTGCTCAACGTCGCTGAGGTTGTACCCCCAGCCGGCGAGCAGGGTGAAATAGTCGGCGTCGGTGGACGACGGGTACCGCCAGGTCTGTTTGCGGGTGACGGATTCGCACGCTCCGAGCACGACTGCGAGGGCGACGTGCTGTGCTTTGGCCGGGGACTGCTCGATCAGCGCCGCGAGCTTGTCGTTCCCGAAGTAGCCGGACGGCTCCAGCCCGAGCAGGTGGTGTGCGAGCTCGTTCCCGTCTCGGGTGGCGGTGCTGATCGCCTGCCGGTGGATGGTGAGACCCTTCGCGATCACGACCGCCGCATCCTTGGGGAGGGCCTTGCGGGAGAGGAGTGTGGCGAGCCATTCGCGGCGGACGGTCTCGGCGGATGCCCACGCCTTGTTGTTGGCGATCAGCGTGCGCCGCTCGGCCTTCTCCTCGTCGGTCATCGGGCCGGACTTGGGCTGGCTCCCGCCGTAGGTGTGGAACCCGGCCGCGTTCGCGTCCCGGAGGAAGTAGCTGATGTTGGCGTCACCGTCTGCGTAGACCCGGACGTGGGCGGCTCGTCCGTCCAGGTTCTCGATGTGTTCGGCGGTGACGCGTTGGTCGTCGGTGGTCAGGAGTTCGCTGATTCGGGTGTACTCCGTGTCGTAGTAACCGGGGTCCGAGTCCAGGATCAAGTAGCCCCGTGCGACCAGGTCTGCTTCCGCGTCCGCCTTGGTTCTGGCGCGGGCCTTCTCGTCGCGTGCCCGCTGAGCCGCGTGGACGAACTGGGCGGGGTCGGTGGTTGCGACCTGGATCAGATCGGCACGGATTTCTGCGTCGCCGTCGAACTCGATCAGCACCGCCGCCTGGTCCAGGGTGAGCTGGTGCTCCTGGATCGCGGACGCCGCAGCCTGGTCTCGACCACAGCCAACGCGGTCTTCGACTTCCTTCTGCTTCGTCCCGGTACGTCGCGCGATCGCGGTCACGGAGAGGCCTTCGAACGCGAGTTGTTGGAACGCGGCGGCCCGGTCGCTGTCGGTGAGGGCTTCGCGCTGGTCGTTCTCGACCATCTGCTGCACGATCCGCTCCGAAGGGACCTCGTCGGCGTCTACGAGGTAGACGGGAATGGTCGTAAGTCCTGCTTCGCGGGCGGCGAAGACTCGACGCTGTCCGGCACGGACGGTGACCTGGCCGTCGCTGTCGCGGTGGGCAAGTACGGGGGTGAGGACCCCATTCTCCTTGATTGACTGCACGAACGCCGGGGTGATCGGTGCGGAGGGGCGCACGTTGTCCTCAAGGGTGAGGGTGTGCGGGTTGAGGTGTTCGATGGTGCCCGCGGTGGGTGTGTCGCTCATGGTTCTGTGATCCCTTCAACTGTTCTTGTTCGCCTGTCTGGCAAGGGGATCGAGGGTGAGCGGGTGCGGGGCGCAGTGCCGGGACCGTGGAATACCGGAGGGAGCGAAGCGAGTGAGGATATGCCGCGAAAGCCCGGCACGTAGCCCGCGGGAGCGAACTACGATCAACCGGCCAGGCAGACGAACAATCTAAAAACGAGGTGCCGCTCGCGGCTCCATTCAGCTTTTGCCTTCGCGTGAGACGGGGGCGACGCGGTCGGTGAAGTGAACTCGCGGTGGTTGCCGGCAGCCGCGCAGGCCGGGTCGCCCGATGGGTCGATAGGGACTGGATACCTAGGATCTACGTCGGAATGCCGAAAGCGCCGCCGCTCACGAGGATGAAGATCCCCAGGCCGATGAGGACGACGGGGAACAGGACGTGTTCCCATCGTTCGAGGAGTTCCGCGATCGGTCGGCGGGTGGTGACGAACTTGGCTAGGCCAATGAGGGAAGCAACTAGGACCAGGAACACGACGCAGTATGCAATGGTGGCTGCTGGACCGACGCTGAGGAAGACCGGGACATAGACGCCGATGTTGTCGCCGCCGTTTGCGAAGGTCACACCGGCCACGGTCCACACAGCGACCTTCTTACCCTCGACCTTTGCGTCATCGTCGTCTTCGCGCTTGCGCCAGGCCTGCCATGCAGCCCGCAGACCCAACGCCAGCGGGATTAGTCCGAAGTAGGGAATGACCTGTGGTGGGAGGAATGTCCCAGCGCCGAGTGCAACAAGAACGGACGCGCTCAGGATGCCGATGAATCCGAGGTACTGTCCGATCAGGATGCGGCTTGTGGTTCCTCGCTGGCCGGAGCCTCGGGCGAAGAACAGCGAAAGCACAATGATATCGTCAATGTTCGTGGCCATGAAGAGGCCGATCGCCTGCAGTACCGACGACAGGATCATGAGCCCACAGTCGCGATGCGGTGATCTCTGTGTTCGACGGCGGCGCGGGCTTTGCTGGCTTGGTCGAGCAGCGCGCCGCCGCCCGCGACGCCGCAGGCAAGAAGGAACAATGCCCGCCGCACCGTCGCCCCATCAATGCGGGGAGAGCGTAGCTCAACGGAATCCGCGCCCGGCGGTATGAGAGCGGAGCCAGTCATGCCTTCTCCCGCCGTGCTGCGCGGAGCCCGTTGAGAATGACGACGACCTCCGCGACCTCGTGCACGAGCACGACTGCAGCGAGCCCGAGAACGCCGGTGATCGCCAGCGGCAGCAGGACCGCGATGATCACGATGGACAACACAACGTTCTGGTTGATGATGCTACGTCCGCGACGGGCGTGGTCGATGGCCTGTGGAATGAGGCGCAGATCGTGGCCGGTGAAGGCGATATCGGCGGACTCGATCGCCGCATCGGCGCCCTTAGCTCCCATCGCGATGCCCACGTCGGCGGCCGCGAGAGCGGGGGCGTCGTTGATACCGTCTCCGATCATGGCTGTGGGCTTGGACTTCGACAGGTCCATGACGGCGGCGGCCTTGTCCTCGGGACGGAGCTCGGCGCGCACGTCGTTGATGCCGGCCTGGGCGGCGAGTGCCGCGGCGGTGCGGGCGTTGTCGCCGGTGAGCATCGTGACTCCGATCCCGCGGCGGTTGAGCGTGGCGATCACTTCCGGTACCTCGGGGCGGAGCTCGTCCCGCACCCCGATCGCCCCGGCCGGCTGATCGTTGCGGTGGACGATGACGACGGTCATTCCCTCTGACTCCATCGCCTGCACCTCATCGCCCAGCGTGCCAGCATCCAGCCACCTCGGGCTGCCTACCGCGAGACGAGCAGTATTGAGCGTGCCCTCGATGCCGTGCCCGGCGGTCTCGGCGACGTTTTCAGCGGCGGGAGCGTCGGGTGCCGCCTTGGTGATCGCTGTGGCGAGAGGGTGCGTACTGTGACGCTCTAGGCTCGCCGCCCAGGCCAGCACCTCATCCTCGGTCGCGCCCGTCGTGACGACACGGGTCACGGTGGGCTCATTGCGGGTCAGGGTGCCCGTTTTGTCGACGGCGAGGTGGCGGATGCCGCCGAACCGCTCGAACGCGGCCCCGGACTTCACGACCACGCCGAACTTGGAGGCGGCGCCGATCGCGGACACGACTGTGACCGGCACGGCGATCGCCAGAGCACACGGCGAGGCAGCAACGAGCACGACCAGGGCACGGGTGATCCACAAATCGGGGTCGCCGCTCAACAGCGACCCGAGAACGCCGACTACCGCGGCGAGGATCATCACACCGGGGACCAGGGGACGGGCGATCCGGTCGGCTAGGCGGGCTCGGTCGCCTTTTTCGGTCTGCGCCTGCTCGACCAGCTCGACGATCGTAGTGAGTGAGTTGTCGGTGCCGGCCGCAGTGGCCTCGACCTCGAGCACGCCTGTGGTATTGATCGACCCGGCCGACACGCCGGTGCCGGGCTCGACCTCGACGGGTATCGACTCGCCCGTGATTGCGGAGGTGTCCAGGCTGCTCCGCCCGGCTCGCACGATGCCGTCAGTGGCGATCCGTTCGCCCGGACGCACCACGAGGACGTCACCGACGCGCAGGTCCTTCGCTTCGACCTCGGTCGTGGCGTCGCCGCGTTTGACCAATGCGGTATCGGGCACGAGTTTCAAGAGCGCCCGAAGCCCTGCGCGCGCTCGGTCCATCGCCTTGTCTTCCAACGCCTCCGCGATGGAGTACAAGAACGCCAACGCCGCGGCCTCCTCGACGTAGCCGAGGATCACCGCACCGGTGGCGCTGATTGTCATCAGTAGGCTGATGCCGAGCTTGCCCTTGGTGAAAAGTCTGCGCAACGCGCCGGGCACGAAGGTGTACACCCCCAGCAGCAGACCGATCCAGAACAGCACCAGGCCGGCGGTCTCCGCGCCAGTCCATTCGCACACCAAACCAGCGACGAATGCGACGCCGGAAGCGATCGGGATCAGGACGCTCGGACTCCGATACCAGGGCCGATCATCATCGTCATCGTCAAGGTCGACGTGTTCGAGCTCGGAACCTGTAACCGCGCTCATGCCCGTGCCTCTCCAGCCACGCAACCCTCAACGCCGCAGTCTGGGTCCACGCACGGCACGCTTTCGTCGACAGCGAGCGTCACCTCGACCAGCGCAGTCAGGGCGCGGGCAAGGTGTGGGTCGGCGACTTCGTATCGGGTCTGGCGACCTTCGGGCTCGGCTACCACAATCCCGCACCCGCGCAAACAGGTGAGGTGGTTCGAGACGTTCGAGCGTGAGAGCCCCAGCTCACGGGCCAGCACGGCCGGGTGGCTCGGGCCGGCAAGGAGGGTCAGAAGAATGCGCGAACGAGTGGGATCCGCCATCGCCCGGCCGAGCCGGTTCATCACATCAAGTCGGTCTGCAAGAGTCAGCATCCGATGACTATACACTGACGGCTGAATAGTTGTGTACGAGGACCTTTGGACCAGATCTCGTTTCTAGTCAAGGGCAGGCAACTGCATGGAAGTCGCGTGACAACCATTTGACAACATTTCAACGAAATCGGGGAGCACCCAAGGACGCCCAGGTCACCCAAGACGCCCGAGTTTTCGCGGATTCCTGTGTTAGATCCCCTGGTTGCGCGGGCCCGGCTAGAGTTCGAATCCCACGCCCTCCGCTTCGTGATGCGCCCTACGGCAGCCAGCGGTACTCGAGCTCCGGCCGTCCCGGCGTTCCGTAGCGCGGCGCCCGCGAGATCCGTTCCGTGTCGGCGAGGTGCTCGAGGTAGCGCCGGGCGGTGACCCGCGAGAGCCGGAGGGGCTCGGCCACTTCGGCGGCGGACAGCGGCCGGTCCGCACTCCGCAGGTGGTCGACGATCGCCTGGAGGGTCGGCTCGGAGAGACCCTTGGGGAGCGGCATGTCGACCGGCGTCTGGAGGGACGCGAGCATCCGATCGACGTCGTCCTGGCTCGCGTGCGAGGACCGGGCTTCGAGACGGCGCCGGTAGTCGAGGTAGGTCTGGAGCTTCGCCGCGAACGTGGCGAAGGCGAACGGCTTCACGAGGTACTGGACGATGCCGACCGACACCGCGGAGTGCACCATGTCGGTGTCGCGCACGGCGGTGATGGCGATGATGTCGACGGCGATGCCCGCAGACCGCAGCCGCCGCGCGACGTCGATGCCGTGGCCGTCCGGGAGGTTCATGTCGAGCAGCACCAGTTCGATCGGTTCGGTGGCGAGGGATGCGCGGATGGCCGCGAGCGCCGCCGCGGCGGTTCCGACGATGCCGGCGACCGCGAAGCCGTCCAGTCGGCTCAGGTAACTCGGCGTGCGCCTCGGCGGCGAGCGGGTCGTCCTCGACGACGAGCGTGCGGATCATGACGTGGCCGCCCGTGCGGCGACCGGCCAGCGCGCCACGAACTCCGTCGGCGGCCCCGGCCGCAGCTGGATGCTGCCGCCGTGTGTCTCCAGCAGTTCCTGCACCAGCGCGAGCCCGAAGCCGCGGCCGAGCGGACCGGACGGCTTGGTCGAGAAGCCGCGATCGAAGATCCGTTCCGACACGGCGGGATCGACCCCTGCGCCGCTGTCCGCGACGGTCAGCTCCAGCATCCCGCCGTCCGGATCGGCGGTGAGCTCCACCCGCACCCACGGGCTTCCCGGGTTCTCCGCGGCCGCATCGATCGCGTTGTCGACGAGGTTGCCCACCAGCGTCACCAGGTCGACCGCCGAGAGGAGCGAGTCCGGCAGCCTCTCGTCCACCGCGACCTGCAGGTCCACTCCCCGCTCCGCCGCCTGCGCGACCTTGCCGAGCAGCAGCGCGGCGACCGCCGGCTGATTCGCGGCGCCCAGGATGTCGTCGGCGAGCGACTGGCTGTGCTCGACCTGGTCCTCGATCATCGAGATCGCCTCGTCCCGCCGTCCGAGCTCGAGCAGGGAGAGCACCGTGTGCAGGCGGTTCATGTACTCGTGGCTCTGGGACTGCAGGGCCGCCGTCAGCGTCCGCACCGACTCCAGTTCTCCCGCGAGCCGCTGCACCTCGGTGCGGTCCCGGAGCATGGTGAGGGTGCCGACTGTCTGCCGCGATCCTCCGGCCGGCGTCGCCGGTTCCTGGTTGACGACGAGCAGCCGTCGTCCGGCGACGTACGTCTGGTCGGTGACCCGGCCGCCGTCGACGACCAGCTGCGCGATCTCGTCGGGCAGGTCCAGCTCGGTCACGGGCGTCGGCCGGAGGTCGCCGGAGGCCGGCGGGAGGTCCAACAGGTCGGCGGCCTCGTCGTTGTAGAGCACCACCCGGCGCCGGTCGTCGGTCAGGATGAGGCCTTCCTTCACCGAGTGCAGCACCGCCTGGTAGTAGGTCACCGCCGTGGAGAGCTCCGACGGCGGCATGGTGCCGGTCACCCGGGACAGGAAGCGCCGGGCCAACATGGCCGCGAGCGTGCCCACGAGCACGAGGAGCACCGCGCCGCCGAGCACGTAGGGGATGCGCGCGGCGATGGATGAGGTGACCTTCTTCTCGGTGACGCCGGACGCCACGAGCCCGACGACCTTCCGGTGGTCGATCACCGGGACGACGGCGCGCACCGACGGCCCCAGGGTGCCCGTGTACGTCTCGGTCAGCGATCGTCCCTGCTGCGCCGGTGCGATGGTGCCCAGGTACTTCTTGCCGATCTGCGCCGGGTCGGGGTGCGTGAAGCGGGTGCCCGTCGGGTCCATGATCGTCACGAAGTCGACGCCGGTCGCCCGCATCTCCTCGATCGCGACCGGCTGCAGCTGCTCGGTCGCCTGCGGCGACTGCACGCCGCTGACGACGGCGGGGTCGTGGGCGAGCGTCGCGGCGACCGCCATCGACACGCGGGTGGCGGTCTGGTTGGCGTCCTGGCGCGAGCTCAGCCACAGGACGAGCGTCAGCGTCCCGGCGACCACCACGACGGCGATCAGCTGGAGGGCGAAGATGCGGCTGGCGATGCTCCAGCGCCGTATCCAGTCCACTGCGACCTCGTTCCTCCGATGAACAGTATGACCTCAAGTAGCGACGGCCGGATCGCCATCCGCAAGCTGAGGGTGCATCACGACCCAGTGAATCAGGCACAACGACGTTCCGATCGATTGGAATCATCCATGTTGAAGAAGTCCGGCGCGCGGCGCCGCATCAACCGAAACCACTACCTCTACCTCGCGGTCATCGTCGCGGTCATCGCCGGAGCGATCGTGGGGATCGTCGCACCGGCGTTCGCCGTGACGCTCCAGCCGATCGGCACGGCGTTCGTGGCGCTCATCAAGATGATGATCGCCCCCGTCATCTTCTGCACCATCGTCATCGGCGTCGGCTCGATCGCCAAGGCGGCCACCGTCGGCAAGATCGGCGGCCTCGCGCTCGGCTACTTCCTGGTGATGTCCACCTTCGCGCTGGCGATCGGCCTGGTGGTGGGCAACCTGCTGCACCCGGGCAGCGGCCTCCACCTCCACGGCGTCGCCTTCAAGGCCGCCGGCGAACCGGTATCCGGCACGGACTTCGTGCTGGGCATCATCCCGGTCACCCTCTTCTCCGCACTCACCTCGGGCAGCGTGCTGCAGGTGCTGCTGGTCGCGCTGCTCGTCGGCTTCGCCGTGCAGAGCCTCGGTGAGCGGGGCGCCCGCGTGGTGAAGGCCGTGACGACCCTGCAGGCGGTGGTCTTCCGCATCCTCTCGATGATCCTGCGGCTCGCGCCCCTCGGTGCCTTCGGGGCGATCGCCGCGGTCGTCGGCGGCACCGGGCCCCAGGCCCTGGTGAGCCTCGCGACCCTCATGGTCGGCTTCTACATCACGTGCGCGGTCTTCATCGTGGTCGTCTTGGGCCTCCTGCTGAAGGTCGTCACCGGGGTCAGCATCTTCTCGCTGCTGAAGTACCTGCGTCAGGAGTACCTGCTCATCGTCGGAACCTCCTCCTCCGAGGGCCGCGCTGCCGCGCCTGATCGCCAAGATGGAGCACCTCGGCGTCTCGCGCTCGGTGGTGGGCATCACGGTGCCGACCGGGTATTCGTTCAACCTGGACGGCACGGCGATCTACCTCACGATGGCCTCCCTGTTCATCGCCAACGCCATGGGCACCCCGCTGGCCCTCGGCGAGCAGATCGGCCTGCTCCTGTTCATGGTGGTCGCCTCCAAGGGCGCGGCCGGTGTCACCGGCGCCGGACTCGCGACGCTGGCCGGGGGCCTGCAGACCTACCGTCCGGACCTGGTGAACGGCGTGGGCGTCATCGTCGGCATCGACCGGTTCATGTCGGAGGCGCGCGCCGTCACCAACTTCACCGGCAACGCCGTCGCGACGCTGGTGATCGGACGCTGGACCCGGCAGATCGACACCGAGCAGGTGCGGCTGACGCTGAGCGGCGCCCGGCCGTTCGACGACGCCACCATGGGCGTCGGCCACGACGCGGAACCCGTCCCCTCCACCGCGTCCCTGCACGCGATCGTCGGCACCACCCCGCAGGAATCCGCGGTGGAGGAGCCGACGGCGGAGCGCACCCGATGACCCGTCTCGCCCAGAGCCCCGCGGGCATCGCACCCTCCGCGGTGCCCGCGCGGCTCGCGCGATCGTGGCACCTCGTCTCCGCGCTGCGCACCGACGAAGCCGCGGGCTCCCGGGCGGATGCGGTCGTGCTCGACCTCGAGGACGCGGTTCCGGCCGCCGACAAGGAGGGCGGCCGCCGTTCGGCCGCCGCCTACCTGGCGTCCCGATCCGCCTGGGTGCGGCTGAACGACGTCACCTCTCCGCACTGGATCCAGGACATCCGCGCCGTCGGAGCCTCGGAAGGCCTGCTCGGCGTGGTGCTGGCCAAGACGGAGTCGGCCGCCGACGTGGCCCGGACGGCGCTGTCGCTGCCGCCCGGGACCCGGATCGTGGCGCTGATCGAGAGCGCCCAGGGCGTGGAGGCCGCGTCCGAGATCGCCCGGCAGCGGGGAACGTTCCGGTTGGCCTTCGGATCCGGCGACTTCCGTCGAGACACCGGCATGCACGACGACCCCGTCGCCCTCGCGTACCCACGCTCGCGGCTGGTCGTCGCGAGCGCCGCGGCCCGGCTGCCCGGCCCCATCGACGGCCCCACCCTCACGGACTCGGCGGCCGGCGTCTCGGAAGCGGCCCGCGCCTCCCGTGTGCTGGGGATGACGGGCAAGCTGATGCTGCGCTCAACGCAGGCCGAGCCGATCAACGAGGCACTGAGCCCGTCGCCCGACGAGCTGGCCTGGGCGCGGGACACCGTGGAGGGGTCGAGCGACCCCTCCACGATCGACGGCAGCTACCTCCCCGCCCTGGCGCGCGCCCGGGCGACCCTCGCTCTGGCGGCGGATCTCGGAATGCCGGCATGAGCTGCGACTCCGGTCCCTCCCCGCGTGGATGCGCTCATCACCGGTGGGGCCGGCTGACCGCGAGCCCGGGCGCCCGCCGGCCGTAGGGGCCCGGTCCGGAGCCGAGGGGTGACGTCGTCCCCGCGCCGGCCGTGCTGTTGAGCACGAGGGCCTCCGCCGCGCTCTCGTACCAGGCACCGGCAGCCGGGCCGCCGTTGCACGGTCCGTCGCTGGCGCCGGGGTGCTTCACCCAGAGCAGGGCGTCGAGCTTGCTCGTCGCCGACTGGGTGATCTGCGGGTTCTGACCGAGCGCGGCCCCGGGCGGGTTGCACCAGGTGCCCGTCCAGCCGTTGCCGTTGCGCGAGACGTCGATCACGAAGTGCTTCCAGCCCACCCGCGAGGAGAGTTTGCCCGCGTAATCGCGCTCGGCCTGAGTCGTGTCGAAGTTGGAGACGTTGGTGAAGAATCCCGTCGCGCCGGCGACGCCTGCGGACTTCAGGTAGGCGGCCTGCGCATCCGGGGTCAGCCACCGGGCGTTGCCGCCGTCGAGGTAGGTGGACAGCCCGGCGCCCGCGAGGATGCCGACCGCGGACTGCAGCAGCGGAAGCCGCGTCGCGGCCACCCCCGCGCACTTGGCGCTGGACAGCATGGCGAGCGAGTCGGGTTCGATCAGCACCACGGCGTGGCTGCCCGCCAGCGCGCCGGCGACCTGCCGGGTCCAGTCCAAGTACTGGTCGGGCGTGTAGCCGCCGGCCGAGTAGCCGCCGCAGTCGCGATCCGGGATGGCGTACGTGACGAACACCGGTGTCGCCCCTGGGCGGCGGCGGCGCTCAGGTGCCGCTGGATCACGCTGAGCAGCAGGGTCGGCGTGTACCAGTCGCCCAGCCAGACCGCCGTCGGCTGGCTCGCGATGCGGCCGATGAGTGCCGCTCGGGTCGTATCGCCTTGGGCGAGGAGGGATTCGTACACCCGCTGGGCGTCGCTGGTGGGGTCGACATACAGGCGGCTGCCGAAGGCGGGGACGTCGGCGGCGCGGGCGGCCGGAGCCGTCGGCGCCCACACGAGCGCAGCCGACACCAGGGCTGCGCCGATCAGGGAGGCGATCACTCTGCGCATACCCGTACTATCGGCCGGAATGCGGCGATGGTCAGCGGGTGCGGGTGGATGCGGAGGGGATAGAGTGCGGAACGCACGCCTTCGGCGTGCCTCTGCCTGCCGATCGAGAGGACCCGCATGACCGACAGCCCCGTCTCCGCGTTCGAAGTGCTCGCCGCCCAGCTCCTGGAGGACCCGGACCTCGACGTGTCGGTGACCGCGACCGGCCTGCACGTGCATGGCCGCCTCTTCGCCTACCTCGACGGCGTCGAGCTCGCGGTGGACCTGCCGGCCGACCGCGCCGCAGACCTGGTCGAGCGCGAGGTGGCTGCCGCGGTCCCCGCCGGCCGCAGCGAGCCGAAGGGCGCCTGGGTCCGGATCGCGGACGCCGAGGACTGGCCCGAGCTGGCCTCCGAGTCGCACCAGTTCGTCGGCGAGCCCGCCGTCGGCCGGGAGTCCTGACCGGCATGACCGACCAGAACGCCCCCGCACCCGGCTGGTACCCGGACCCGCAGGGTTCGGGCGCCCTCCGCTGGTGGGACGGCGCCCACTGGACGGAGCACGCGGCGCCTGTGCCCGCTCCTGCTCCGGCTTTTGCTCCTGCGGCCGCGGGTCCGTCGCCGTACGGGGCGCCGTACGCCCCTGCCCGCCGCCGTCCGCTCCCCGCCGACACCCCGATCTACACGCCCTGGATCTGGCTGGTCGCCGCCCTGCCGCTGGTCAGCACCCTCCTGCTGTTCCTGCTGCACCCGCAGCCCGTGTTCGCGTCCACGTCCGGCTCCCCGTCGCGGGTGGTCGTCACCGACCCGATGGCGCTCCTCGGCGGCCCGGTCTACTTCCTCGTGATCGGGATCGGCTGGCTGATCACGGCCGCCTGCATCGTCTTCTCGTGGCTGGACTACCGCGAGCTCGTGCGCCGCGGCGTCGAGCGCCCCTTCCACTGGGCGTGGTCGTTCCTCGGCATCGTCTACCCTGATCGGCCGCAGCGTCGTGGTGCGCGGAGTCGCCGGCGGCCGCGGCCTCGCCCCGATGTGGGTCGCGATCGGCGTGACCGTTGCGAGCTTCGTCATCGCGCTGGTCTGGTCGATCACGCTCGTCGCGCAGATCCTGGGCACGCTCTCCACCCAGGTCCCCCCTGGCGCCTGAGAACGCGGTGTCAGGACGGCCCGGCATCGTCCGTTATGATGGTCGTCGTGCGTCCGCTCGCGGTCGCGCTGGAGACGTCGCATAGTCAGGCCTAGTGCACCACCCTGCTAAGGTGGAGTCCCCGTAAGGGGACCGAGGGTTCAAATCCCTCCGTCTCCGCCGATCGAAACCCCCGGAATCTCAGTGATTTCGGGGGTTTTCAGTTGGCGGACGAGGAACTCGCTGCGCGATGCAGCGGAGCTGCACCCTTGACTCGGCCTCTCAAAGCGCCATAGTGCTTCGTGCGGGGCGGACGAGGAGTGTCGTGACCCTCGAGACCATGGTCGGTGATCTCGAATTGCCCCTCTAATCGGGAACCGGTGCCCCGCGACCGGACACTATGAAGATGTGAGGGGATTTGTTCTCGACGAGCAGCAAGCGCTCGGCCGCGTCCGTGACGGGGATGCCGACGCATTTGGGGTGCTGTTCGACTTGCATCACGGCCGCGTGTTCCGACAGGCGCTGCGGCTGACCGCGTCGTTGCACGACGCGGAGGACGTGACCGCGGTGGTCTTCCTCGAGGCGTGGCGGCGGCGCGACAGCATGAGGTTGGTCGACGGGTCGGTGGTTGGCTGGCTGCTGGTGACGACCAACTATGTGTTCCGCAATCAGCTGCGCTCGAAGCGACGGTATCGCGAAGCTCTCGCCCACCTGCCAGCGCCTGAGGACGCGCCAGACCACTCGCATGCTGTGGACGACCGGTTGGACGGGGACGCGCGTCGGTCCGCGCTGCGCACTGCACTCGCGGAGCTCCCGAAGCGTGACCAGGACATCATCACCCTCTGCGTGTTCGAGGAGCTGAGTACGGCCGAGGCCGCCGAAGCGCTCGCCATTTCGCACGGCACCGTGAAATCTCGCCTTTCGCGGGCTAAAGCACGCCTGGCTGCCGCACTGAACGGAGGAGAGCGATGAGCGAGCCCACCTTCGACCCTCGCCGCAAGGCGGCGATTCGCGAGCTTGTGGTGACGCACGCGGCCGGACACCCCAGTCCTGCGAGCGGCCGTAAGCGCACGGCCCTCGTAGCGGCCCTCGTGGTGCTTGCACTGGCCATCTCGGGCGGTAGCGTCGCCTACGCGCTCGGGACCGGCCTGCTCGGCGAGCAGCCGGCTGCCACCGTCACTCCGACGCCGACCCCGACCAGCACCCCCACGCCGAGCCCGACACCTACGCCCACCACCACGATTGTTCCTGGGCAGGCGGACGCCACTCGTGGCTGTGAGCAGCTCGCGCAGATGTTCATGGGGCGTGGATCGAGCGAGCAGGACATGAAGGACACCGCGCGCGCAGCCGGCGCTCGGGTGACGGAAGCGGCCGACTCCGCTCAGGCGGCCGACCCCTCCTGGGCTCCACTGGCTCGGACCCTGACCAAGGCGCAGGCGTCGTTGCTCTCCTACCTCGATAACGACTCACCGACCACTGGGATCGGGATCGTTGCGGTCGAGGCCGCGGCTGCAGAGGCGCGCCAGGCGTGCACGCCTCTCGGAGTCGACGTCGAACTTCAGCAGTAACGTCGCGGACTCCTGCGGTTGCGCGGGACACGCTTTCTGGAGACGCAACTCGTCACTAGTAGGCGACTGCGCGCAGACGGGCACCGTCTCACCTACGACATTTTCGCGTGATGTCCGTTGCCGGATTTTCCCGGTTTGCCATGCGACCTGGTTTACACGCGACCCCTGTTTATCCGGGCGCGGCGAGGTGCTCCACTGAATGTAAAACTGACGGAGGTTGTTGACAGTCGGGTCTTCCACTTGGGAGGAAGACTGCATGACGAAAGCACTCTCCGCTGCAGCTCAGCGGGCGATCGAGCGGCGGGCGAATCACAAGCTCGCGTTGCTCCGGCATGTCGAGGAAGTCAGCGGCAACATCGCCCCCAGCTGCCGCTACTACGGCGTGAGCCGGTTTGCCCGTTGAAGCCCGCGCCACTGCCGGGATCTGGCGATGGTCGAGCCCCCGCAATCGGTTGATACGCTCGTCAATGAATCAGCGTCGGTGGCGTCGAACCGGCGCATGATTGAGCCTCTCCAAGCAGTTCTTGCGCGGCGATGAGCGTCTCGCGGGCCACGCGGTTCGGCCGGAATGGACGACAGTCGGCTCACGCGTGCTGACTGCCCCTGGGCAGCCGCTGAGTGTGGTGATTTGGAGCATGCGGCCAAATCACCGAGGTCGGCTCGGCTCTGTGGCGTTATAGCGGTTAGAAGTCGTTATCGATGATGGCAGCGCTGGTGCCATTGGTAAATGAGCGCGCCGGAAAGGCATCCTTTGGGACCTGCTAAGGAAGGAGGGCATTTCGATGCCGTATAGCGCACCCTAGTGGGCTTTCGATTCGTCCTCATTGTGGGAAGAAGACCTCGCAGCAACTCTGCTCCTACAGCAGCAAGAAAAGCCGCAGGAATTGGGAGCGCAAATGGTCGAAAGTAAGCCGGCGCTGAAGTCAATGTCAAAAACGGAAGTGATCGTGTGATAATTGTGCGAATCAACGTCGCTGCAAATAACTCGGGCTAACCAGGACTTTCTGCCGCAACAGATAAAATGGCGGCAAATCGAATCGAAAATCGGAGAAATGGAAGAGATCAATTACCCGCGGTTCGATTTCGACTCAGAGCTCAGCAGAGCGGTCATCAACCTAGAGCGCGCGCGTGCGGAGCTTGACTTCGGGTCCACGCCACCGATCGTATTCTTCCAGCTCAAAGAACTGTTCGAACTGCTCACCAGCATCATGTCTGCACGCATCGAAGGAAACCGGACGTCGTTGCTGGACGCTGTCGCCGGAGCGATGGAGGGACGCAACCCGCAGAGCACACCGTCTGAGGGTGTTGAGGAGATCCTCAAGATTCAAAAGGCGATGGCGTTCGTTGAAGAGCACGCCAGCGACGGGCCGCTCACGCACTTGTTCATCCGAGAGCTTCACCGCATGGTGGTCGACGGGCTGCGCCGGGAGGGTGACCGGACTCCGGGAGCGTATCGGCTCGGGGAAGTCACCATCGGGCAGGCGGAGCACCGACCGCCTTTCCCTTCCGATGTGCTCACCGACATGACTAAGCTTCTGGACTTCGCGAACGAGGAAGTAGAACCGCACAAGCAGTTGCTTCAGTCCGCGATTGTCCATCATCGCTTCCTCTGGATTCACCCCTTCGGGAACGGCAACGGCCGAGTAGCCCGGCTGCTGACCTATGCCATGCTCATCCGGCAGGGATTCATCTCGACGACTAGCTATCGGGCAGTCAACCCGACGGCTGTATTCGGAGCAGACCGCACTGGATACTACGACAACCTCGCACGAGCCGATCGTCTCGACAACGACGGGCTCATCGCTTGGTGCACCTACGTTCTCAATGGGTTGAACACCGACTTGGAGCGGTTGCGGTCGCTCCGTGACAACGCCTTCGTCACCAATGAACTGCTGCGGCCGGCAATCGACAGACTCCACGACGCGGGCCGAATAGCGAAACGTGAGCGAAACGCGCTGCGGATTGTCGCCGACAAATCGACGGTCCGTGCTGGAGACTTGGAGTCAGCGTTCCCCGGGGCCCCCGCCAACCGAAGCCACGCGATCCGCAGGCTACTCGACCGGGGCCTGCTCACGTATGCTGACGGACCGCGCAGCTATCGGTTGGTGTTTGCACCTAGCGATCTCACGGTGCACCTGATTTACCAGCTAGACCGGGTGGGGTTCCTGCCCACAATCCTCCGCGACAACGTCACGTGAGCGGAGCCACAGTCGAGGAGCCCTATTCGCGTTGTGCCGACCAAGGCGGGTCGGCCGGGTCAGTTAATCCTTTTCGCATGCGAGCCTACGCGGAGTGTTCGAGAAACCACTTGCGCCGAGTCTCGTCGAGTACGCGAAGAGGAAGACCACCAATTCGCACGTGATGCTGACCCCACAGAAACCCCACAACCGCCGTCATCCGCCACCGACTCATGTCAGCGAACAGCGGCAGAGTTCCGCGGCGCTGCGGGCTTCTCAAGGTCGATTGAGGAGCGCCGTCACGGTTCAAATCCCTCCGTCTCCGCCGATCGAAACCCCCGGAATCCCAGTGATTCCGGTGGTTTTCCGTCGGCGGACCAGCTCCGGCGATCGCCTCGACTCAGCCCGCGGTGGCGCGAAGGATGTCAGTGGGTGCAAGCCAACCGACGAGGATGCCGTTCGCGACGACCGGCGCACCGTCTGTGGCCTCGGCTTCGATGACGCGGCCGAGGACATCGGCGACCGGCGCATCGGCGGACACGATCTGCGCGCTTCCCATGAGTTCGGCCACACGGCGTGTGTTCGCGTCGTCGTCGGTGCGCACGGCTTCGGCTGCATCCGAGGCCGTCAGAATGCCGACGAACTCTCCTGCGTCGTTCACCACGGGTGCGGCTCGCCGGCGGGAGTCGGCCAACCAGGTGATGGCTTCGTGTGCGTCGGCCGATGCATTGAAGGTGGGCGGCGGCGGGGACATGACCGCGGCGACCGGGACGCGGGTGAGCGCGGGGAGTGCGGGCGCGGACAGGTCGACACCGCGGCGGGTGAGTTTGCGGGTGTAGATCGTGTCGCGGCTGAGCAGCCGGGATACGCCGGTGGCGACGATGACGGCCAGCAGCAGCGGGAGGATGATCGTGTATTCGCCGGTGAGCTCGAAGAGGATGATTCCGGCGGTGATGGGCGCCCGGGTCGCCCCGGCGAAAACAGCGGCCATGCCGACCAGGGCGAAGGTCCCCGCCTGCCCGGACAGGCCCGGAATGACCAGCCCGATGGCCTCGCCTGCCGCCGCGCCGAAGGCGGCGCCGATCACGAGGCTGGGGGCGAAGACGCCGCCGGAGCCGCCGATGCCGATGGTGAGGCTGGTGGCCGCCATCTTCGCGACGACGAGCAGCAGGAGGAAACCGATGGTGTACTTCCCGGCCACACTCCCTTCGAGCACGGGGTAGCCGACGCCGTAGAGCTGCGGCATGGCGAAGAGCAGGAGCCCGAGGAGGAGGCCGCCGACGCCGGGGCGCAGCCATTCCGGGCCGCGCCATGCCCAGTCGCACAGGTCTTCGATCGCGTAGAGGATCTTGCTGAAGAGCACGCCGACCGCGCCGGCCAGAAGGCCGAGACCGGCGAACAGCAGGTACTCGCCGGGCCTGGTGACGGTGAAGGTGGGCAGGGCGAGGAAGGGGTGGTCGCCGAAGACGGCCCGACCGACCACGGAGGCCGTGATCGACGAGAGCATCACCGCGGCGAACGAGCGGGTGGCGAAGTCGCGGAGGATCAGCTCCAGGGCGAAGAACACGCCGGCGATAGGGGCGTTGAACGTCGCGGCGATGCCGCCGGCCGCTCCGCAGGCCACGAGGGTGCGAAGCTGCGATTCGGACATGCGGGTGATCCGGCCGAGCGTGGAGCCGAGCGCCGACCCGATCTGCACGATCGGTCCCTCGCGTCCCACGGAGCCGCCGGAGCCGATGGTGATGGCGGAGGCGAGCGCCTTGACGACGGCGACGCGTCCGGGGATGTGTCCTCCGCGCCGGGCGACGGCGTACATGACCTCCGGTACGCCGTGGCCGCGGGCCTCCCTGGCGAAGCGGTGCACGAGCGGCCCGTAGATGAGGCCGCCGACGGCCGGGGCGAGGATGACGAACGCGCCGCCGAGCCACGGGACCCACGGGTTGGCGGGATGGCCCGTCGTTGCGGCGTAGTCCGTCGCGCCGGTGAAGATCATCGTGGCGGTCTGCACCAGCCAGCGGAAGACGACGGCCGCAAGACCTGCGCCGGCGCCGACGACGACCGCCGCGGTGATCAGCGGCGCGGGACTCGCCAGCGCTCGGCGCCACCAGTGCGCCATGCTTGCCTGGGATCCGGTGAGAATTCCGCGGATGCTCGCCGGTATGGCCGACACGGGGCTCCAATCGTGTAGAAGTGCAACTGTTGCAGAAGTGCATCAATAGGGTAACACTGGAGGAACCATGCAGAACCACGGCTTCCCGCACGAGGCGACCGAGGCGACGCTTCGCGCGTCCCGGGCGCTGCTCGGCATCGTCGCGCGGTCGGTGGCCGACGCGCTGGAGCAGGTGACGCTGCCGCAGTTCCGTGTGCTGGTCGTGCTGGCCGGATCGGGGCCGATGCGGATGGGCGCTTTGGCCGCCCGGGTCGGTGCGGTGCCGTCGACATTCAGCCGGACGATCGACCGGATGGTCGACGGTGGCTGGGTGGCGCGCCAGGAGAGCCCGCAGAGCCGCCGCGAGATCCTGGTCGACCTCACCGATGACGGGCGTCGCCTTGTGGACCAGGTCACAGAGCGTCGCCGCCGCCAGGTCGCGTCCGTCCTCACCTCTCTGGGCGCCGAGGAGCAGCAGCAGATCATCGACGCCCTGGAGCTGTTCTCGACGGCTGCGGGCGAGCCCACTCCGGAGGACCTGCTGACGCTGGGACTCTGAGCCCCCGGCCGTGTGGGGACACGGTCTTCACCTCACCAGAAGAGAGATGCGATGACGGATCCCTCGTGTGGTGAGGGCGAGACGGCGAGGAGGTCGTCATGAAGGTGCTGATCGTTGGAGCCGGGATCGCCGGCCCGACGTTGGCGTACTGGTTGCGCCGCAGCGGGCACGAGCCGGTGCTGCTGGAGTCTGCGCCCGAGCTGCGGCGCGGCGGGTACCTGGTCGACTTCTGGGGTGCCGGCTTCGAGGTCGCCGACCGGATGGGCATCGCAGACCGCGTCCAGGCGGCGGGTTACCGGATGCGGGAGGTGCGCGAGGTCGACGAGCACGGCCGCCGGATCCTGTCACTGGACCCGGTGAAGCTGATCGGCCGGCACGGGGCCCGTTACGTGAGCGTCGGCCGGTCGGATCTGTCCAGGATCATCGTCGACGCGTTGCCGGACGACGTCGAGCTGGTGTTCGGCGACACGGTCGAGGAGCTCCGCGACGAGGGCGACCACGTCGCGGTGCGACTTGCCCGCGGCGGCGACCGGCGTTTCGACCTCGTGGTCGGCGCCGACGGGTTGCACTCCACGGTCCGGCGGCTGGCGTTCGGGCCGGAGTCGGAGTTCGAGCGCAGCCTGGGCATCGCCGTGGCGGTGTTCGACGTCGTCGGCTACCGGCCGCGAGACGAACTGGTCGCGGTCATGCGGACCCAGGTCGGCGCGCAGACGCTGCGGCTGAGCCTCGACGACGACGTCTCGATGTTCGTGTTCACGTTCCGCCATGAGGGTCCGATCCCGCTTGACGATGTCCAGGCTCAGGAGGCGCTGCTCCGCGAACGGCTGGGCGGCCTCGGCTGGGAGGTGCCGGCGATCCTGGCGACGCTGCCGCGGGCGCGCACGTTCTACTGCGACTCAGCCAGCCAGATCCGGATGCCGTCCTGGAGTCGCGGACGGATCGTCCTGGTCGGCGATGCCGCCGCCGCCCCTTCGTTGCTGGCTGGCCAGGGCACGGCGTTGGCGATGATCGAGGCGTACGTGCTGGCGGCGGAACTGCATGCGGCCGGAGGTGACCACGTCGCCGCATTCGCGGCGTACCAGGAGCGGCTGGGCACGTTCATCGGGTCCAAGCAGAAGGGTGCGACCCGGATGGGCGGCGCGTTCGCGCCGCGCAGCCGAGCGCTGCTCCAGCTGCGCAACACGGTGATGCGGCTGATGACGCTGCCCGGCGTGTCGGACCTCGCGGTCGGCCGCAGTCTGTACGACCGGATCGAGCTGCCCGACTTCCGCACGTGAGGCGAATGCGCCGGGATGGCGGATGGCGGATCAGGCCTGCGAGGGGCGGCATCAGCACCGGGACCGGCGGGAGGCATTGCCCCGGAGAGGAGTCGGGGTACCCTAACTGATGCATTCATGCAACAGTTGCAACTCCACACGACTCGCTCTCCCCGACGGAAGGACCCGATCACGCCACCGCTCGCGCACTTCCCCGGCTGGTTCTCCGCCGTCGCGGCGACCTCTCTCGTCATAGGTGTCGCATGCGCGGTCTGGGTGGCGGTCGATGTGATCCGTCACCCGCAGCCGATGCGGGTGATGTCGGTGGTCTGGCCGGTGACCATGCTCTTCGGAGGCCTGCTGGGGCTCGCCTTCTATCTGTCCCGGGGGCGATCGAGCGGCGACCCGGGCGCGGATCGCGACGAGGATGCGCCGATGGCCGTCTCCGTCGCGAAGGGCACCAGCCACTGCGGAGCCGGCTGCGCTCTCGGCGACCTCATAGCGGAATGGTTGGCCTTCGCGATCCCGGCTGTGGCGGTGCTGGGCGGCTGGGGGTGGATCTTCGAGGACAAGATGTTCGCCGTCTGGGTGATCGACTTCGCGCTCGCTTTTGTGATCGGCATCGCCTTCCAATACTTCGCGATCGCGCCGATGCGGAAGCAGAGCGCAGGGCGAAGCCTGCTCGATGCGATCAAGGCGGACGCGGCCTCCATCACGGCATGGCAGATCGGGATGTTCGGCCTCATGGCCCTCATCCAACTGGTGCTGTTCCCCGCCTGGTGCGGCGGGCGCGCGCCGGTCGACTCGCCCGAGTTCTGGTTCGCCATGCAGTGGGCGATGCTCGCGGGCTTCGCCACCAGCTTCCCGGTCAACTGGCTGCTCGTCCGGGCGGGAATCAAGGAGCGGATGTGAATCGCCGAGCGGAAAGGAGACTATGGCCGGCCTGCCGCTCTGGCTGCTGCTGGGGTTCTTCGTGATCGGCGCGATTGCGATGGGCTGACCGCTGCCGCGCAGCACAGGCGCTGGCGTCGGGCAAGCCCGTCTCGGGATGCGGGCCCCGGCGTATGCTCGGGCGACCTATCCCTGGGAGAGTCGCCGTGGCATCGTCTGCTTCCTCGCGCACCGAGCGCGAGTCATCTGTTCCGCGCGGAGTGCGCACAGCATCGGAGTGGGCGTGGCGGCTGCTCGCGATCGCTGCGCTCGCCGGTGTCGTCATCTATCTGGTGTTCACGTTCCACGAGATCGTGGTGCCCGTGCTGGTGGCGCTGCTCATCGCGGCGCTGCTCCAGCCGGCGGTCGCCCTGCTGATGCGGCACCGCTGGCCGAAGTGGGCGGCGATCCTGGTGAGCCTCGTGGTATTCGGGGGTGTGGTCGCCGGTCTCGTCCTGCTCGTCGTGTGGCAGGTGCGCGCGGGGCTCCCTCAGCTCGAGCACCAATCGGCCGCCGCGTTCAGCCGGGCGCGCGATGCTCTCCGGCAGCCGCCGTGGAACGTGACCGACGCCGAGTTCGCCGGCTATGTCCGCAACACCGGCACGCTCGCCCAGAAGGACAGCGGCGTGCTGATCGGCGGCGTTCTCCGCGTCGGCTCCACGACGGGGCGGATTCTCGCCGACACCCTGATCGCGCTCTTCGCGACGATCTTCATCCTCATCGACGGCGCCGGGATCTGGCGGTGGATCACACGGTTGTTCCCCCGCCGCGGCCGGCCGGCCCTTCAGGCCGGAGGGGAGGCCGGGTGGAGCACCCTCACCCGGTTCGTGCGGGTGCAGATCCTCGTCGCTGTCGTCAACGGCGTGGGGATCGGCCTCGTCGCCTTCTTCCTGGGTCTCCCGCTGGCGATCCCGATCGGCGTCATCGTCTTGCTGTTCTCGTTCATCCCCGTGATCGGCGCGATCGTGTCCGGCATCATCGCCGTCCTCATCGCTCTGGTGTTCGCCGGTCCGGTGCAGGCGCTCATCATGCTCGCCGGCGTGCTGTTGGTGCACCTCCTGGAGGCGCACGTCCTGCAACCGCTTCTCGTGGGCGGGGCCGTGAAGGTGCACCCGTTGGCGGTCGTCGTCGGGGTCGCCGCGGGCACCGGCCTGGCGGGAGTCCCGGGCGCGCTGTTCGCGGTGCCGTTGATCGCCGTCGGGAGCGCCATGGTCTCCGCCATGGTGCGCGTAGCCAGAGGAAACGATCCCGAGACCGCCGCCCTCGAAGTGGAGGAGGAAGAAGGAGAGACGCCGCGGTCCGGGGCCGCGTGACACGCCGGTCCGGTCGGCCCGGGGGCCCGGTGTCAGGACGACCGCAGCGTCTGCGACGGGTGCTCGCCGAATGCCGTGCGGTACATGGCGGCGAACCTCCCGAGGTGAACGAAGCCCCACCGGGTGGCGGCGTCGGTCACGCTGGCCGTCGCCGGATCGGCTCGCATGAGGTCCTCCCTGACCCTTTCCAGGCGTACCGTGCGGAGGTAGGCCATGGGAGAGGTGTCGAGGGAGCGTCGGAAGCCCTGCTGAAGGCTGCGCGCGCTCACCGCGACCTCGGCGGCGAGCTCGACGACGGTCCACGGGTGCGCCGGGTCGGCCCGGAGGAGATCCACCGCGCGGGCGACCGGCACCGCACCCGGGTCGGCCGCCGGAGCGCGAAGCGCACTCGAGTGGTTGTGCGGCTGAGCGAACAGCAGCGATTGGATGAGCGTCTGCTCCAGCCGCAGCCGTGCCAGTGGGTGCGCCAGCGGTCCGTCCTCCATCGCGGAGGCCTCATCGATCGTCCGCAGCGCCTGCAGCAGCATCCGGCCACCCGGCCCGGTGAGATCGAGTTCGCTCGTGTACTCGAGGGAGCGCACGGACTCCCGGCCGAGCAGGTGCTCCAATTCGAGCTGGAGTTGGGCGCGCGGGATCATGACGGACAGCTGCGAGAACCATGCGCTGCAGTCCAGCCGCACCGGCTTTCCCGGCATGAACACACCCGCAGTACGCGATGTGGCGTGGATCTCCGGCCCGACGCCCGCCCTCATGACCGCGCGGCCGTTGACCGGGATGTCGAGATGGTAGTTCTCGGCCTCCGCCGTCTCGATGCGGACCTCCTCGCGGAACTGCATGAAGCCGCAGGTGACCCGGCCGACATCGAGCGCGTTGAGCGTCATCGCGACAGCGCCCGAGGCCCGTGCCGAGGGGAAATCCACCGGGAGGAACACCCGGGAGAGCGCCTGCCGGGCCTCCTCCACGCCGTCACCCGCTGCCACGCGGCGCGTGGCGAAGAGTTCCCCCGGGTCCCGAAGCATGCCGCGATTGTAAGCAGGTCTCGCGGCGCCACCGAGCCGGGCGGAGGGCGGATCGTTCGCGAAGAGGACACGGGTGTTCGCCTGACGGATAGCCCACCGCCCGGGGCCGACCTAGCGTGGATGCACGGTCGACGTGTCCGACCGACCCATGGGCACGGTGGTCCTCCTCTTCGGGTGGGGAAGGCCACCGTGCCGGCCCGCCCATCCGCCCGCCCGAAGCCGTTGGACCACGATGATCGAGCCGACTCAGCTGACGCGCCCACGTTGGTGCCCTCACTGCGGAGGCCGCATGCGCGTTACTCGCAATCCGTACTACGGAGTCGGTCTCGCCGTCCATCAGCATCTGTCGGATTGCCCGCGGTGCGGTTTCGTCGAATTCCTCCCGGGACCGGCCGCTGGCCCCGTGCCCCCGCCGGTCACGAAGCCTCCGCCCTCGGCATGGCTGGTGCACCAGGTGCGCGCGCTCGCCGCGTGGCTGTTCACCGCACCGCGGTGAGGCTCGGCGAGCGTCAGCCCTGGCCGCCGAGGCTCGTCACCAGGTTGATCGCCACGGCGATCAGCACCGTCCCGAAGAAGTACGACAGGAGAGCGTGCATGAGTGCCTTGCGGCGCGTGCCGATCGCGTTCGGTTCCACCTCCGAGACGCCGTAGGACATGCCGATGGTGAACGCGAGGTAGGCGAAGTCGCTGTAGGTGGGCGGGGACTCCTGGTTGAAGTCGAAGCCGTTCCCGTGATGGTCCACGTAGTACATGCGTGCGTACTTGAACGCGTAGACCGTGTTCACCAGGGCCCAGGCCACGATCGTGCCGATCATGCCCAGGAGCACCAGGACGACCGAGGCCAGGTCCGTACTCCGGTTGCTGGACTGCACGACGGAGACGACGACGGCCGCGATGCTGCCCAGGCACGCGGCGACGATCACGTTGTCCGTGACGTGCGTGGTGGACTCCTCGCGCGCCAAACGCTCGGTGCCGGCGCTGTCCTTCGGCCAGCAGATGCGCCAAACCCAGGCGAGGTCGATGATGCCGGCCGTGCACCATCCGGCCAGTGGGCCGATCCGCGGGTCGACCGCGAGCGCCGCGACGGTTCCCGTCACGACGCCGATCGCCACGCAGATCAACGTGCGGCGGGCGGAGAGAAGCCGTCCTGCCATGGTTGCTCCCGACGGAGGCGGGGTGGACGGCGGCGTCCGGTAGCCCAGGACGCCGCCGTCCGCCGCGCTGCTGTCAGGCGTTCGCCCCGGACGGGTGGAGGATGACCTTCGTCCAGCCGTCGTCGCGGTTGTCGAAGTGCTCGTACGCGTCGGGCGCCTCATCCAGCGAGAGCTCGTGGCTGACGATCCAGGACGGATTCGCCTTGCCCCCGGCGATCATGTCGCGCAGCCGCCGGTTGTACTTCTTCACCGGCGCCTGTCCACTGCCCATCGTCTGTCCGCGGAACCAGAACTGGCCGTAGTCGAACACGACCTCGCCCTGTTTCGCCAGCTCATCCGACGCCCCCGGGTCCTGTGGGATGTACACCCCGACCACCCCGATGGTCCCGGTGAACCGGACGGATTGAACCAGACGGTTGAGCGTCATGTTCGGGTGCTCGTTGCCCTCGACGTCGTGCGCCTGGTAGCCCACGCACTCGCAGCCGTTGTCGGCTCCCAGGCCCATGGTCATCTCGTTGACCGCTTCGACGGGATCCACCTTCGAGTCGTCGATCGGGATGGCGCCGATCTCCTCCACCAGCTTCAGCCGGTCGGGGTGGCGGTCGACGACCATCACCTTGCTCGCCCCTTGAGGACGGCGGAGTAGGCCGCCATACAGCCGACCGGGCCGGCGCCGTAGATGACCGTCTGGTCGCCGGGCTGCACCCGGGCCATCTCGGTGGCGTGATAGCCGGTCGGGAAGATGTCGGCCAGCATGACGTAGTCCGACTGCTTCTCCGCCGCGTCCTCACCCAGCCGCAGGCAGTTGAAGTCGCCCCACGGCACCCTCAGCAGGTCGGCCTGTCCGCCGGCCCAGGGGCCCATGTCGGCGAACCCGTACGCAGCGCCGGCCCACTCGTCCTTGGGCTGTGCGGTCAGACAGTAGTTCGTGAGTCCGCGCTCGCAGTTCTTGCAGTGGCCGCACGCCACGTTGAACGGCAGGACGACGTACTCGCCCACCTGAACCTTGTCGACGCCGTCACCGACCTCCACCACGCGGCCCAGGTTCTCGTGACCGAACCAGCGTCCGGTCTCGAAGTCTGTGCGGCCCTCGTACATGTGCAGATCCGATCCACAGATGTTGGTCGAGGTGATCTGGACCAGCACGTCCGTGGGCCGCTCGATGCGCGCATCCGGGACATCCTGGACGCTGACCTGACGCGGCCCGTCGTACACCACTGCTCTCATTGTTCTTCCCTCCGTCGAATCGATAGGACGGGGGCGGCGCTCGCTGATCCCGCTCGGGGCGTCGCTCCTCTACCGCACGCAACGTAGGCGGAACTTTTCCGATGGGACCGGGTTGACAATCCTCGACCGCTGCAGCGCGTCCACCGCGCGCACATCGGACAGCCGTGCTCGCTGACCGGATATCCCCGCCGTCCGCTCCCGCTTAGCGTGGACTCGGAGCGAGATGAGATATACCCCGACGCGGTTCGCCGCGTGCGCGCGTGTGGAGGTGAGCCGGTCATCGGCCGGAGGGATCTCGTCTCTGAGTACCGATCAGCTCGCCGAGGCGACGGGTCTTCCCCGCTCGACGGTGCTGCGTGCCCGGCTCGCGCTGGTCGAACTCGGACTGGAGGACGTCGTGCCGCATCCACGCGCGACCCTGGCGACCCGGCGCGAACTGCACCACGGCTGACTCTAGGTAAGAGTGCGCTCACTCGTCGCCACGATGTGCACTATCCCCGGGTTTACAGGCCAAAAACTTTCGTTTGACAGATTCTGATAGTGCGCTAACATGGCCAACACGAACCCAAACAACGAAGGAGTTGGACGTGACTGAGCCGTACACAGTCGTAGCGCTGTCGCCGCTGCAGATCCCGATCGTGGAGCCGGAAGACGCGCTGACGAACACCAGGCGCATCATCCAGTTCATGAAGACGGCGGTCGGCGTCGCATCGACCGAGGGCTACCCGGTCAAGCTGGTGGTCATCCCCGAGATGGCGATCCAGGGGATGCACATGGCCTTCCACGCCGGTGATCGCGAATATGAGAAGAAGTTCGCCCGCACCATCCCCGGTCCCGAGACCGACGAGCTCGGCAAGGCCGCTCGTGAGCTGAACACCTACATCGCCGGCGAGCTTTACCTGGTCGCGGACGACGACTTCCCGGACCGGTACTTCAACTGCGCGTTCATGATCAACCCGCAGGGCGAGGTCATCTACCGTCGCGCGAAGGCCACCTCGGACGGATTCGAAGGTGGCACCCTGGGCACCACGAACCCCCACGACCTGTGGGACGAGTGGATCGTCAAGAAGGGCAACGGGAACGTCCTGGACGCGATCTACCCGGTCGCCAAGACCCCGGACATCGGCAACATCGGCTACGTCATCTGCCACGAAGGCGCCTACCCGGAGATCGCGCGCGGCCTCGCCATGAATGGCGCCGAGATCATCATCCGCGCCACGCTCATCGAGCCGCAGACCTCGCAGGGCATGTGGGAGGTCCAGAACAAGGCGCACGCCCTGTTCAACAACGCGATCGTCGTCGCCCCGAACCTCGGTCCGGAGCTCGGCCCGGACGGCGTCATCAACGACCTCTTCGGCGGCCGTTCGATGATCGTCAACCAGCGCGGCAAGATCATCACCGAGACCCCCGGCGTCACGGCGGGCGACACCTTCGTCAGCACGACGATCGACATCGACGCGCTGCGTCGCGACCGTCAGGCGAACGGCGTCTTCAACGGCTTCAAGGACATGCGCACGGAGCAGTACGCGGCCATCTACGAGAAGCCCATCTACCCGAAGAACCAGTACCTCGACGCCCCTCCCGGGGAGGACTGGCTGGCCCGGGAGCGCGCGACCCGCGCCCGCAACATCAAGCTGCTCGAGGAGCGCGGGGTGTTCACCCCGCTCGACTGAGCATTCGGCGGCGGCGTCCCGCGGACATCACGTCCTCCCCATCGGGGCGCCGCCGCCATCCGCTCCATCCCGCACCACAGGCATCACTCGCACCACGGCACCACCCGCCCCACCCCGAAGCAACACCCTGCACCGATCACCTCACAAGGAAGTGGAAACATGATCAGCACCCGTTCCCGAACCATGCTCAAAGTCGCCGGCATCGCGGCGGTCACCGCCGTCCTCTTCACGGGATGCGCGCGCGGCGGAACCGACGGCGCCGCCTCGGCAGACGACAAGAAGACGGGCAAGGGCCTCGTCATCGGCTGGAGCCAGCGCGGCATCAGCGGAAGCGACTGGTGGAAGACCCTCGTCGAGGGCGGCCAGGCCGAGGCCAAGAAGCTCGGCGCGAAGATCCAGCTGCTCGACGCCAACGGCGACACCGTGCGCCAGAACGCCGACGTCCAGACCCTCATCACGAAGAACGTCGACGTCGTGATCATGAACCCCAACGACCCGATCGGCGTGGGCGCCTCGGTCGCCGCCCTGCAGAACGCCGGCGTCCCCCTCGTCACCGTCAACTCCAACCTCGACAAGTCGCTCGTGCAGGACATGTACTGCTACGTCGCCGAGGACCAGGGCTACACGGGGTCCCTCGCGGGCGAGGTGGCGGCCAAGAAGCGCCCTCGCCAAGTTCGGCGAGACGGGCGAGATGAAGATCGTCGGCATCGGCGGGTTCCCCGGGGACGTCCTCAGCGACCTCCGCTTCAACGGCTTCATGAAGGGCTGGGAGAAGGTCATGAAGGACCACCCCGGCGTCTCCACGAAGAAGCTCGAGACGAAGTACGGCGAGTGGAAGCCCGACAAGGCCCTCGCTCCCATCCGCGACGTCGCGACGGCGAACCCGGACCTCAAGATCGTCTACAGCATGAGCGACGTCATGCAGGGCGGCATCGAACAGGGCCTCCAGCAGGCGGGCATCTGGGGCGACGGCGTCATCGTCGCCGGCTACGACGGCGGCATGAACGTGGTCAAGGAGATGGTCGACAACCCGACCGGTCCGATGCAGGCGACCGCCTCCAACCAGCCCTGGGATCAGGGCGTCGAGGCCGTGAAGATGGCCGTCGCCGCCTACAACGGCGACACAAAGGCGTGCCCGAAGAAGGAGGTCTTCATCAAGACCACCGTCGTCACGCCGGAGAACGCCAAGGACTACTACAAGCCCAGCGACACCTACGTCCGGGCGAACGACTAGGCGCTCTCGCGCTATCAGCAGCCGCCGCTGCGCCCGATGTCATCGGTTCGGGCGCAGCGGCCGGCTCCACCGCACACGTCACGAGGAAGTGCAGAGAAACATGGACGAGCTTCAGCTCGAGGGCATCACCAAGGGCTACCTGGGCGTCCAGGCGCTCAAGGGGGTCAGCTTCTCGGTCAAGCGCGGGAGCATCCACGCGCTCGCCGGACAGAACGGCGCCGGCAAGTCGACGCTCGTCAAGATCCTCTCCGGCGCCGAGACCCCGGACGGCGGTACCATCCGCCTGGGCGGCGAGGTCATGCGGTTCAAGGAACCGACGGATGCGCAGGCCGCCGGCATCCACACCATCTACCAGGAGCTGAGCCTCGTGCCGTCGCTGTCGGTGGCGGAGAACATCTTCCTCGGCACGCTCCCCACCAAGGGCGCCGTCGTCGACTGGAACGCCATGCAGGCCCAAGCGCGAGATGCCCTCGCGCGGGTCGGATTCGACCTCGACGTGCGGCAGCCGGTCTCCAGTTTCTCGGTGGCGGAGCAGCAGGCGGTCGAGCTGGCCAAGGCCCTCCACAAGGATGCGCGCGTGCTGCTGCTCGACGAGCCCACCTCCACGCTCCCCCTCCCGGACGTGGAGCGGCTGTTCACCGTGCTGCGCCGCCTGGCGGCCGAGGGCGTCACGCTCCTCTACATCTCGCACCGCATGGACGAGTTGTACAGCCTGTGCGATGCGGTCACCGTCCTGCGCGACGGCGTCACCGCGGCCAACCTGAGCACCGCCGAGTCGAAGCCGGCCGACGTGGTGACGGCGATGGTCGGCAAGAGCCTCGAGGGCTCGATCGCGGATGCGGCCCTGCGCGGCGAGCGCAGCCCCCGCCTCGGAGCCGGGCGCACCGACACCGTCCTCCTCTCGGCCCGCGGGCTGGGCGAGGACGACCGGGTCGCCGACATCGACTTCGACCTCTACCAGGGTGAGGTGCTCGGCATCGCCGGCCTCATCGGCTCCGGCCAGTCCGAGCTGGCCAGCCTGCTGGCCGGCGCCCGCCGGAAGACCGACGGCGAGCTGCGGATGGACGACAAGAAGGTCGACTTCGCCTCACCCCGCGATGCCATCCGCCGCGGCATCGGCCTCCTCCCGCAGGACAGGAAGGCGCAGGGCTTCATCCCGGAGATGGGCGTCGCCGGCAACATCACCCTGGCGAGCATGCCGATGTTCAGCCGGCTCTCGGTGATCGACGGCAAGCGCGAGAAGCGCGCGGCCCAGGACATGGTGACCCGGCTCGGCATGAAGGTCTCCAGCGTCAACCAGCCGATGAAGACGCTCAGCCGGCGGGACGCAGCAGAAGGGCATCCTCGCCCGCTGGCTGGTGCGCTCGTCGCGCCTCCTCATCTGCGACGAGCCGACCCGCGGGGTCGACGTCGGAGCCAAGGAGGACATGTACGAGCTGATCCGCGACTTCGCCCGGTCGGGCGGGACCGTGGTCATCGCGAGCTCCGAGATCTCCGAGGCGATGATGTGCGACCGCGTGCTGGTGATGGCGCGCGGCCGCGTCGTCGCCGAGTTCGACCACGACGAGATCGACCCCCAGGGGCAGCGGATCCTCCAGCTGCTGGCCTGAGCCGTCCTCACCCCAGAACACCTCTGACAGAACCCAACGACGGGAAAGACAATGTCGAACAAGACCCTCCAAGAGCCGGCGCAGTCCGCCGGGACCTCCCCGGCCGCGCCCACGCGATCCACGTGGGGTGGCGTGGCCAAGCGCCTGCTTCCCAAGAGCTACCTGCTGCTCGTGCTCGTCGTGATCATCGTGATCGGCTACTACGTCTCGGGCGACTTCCTGACGCTGCGGAACGCGGAGAACGTGATCGCGGCGGCATCCATCGTGGCGGTGCTGGCGGTCGGTCAGTTCTTCGTCATCCTGACGGGAGGCATCGACCTGTCGGTGGGCTCCATCCTGGCGATGTCGACCGTCATCGTCGCCCTCACCCTGCAGGCGGGCATGGCGACCGGGCTCTCCGTCGCGTTCACGCTGTTCTGCTGCGGGGTCGCCGGACTGATCAACGGGCTCCTGGTGGTCTGGTTGCGGATCCCCCGTTCATCGCGACTCTCGCGATGATGAGCGCGGTCAAGGGCTTCAGCTACATCATCCAGTCGACGAGCCTCATCCAGATCACCGATCAGACCTTCATCGACCTGTTCGCCCGCGGCACCAGCCTCGGCCTGCAGAACCCGGTCATGATCTTCCTCATCGTGATGATCCTCGCGGCGCTCGTGGCGAAGTTCACGACCTTCGGCCGCTCGCTGTACGCGATCGGCGGCAACCCGGAGGCCGCGCGCCTCTCGGGCCTCCCCGTCGCCCGCAACCTCATCATCACGTACACGATGTCGGGCCTCCTGGCGGGCCTCGCCGGCCTGATCGCGGCCGCCCAGCTGCGGCAGGGCAGCTCGCTCATCGGCGTCGGCTACGAGCTGGATGCGATCGCGGCGGTCGTGGTCGGCGGCGCCTCGCCTCATGGGCGGCAAGGGCGACCCGATCAGCGCGGTCATCGGTGTGTTCGTGCTCGCCACGATCATCAACGTCATGAATCTGGTCGGCATCTCGTCGGAGCCGCAGCTGGTCATCAAGGGCGCCGTGATCGTCATCGCCGTCTTCCTCTCCAGCGCGGGAGGCGTGCAGCGGATCTCCGGCTTCTTCCGATCGCACTTCGGGCGCCGGACCGCCCGGGCAGCGAGCTGAGACCGTGTCGGCACCATCGAGGAACGACAAGCAGACGACGACTCGCGGTGCCAGGATGATCGATGTCGCACGGCTGGCGGGGGTCTCCCAGCAGACCGTCTCCCGCGTCGTCAACGGAAGCCCGAATGTGGCACCGGACGTCCGGGACCGGGTGGAGACCGCCATCCAGCAGCTGCGCTATCGCCGCAATCCCGCCGCACGGGCCCTGGCCAACGGCCGGACCATGAACATCGGGATCGTCAGCTTCGGCCTCGCCCAGTACGGTCCGTCCGTCGCCCTCAGCGGGATCGCGGACGAGGCGAGGAAGGCGGGCTACGCCACCAACCTCGTCACCCTGGGCGACGTGGACCGCGCAGGGATGAAAGCGGCCCTCGAACATCTGGTCGAGGACTCGGTCGACGGGATCGTCGTCCTGGCCCCGGTGCAGGCGGCCCTCGAAGCCATCACCGGACTGGACGCCGGCGTTCCGCTGGTCGTGTTCGAGCCGGGGGCGGCGGAGGGCACGCGGAGCGTCGCGACCGACGAGGTCGCCGGGGCCGAGCTCGCGACTCGGCACCTGCTGGAATTGGGACACGAAACGGTCTGGCAGGTCGCCGGTCCCAGCGGCTGGCTGGGCAGCGACGCTCGGATCCGAGGCTGGGCCAGAACCCTCGCATCGGCGGGTCGGGTGACCAACCGAGCGTTCGTCGGCGACTGGTCCACCCGCTCGGGATACCACGCCGGATGCGAGATCGCGGGCAACCCGACCATCACGGCGGTGTTCGTCGCCAACGACCAGATGGCCCTCGGCATGGTCAAGGCGCTCGCCGACGCGGGCCTCCGGGTGCCGGAGGACGTCAGCGTCGTCGGCTTCGATGACGTCCCCGAGGCGCCGTACTACCGGCCGGCCCTCACCACGGTCCGCCTCGACTTCGAAGAGGTCGGGCGCCTGGCGGTCGACCGCATCCTGCACCTGATGCGCGGCGGCGAGGCCGACCCTCTGCCGCGGGTGAGTCCGACGCTCATCGTGCGGCAGAGCACGGCGCCACCCTCACGAACCCCGTAAGACAACCGAACAGCTGAAAGAAAGCGAAAGCGCAATGACTACCAAACAACTCGGGCGCACCGGGCTGACCGTCTCCGACGTCTGCGTCGGGACCAGCGCCCTCGGCAGCTTCCCCGCGCAGTACGGCTATGAAGTGGACACCGAGACCGCGGTCGCGACCATCCGGCGCGTCTTCGAGGGCCCGTTCACCTTCATCGACACCTCCAACGAGTACGGAGGCGGCGACAGCGAGAAGCGCATCGGGCAGGCCATCCGCGAGAACGGCGGGGTTCCGGAGGGCTACCTGGTAGCCACCAAGGTGGACCCGATCCCGGGCACCACCGACTTCTCGGGCGACCGGGTGCGTCGCTCCGTAGAGGAGAGCCTCGAGCGCCTCGGCCTCGATCACCTCCCGCTCGTCTACCTCCACGACCCCGAGAAGATCAGCTTCGAGGAGGGCGTCGCCCCCGGCGGCCCGCTCGAGGCGCTGATCGACCTGCGCGACCAGGGTGTGATCGGCCACCTCGGCGTCGCGGGCGGCCCGATCGACCTCGAGCTGCAGTACCTCGCCACCGAGGCGTTCGACGCCGTGATCAGCCACAACCGGTTCACCCTGGTCGACCAGTCCGCGGAGCCGCTCCTCGACGACGCGCAGGCCCGCGGGGTCGCCTTCGTGAACGCAGCGCCCTTCGGCGGTGGGATGCTCGTGAAGGGCCCGGATGCGGTCCCCACCTACTGCTACGGCCCCGTCGCGGACGACGTGCTGGAGCGCGTGCGCCGGATGGAGGCGCTGTGCGTCGAGCACGGCGTCCCGCTCGCGGCCGCGGCGCTGCAGTTCTCGCTGCGCGATCCGCGCGTCACCTCCACGATCGTCGGCATGTCCGAGCCCAAGCGGGTCGCTCAGACGGTGGAGCTCGCCGAGTTCGACATCCCCGAGGCGCTGTGGGACGAGCTGCTCCCGATCGCGCGCCTGGGCCGCGCCGGGGTGCTCGCCTAGGCGACGCATCCCCCAACAGAACGTCACAAGGAAGGACAGACAATGACCACCCTCAAGAACCCCGAGCCGGTCGACGTCGTGATCGCCGGCGCCGGCGCCGGCGGGGCGACCGCCGCCAAAGTGCTGACCGAGGCGGGCCTCCGCGTCGTCGGCCTGGAGCGCGGCCCGTGGCTGAAGCCCGAGCACGCCTCCGGTGACGAGCTCAAGTTCCTGAACCGCAACTTCATCTGGCAGGACCCCAAGCTCAAGCCCCGTACCTACCGCCAGAACGACAGCGAGGAAGCCGTCATCACGAACTTCTCGGCGACGCCGCAGGTCGTCGGCGGCGGCACCACGCACTGGGGCGGCATGGTTCCCCGGATGACGGAGAACGACTTCCGTCTCCGTTCGATCCACGGCGACGTCGAGGGCGCGAGCTTGGTCGACTGGCCGATCACGTACGACGACCTCGAGCCGTACTACACGCGAGTGGAGTGGGAGTTCGGCACCTCCGGGCTCGGGGGCGCCAACCGCTGGGAGGGCCGCCGCAGCCGCGACTACCCGACCAAGCCTGCGCCACTCAGCCAGATCGGCCGCAAGTTCGCGACCGCGATGAACAAGATGGGCCACAGCACGTTCCCGATGCCGCAAGGCATGGTGACCGAGCCGTACCGCGGCCGCAAGCCGTTCAGCGAGAACGGGTTCTGGCAGCAGTACCCGGACCCGGGCAACGGCAAGTCCTCGACACTGATCAGCTTCATCCCGGACGCCATCAACACCGGGCTCTACGACCTGCGGTCCGACTGCTACGTCAGCGAGATCCTCGTAGACGGGACCGGCAAGGCGACCGGTGTGCGCTACCAGGACGAGAACGGCAACGAATTCGTGCAGAATGCGAAGGCCGTCATCGTCTGCGGCGGTGGCATCGAGACCCCGCGTCTGCTGCTGATGTCGAAGTCCGCGCTGTTCCCGGACGGTCTGGGCAACGGCAGCGGTCAGGTCGGCAAGAACGCCACCTTCCACCAGTACTCGTTCTCGGTCGGGCTCTTCGACAAGGAGCTGCACGACCCGCTGTACGGCTGGTCGGGCCATTACATGAACCTGTGCTCGTTCGACTTCTACGAGACGGACGAGTCGCGGGGGCACATCCTCGGCTCGCTGATCTTCCCGTCGATGCTGGGACACCCGGTCAACTGGAGCTTCCCCGGCCGCCCGACCTGGGGCCAGGCCGCCAAGGACGCCGACCGCGACCTCTTCAACTACAGCATGAAGATCGGCATCCTGCTCCACGACCTCCCCGTCGAGTCCAACCGTGTGGATCTGGACCCGACCGTGAAGGACGCCTGGGGCCTCCCCGTCGCCCGCATCACCCACACCCCGCACGCCAACGACTTCGCGCAGGAGAAGTGGCAGGTGAAGAAGAACGGCGAGATCCTCGAGGCGGCCGGCGCATCCAAGGTCGTCCCGGTCAACATGGAGCGGATCACCGGCAACACGTCGCACGAGCTCGGCACGGCCCGCATGGGCAACGACCCGGCGACCTCGGTCGTCGACAAGTGGTGCCGCTCGCACGAGGTGCCGAACCTCTACGTGTTCGACGCCAGCTTCTTCCCGACGGCGACCGGCATCAACCCGGCGCTCACCATCATGGCGAACGCCTGGCGTTGCGCCGACCGGATCATCGCCGTGGACCGCCACGGCTGGACCGACTGACATCCACGCGACCTCTAAGGAGACGACGAAGACAATGGGACAGGCAGAATGGGTCACCGTTCCGATCTCGACGCGAGACACGGATGGGCCGCTGTTCTTCACGGAGCACGAGTGGGCGACTGTCGAGGCCGCCACTGCGCGCATCATTCCGACGGACCACCACCCGGGAGCCCGCGAGGCGGGAGTGGTCCGGTTCATCGACCGGATGCTGGCGGGGACGCAGTTCGTCTTCCCCGCGGCTGACGGAAAGGGCTTCCTCCGCATGGAGGCGCTCGAGGAGAAGGCTTGGCAGGAGCGCATCGAGAGCCGCCAGAAGTTCTACCGCGAGGGGATCGTGGAGCTGGACGGGATCGCCGCCGACAAGTTCGGCGCCGACTTCGTCGACCTGGACGACGATCAGCAGGACACCGTCCTGGAGGCCATCTCCCGGAAGGAGAAGCCGGCGAAGTTCGTGTTCGCCGAGTCGGACGGCCAGGGCAGCGGGGAGCGCCGGCGGGCAACCAGCCGGTCAACGAGGACTTCCTCGAGTTCTTCCCGCTCCTGGTGCTGAACACCCGCCAGGGGTTCTACGGCGACCCGGTCTACGGCGGGAACGACAACCGCGTCGGCTGGCGCGTCATCGGGTTCCCCGGGCCCCCGTCTCTGGCCGCAACGATGGACGGCAGCTACACGACGCTGGAGTACATGATCCCGGAGGCCGAGTGGCCGTACGAGCAGCACCCCGCGGTGCTGCGCTACGGCAACCGCTGAGCCGCCGGCCGATCACGGGACCGGCCGGACGCTGACCAGCGCCCTGCCGGTCCCGGCCATAATTGGGGGATGACGGAGACGAGAACCGGTGCGCCGCGCGCGGCGCGCATGGTCGATGTTGCCCGCCTCGCCGGGGTCTCGCAGCAGACGGTCTCGCGCGTGGTCAACGGTCACAGCAACGTCTCTCCCGAGATCCGGGACCGGGTCGAGGCGGCCATGTCGCAGCTGCGCTACCGCCGCAACTCAGCGGCGCGGGCGCTCGCCACGAGCCGCTCGATGAATCTGGGCGTGCTCAGCTACGCCCTCTCCGTGCACGGCCCCGCGCTCGCGCTGTTCGGCATCGCCGAGGAGGCCCGGCGGAACGGGTACTCCACGAGCCTCGTCAGCGTCGCGGAGGTCGACCAGGCCAGCATCCGGGCGGGTCTCGACTCCCTGGTCGACGGCGGCGTGGACGCCATCGTGGTCCTCGCGCCGATGACGGCGGCGACGGAAGTGCTCCAGCGGCTCGACGCCGACGTGCCCGTGGTGCGTTTCGAACAGGGTTCACCCGCCGGCCCCGCCACGATCTCGATCGACGAGACCCTGGGCGCGCAGCTGGCGACCCGGCACCTGCTCGACCTCGGTCATGAGACCGTCCACTTCGTCGGGGGCCCGGCGGGATGGATGGCCTCCGAGGCGCGTCAACGCGGGTGGCAGACGGAGCTCGCCCTCGCCGGCCGATCCGTCCCGGCCGTGTTCGCATCCGACGACTGGTCGCCGGAGTCGGGCTACCGGGCCGGCCTCGAGATCGCCGCGGACCGATCCATCACCGCCGTGCTGGCCATCAACGACGTGATGGCGCTCGGCGTCATCAAGGCGCTTCACGACCGCGGCATCAGCGTGCCCGAGGACGTGAGCGTGGTCGGTTTCGACGACCGCGACGAGTCTGCCTACTTCCAGCCCGCGCTGACGACCGTCCGGCTGGATTTCACCGAAGTCGGACGTCGGGCGGTGGAGAGCGTGCTCGGCGCCCTGCGGGGCGAGACACCCGCCACCATCCCGCTCATCCAGCCGCAGCTCAAGGTGCGGGACAGCACCGGCGCCCCTGCCAGCTGATTCTTACGGCTGGAATACCGCCCAGATGCACCCGTCGCGCGCCATCCGCTCGCGCGGCATCGGGATGTAGCGGTGCGCGCGCCGCTGCGCGGACCGGCGGAGTGCCGGGCGCTGCCGCATGGCGCAACACTAGGGCAAATGGCAGGGCCGCAACTCATCAGGACGACCGGTGGAGTCGTCGAGACCGTGCACGTGCCGGGCGAGAAGCCTCCGGTGCTGTTCTTTCCCGGAGGACATTGCCGCGCGGCGACGGATTGCGGTTGGAGCCTGTATGCCGACCTGGGGCATGAGGTGCTCTCATTCTCGCGCCCGGGGTATGGCCGCACACGTGTCGGTCGCCTTACCGCTGCCGAGTTCACCCCGCTCGTGGCCGAGGTGTGCGACCAACTCGGCATCGCTTCCGTCGCTGCCGCGGTCGGTGTGTCATTCGGGGGACTGCAGGCCGTGCATGTCGCGGCGAGTCAGCCCCTGGCGGTTCAACGGTTGATTCTGCACAGCTGCGCGCCGTCCAGCCTGAGGTATCCCGACAGCCGGGCTGAAGCCGTCTTCGGGCCGGTGGTGTTCTCCGTGCTGCTCCAGGGCCTGGTGTGGGCGGCGATTCGCGGTGCGGTCCGATGGGATGCGGGACTGCGCATGATGATGTCACCGCTCTCGAACCTGCCCGTGAGTCAGTGGTGGGGTCGGATGAGCGCGGCGGACAAGGAAGAGGCCCGCGGACTGTTCCGGTCCATGCGCTCGGATTTCGGCTTCACGAACGACCTCCGGCAAGGCCATTCCGAAGACGCCGACGTACGACGCGCCGTGATGGAGCGCGTTCGTTGCCCGACGCTTGTTACAGCCTCGCGACACGACGGCGGCGTGTCCTTCGCGCACGCCGTCGACTTCGCTCACATCATTCACGACGCCGAGCTCGTGGAACTCGCCTCGCCGAGCCACCTCTTCTGGATCGGCGCCGAGAGGCCGAAGCTGCTGTCGATACTGCGGTCCTTCGTCGGGAACTGACGGCGACCCCCGAACCCGCAACCTCCTCGCTCAGCGAACAGGCCGGGCGTCCCGGCGGAATAGCGCGGGTCCCGCGGACCGTTGGGGTCCACGTCCCCACACCGAAAGGCAACCCCTCGATGGATCTGTTCTCTCCCGTCTCGCTCGGCGACCTCCGCCTCCCCAACCGCGTCGTCATGGCGCCGCTCACCCGGACGCGCTCCGGCGAGACCGGCAACTATCCGCGCCTGAGCGCGTAGGGGGCCTCCGCGGCTGGGCCTAGGAGGGAACAGCAGCCTCCCGGTCCGCCCGCAGGGCCCCGCGCGCGGCGGTCGCGACGTCGGCGGCGGACGGCCTCCGCGACGGGTCGGCCTGCGTCATCCACTGGATGAGCGCACCCCAGCGGTCGGGGATGTCGTCCGGCATCGCGGGGTCGCGGTTCAGTCGCGACAGAGCGGAGCCGACGGGCGTGCCCGGGAACGCGACGGTCCTCGTGAAGCACTCCAGCAGGACGAGGCCCAGCGAGTAGATGTCCGACGCCGGCGTCAGGGGCTCGTTGCGCACCTGCTCGGGGCTCAGGTAGGCGGCCGTGCCGAACGTCTCCTCGGTGAACTCCTGCGGGTGCGTCGCGTGGATGGCGATGCCGAAGTCCGTCAGCCTCGCCCGCGGCCGTGAGAACCGGGTGCCGTAGTCGACGATCATGATGTTCGTCGGCGTCACGTCCCGGTGGATGACGCCGCGCGCGTGGACGTATTCGAGCGTCTCGGCGACCTCGAACGCGATCTCGCCGATCTGCCGGGTCGTCAGTGGCCCGGCGTGCAGCACCGCGCGGAGCGTGCTGCCGTCGACCAGTTCGATGACCAGGAACGGGCGGGGGTCCCTGGGTGACGAGTCGTCGACGCCCGCGTCGAGGATCGACACGACGCCGTGGTGACGGAGGCCGGCGAGCACGCCGACCTCGGCCCGGAACCGTGCGACGTCGTCCTCGCTTCCGGAGGAGAACAGCTTGACCGCGACGTCGCGGCCGAGGTTCTCATCCCGAGCGCGGAAGACCATTGAGGTGCCGCCGCGCGCGAGCAGCCGCTCCGGGCGGTACCTTCCGAGCAGAAGCGGAACCGGGGTCTCGGGTCTGTTCACCTCAGTATTTTCCGGCATTTCCGGGATCACCACCGCGGGGTAGACGGTGAATCGAAGCCGGGGTAATGGCGCGCATCGCCACCCCGCGGCGGCCTGCCGGGCCGGGTCGACAAGGCTGTGGAGCGCGGTTACCGTGGCAAGGACCCCCAAACCGCCGCCCGTTCGGCGTGCCCTGAAGTGAAATGGAGTGTCGAGATGGCCGGACCCATCCGCATGGTCGCGGCCGCGCTCCTGCTCGCTCTGGGACTGACCGGGTGCAGCAGCGGCGAGACGTACTCCCCACAGACGTCGAGTCAGTTGCAGCACGCGGTGCTGGATGTGGCGAACACGGCCCGCGCGAACGACTACGCAGGGGCACTGACGAAGCTGGCCGCCCTGGAGCAGCTGAACGATGCGGCGCTGAAGAAGGGTTCCATCAGCACGGCCCGGCATGACGCGATCGCCGCATCCATCGCCACGATCAGGGCCGACCTGAGCCGGTTGCAGGATGCGGCGGAGAAGGCGCAGCTGCAGCAGCAGATCCAGCAGCTTCAGCAGCAACAGCAACAACAGCAGCAGCAACCAGGCGACGGCAAGAAGGGCGACAAGGGCGGCGACGGCGGCAAGAAGGGCGACGGGAAGGGAGGCGACTGAGCATGTCGACCACCGATGAGATCCCGGCGGCCGCAGCGGACGGCGCCGGCCGGCTGATCGCCGACCGGTATCGCATCCTGGAGCGGATCGGGCACGGCGGGATGGCCGAGGTGTTCCGCGCGCAGGACCAGGCCCTCGGCCGCGACGTGGCGCTGAAGATCTTCCGTCCCGAGCTCGCCTCCGCGGAGGACCTGCGCCGCCAGGAGGGCGAGGTGCGTCTGCTCGCCAGCCTGTCGCATCCCTCGCTGGTCACCCTGTTCGACGCCACCCCCGACGGCGACGGGCGCGGCGTGCTCGTGCTGGAGTACGTCAAGGGCAGCGACGCCCGCGCGCGTCTCGCGGACGGGCCCTCCCCGGCCCGATCGTCGCTGCCATCGGCCTCGACATCGCCAAGGCCCTGGCGTACATCCACGGTCAGGGCGTGGTGCACCGGGACATCTCCCCGGCGAACATCCTGCTGCCGGAGTCGCCGTCGACGGGAGTCGCCGCCAAGCTCACCGATCTGGGCATCGCCCGGCTGGTCGACGACGGGAGGATCACCGCGACCGGTTCGGTGATGGGCACCGCGAGCTATCTGAGCCCGGAGCAGGCGCTCGGCCGGCCCCTGAGCGGCTGCAGCGACGTGTACTCGCTCGGCCTCGTCCTGCTGGAGTGCCTGACCGGGCGCCGGGAATTCGGCGGCAGGCTGGCCGAGTCCGCCGCGGCCCGGCTCACCCGCGATCCGGAGATCCCGGCCACGCTCGACCCGCGGTGGCGTGCGCTCCTCGCTGCGATGACGGCGCGGGAACCGGAGCAGCGGCCCACGGCGCAGAGTGTCGCCTCCGAGCTCCGGATGCTGCTGGACCAGGAGGCGTGGATCGGCGGAGCCGCGGACCCGGCGGATGTCGCCACCGCGCGGATGGAACACGCGACCACGGCGATTACCGGCACCGGCCCGACGCTGTTGCTCCCGACCTCCGCTGGGGACGCCCCGCCGCCCACCGTCCCGCTCGCGCCGCTCGCCGCCGAGCCTCGCGCGGAGAAGGGTCCGGCGCCCGCCTTCCGTCGCCCTCGAGCGCTCACGCTCGTGCTGGCCGTCGATGCGCTGATGGCCGTCCTCGCGATCGTCGCCGCCGTCGCTACGCTGTCGACGACGGATCACACCGCCCCCGACCCCGTCGGCGGCTACCCTCCGGTCAGCGGAACCTTGGGCGACCACCTCAAGCAGCTCGAAGACCAGGTCTCACGCGACTGGACGCCCTGACTCCCTGGCAGCACGTTCTTCAGGAGTCGGGAGCCGCTGCGGTGGACTCGCGGACGACGAGCTGCGCCTCGGTCTCCGGCCCCGCTTCCGGCGGCGATGCGTCGGTCACCGCGCTCAGCGCCAGTTCTGCGACGTAGCGTCCGAGCCCGGCAGTGTCGATGCGCACGCTGGTGAGGCTGGGGACGAAGAGGGAAGCGAGGGGGCTGTCGTCGTGGCCGACCACGGCTATGTCTCCGGGCACGGAGTGCCCGGAGCGGAGGACGGCGCCGGCGACCAGTGCCGCGATGTCGTCGTTGTAGGCGATGACGCCGTCGATTCCGCCCGCCAGCCAGGTCGCGACCACGTCGGCCGCGTTGCCGGGGTCGATATCCGCGTCGGCGGCGAAGCCCGCGCCGGTCCGCTCGACGAGCGTGCGATCCGCGAGGGTCCGACGACTGCGCACCAGGTCGGCGACCCGCGGATCCGCCGAGCCGGCGAAGGCCAACGCCGTACGGCCGGCGGCGAGCAGGTGCTCGACCTGCAGCCGGGGGCCTTCGGTGTACCGCAGACCGACTTCGTCGGCTTCCGCGTGATCCTCCCGGACCGCGGCGATCAGGTGTTGCACGCCGCTCTCCCGGATCTCGGCGACCATCTTCCGGGGGAGGGGGCCATGCCGACGACGACGTCCGGGCGCAGGGTCTCCCACAGCGGCTGCGCCTGGCCTCCGGGGTGCGGGGTCATGGTGACGAGCGAGTAACCGGCCCGGTCCAGGACGAGGGATGCTTCGTCGAGGTGCGTCCGCATGCTGTAGTCCATCGGCCAGTCCGGGAGGATGAGCAGCACGATGCGGCTCTGCCCGCTGCGCAGCGCCCGGGCTGCGGTGTGGGGCCGGTAGCCGAGGCGCTTGGCCTCCGTGAGCACGCGTTCACGGGTCGCCGGCGAGATGGTCTGGCCGGGCGTGTTGTTGAGCACGAAGCCGACGGTGGCGCGCGAGACGCCCAGCGCCCGCGCGACATCGGCCGCGGTGACCCGCTTCAGCGCTTCTGAATTCGGCACGCGCACTCCTTCGACTCCCTGACTCTATCTTCTACTTGCACGTGCTAGCCAGTGCCCTCTATAGTAGCTGCACTAGCTCGTGCTAGCCCCTTCCCCTTGACGATGGAGTCACCGCGATGACGAATCCCACCAGCGACGAACCGGTCGTCGCAGCGCTGCCGACGCCGATCCCGAGCCCGACCGTCCACCCGGACGTGGTCGCCGAGCAGAGCCAGATCCCGCCCGAGCTTCCCAAGGTCAGCGCCCGCTACATCTGGTTCATGGTGCTGGCCCAGTTCGGCGTCTTCATGGCCTTCATCACCCCGATCGCCATCTCGCTCGCGATCCGGATCCAGGCGCTCGCGCCGGGCCACGCCGAGTACCTCGGGTACATCACCGGCGCGGGCGCTCTATTCGTGATGCTGAGCGCGCCGTTCATGGGCGTCTGGAGCGACCGGACGCGTACGCGCATCGGCCGTCGCCGGCCGTTCATGATCGGCGGCATGGTCGTCGGAGTCGTGTCCCTCGTGTGGATGGCCGTCGCGCCCTCGGTCCTGCTGCTCGGCGTCGGCTGGATCATCGCCCAATGGGGCTGGGGCACGGTGCTGAGCAACCTCCAGATCTCCACCGCGGACCGCCTCCCGGAGTCGCAGCGCGGCGAGGTCCGGAGGCCTCAACGGCTTCGCGACGCAGATCGCACCGGTGTTCGGTGTCGTCATCGCGCAGTTCTTCACCGCTGACGCTCTGCTGCTCTTCCTGGTGCCGGGCGCGGTCGGCGTAGTGCTGGTCACCCTCTTCGTGACCCTCGTGCACGAAGACGACAGCCGCGGTCTGCCGAAGGATCAGCTGACCCTCGGGCGGCTTCTGAGCAAGTACGTCTACAAGCCCGCGCAGTTCCCCGACTTCTCGTGGAACTGGCTCGCGCGCTTCCTCTTCTACTTCGGCTTGACGCTGAACACGACGTTCACGGCCTTCTTCTTCGCCGAGCGCCTCGGCGTCGGCGTCGACAAGGTGGCGGGCGTCATCGCGGCCCTCGGCGGCATCGGCGTGCTGGCCACGACAGCCGGCGCGCTGGGCGGCGGCTTCCTCTCCGACCGGCTGCGCCGTCGCCGGCTGTTCCTCGTCGTCGGCGGCCTCGTGATGGCCGTCGGCATGGTGACGATGGCCTTCTCCGCCTCCTCCCGGTCCTGATCGCGGGCTCCCTCGTGGTCTCGCTCGGCATCGGCCTCTTCGCCGCCGTCGACCAGGCCCTGCTCCTGGACGTCCTGCCCGAGAAGGACACGGACGCCGGACGTTTCATGGGCATCACCGGCTTCGCCACGTCGATCCCGCAAGCCGTCGCACCGCTCGTCGCCTCGGCGATCCTCCTCATCGGCGTGACCGGGGATCACAAGAACTACACGCTGCTCTTCGTCATCGCGGCGGCCCTCGTCCTCCTGGGCGGGCTCGTCGTCCTCCGCATCCGCTCTGTCCGCTGATCCCGTAAGGCTTGCCATGACCGTCACCGTCACCCCCGTCCGCTTCGAACACCACCGCGACGCCCTCGGCATCGGCGAGGCCGCGCCGCGGCTGAGCTGGATCGTCGAGGAGGCGCCGAGCGACTGGGCGCAGGCCTCCTACGAGGTGGAGACCGCGTCCGGCGAATCCGTTCACGTGAGCAGCCGCGAATCGGTGCTCGTGCCGTGGCCGTTCGCCGAACTGGCGTCGCGTGAGCGCGTGCGGGTTCGCGTGCGCGTGACGGGTGAGGACGGCACGACCTCCGAGTGGTCCGAGTGGTCCGACGTCGAGGCGGGGCTCCTGCAGCCGGCCGACTGGGCGGCCGAGCTCGTGACCCCGGCTCCGGGAGCCGCGGCACTGCTTCGTCGCACGACGGAGCTGCCCGCGAAGCCGGTGCGCCGGGCGCGCGTGTACGCCACCGCTCACGGCCTGTACCAGCTCGAGATCAACGGCCGGCGCGTCGGCGACGACGAGCTGGCGCCGGGATGGACGGCCTACGATTCCCGCCTGCGCTACCAGACCTACGACGTCACGGACCTGGTCGAGGGCGGTACGACCACGATCGGCGCGTGGCTCGCGGACGGATGGTGGCGGGGCTACCTGGGCTGGGACGGCCGCCGCGAGTGGTACGGCACCGAACTGGGGCTGCTCGCCCAGCTGGAGGTCGAGTTCGAGGACGGCGACCGGCGGGTGATCGCGACGGATGCGGCGTGGGAGAGCTCCGCCGGGCCCATCGTGTCCGCCGACCTCTACAACGGTGAGCACTTCGACGCCCGGCTGCTCGACCCCGGCTGGTCTACGCTCGGCGGGGCGACGAACGGCGGCGCGGCGGACGGGTGGACCCCGGTGACCGTCTCCGAGTTCGACACCGGTCTGCTGGTCGCCCCCGACGGGCCGCCCGTGAGGGTCACCCAGACCGTTCCCGTGGCAGACGTCATCGTCTCGCCGTCAGGCCGCACCATCCTGGACTTCGGTCAGAACCTCGTCGGCCGTCTGCGGATCACCGTCTCCGGCGAGGAGGGCGACACGGTCGTCCTCCGGCACGCCGAGGTGCTCGAGAACAGGGGAGCTCGCCACCGAGCGCTGCGCGGCGCCGAGGCCACCGACACCTACGTGCTCCGCGGGAGCGGCACCGAGGAGTGGGCCCCGCGGTTCACCTTCCACGGCTTCCGCTACGCCGAGGTGACCGGATGGCCCGGCGAGTTCCACCCGTCGGCGGTCGTGGCCGAGGTGCTGCACTCCGACCTGGATCGGACGGGATGGTTCGCCGCGTCGGACCCCAAGGTCGACCGGCTGCACCAGAACATCGTGTGGGGGATGCGCGGCAACTTCGTCGACGTCCCCACGGACTGCCCGCAACGGGATGAGCGACTCGGCTGGACCGGTGACCTCCAGGTCTTCGCCCCGACGGCCGAGTACCTGTTCGACACCAGCGGCTTCCTGACGTCCTGGCTGAAGGACCTGGCCGCGGAGCAGCAGCGGTACAGCGGCACGCCGATGGTGGTCCCCGCGATCACGACCGGCTACACCGGTCCGATGGCCGGCTGGGCCGACGCGGCCACCGTGGTGCCGTGGACGATGTACCAGGCGAGCGGCGACCTCGAGGTGCTCGGCCGCCAGTTCGACTCGATGGCCCGGTGGGTCGCCGAGGTGGAGGCAGCCGCCGGCCCCGACAGGATCTGGTCGGCCGGCTTCCAGTTCGGCGACTGGCTCGACCCCTCCGCCCCGGTCGGGCGCCCGGAGGCGTCCGCCACCTATCCCGAGATCGTCGCGACCGCGTATTTCGCGCGCTCGACGCGGATCGTCGCCGACGCGGCGGCTCTTCTCGGGCGGCCCGAGGAGGAGCGGTTCCGGGCACTGGCCGACGAGGTCGCCACCGCCTTCCGCCGCGAGTACGTCTCCGAGTCCGGCCGGCTCCTGTCGGACTCCGCCACCGCGTACGCGCTCGCGCTGCAGTTCGACCTCGTCGGGGGCGCGGTCGCCCGGGCCCGCGCCGCCGATCGCCTGGCCGAGATCGTGCGCTCGAGCGGGTTCACGATCGCGACCGGCTTCATCGGCACCCCGCTGATCTGCGACGCGCTGTCGGCCAACGGACACCTCGACACCGCCTACAAGCTCCTGTTCCAGACGAAGGCGCCCTCCTGGCTCTACACCGTCGACCAGGGCGCCACCACGATCTGGGAGCGGTGGGACTCGCTGCTCCCCGACGGCACGGTGAACCCTCCGGTATGACGTCGTTCAACCACTACGCGTTCGGCGCGATCGGAGACTGGCTGCACCGCGTGGTCGCCGGCCTGGCCCCGGCGGCCCCGGGCTACCGGCGCATCGCCGTCGCGCCTCAGCCGCCCCGGCGCGGACTGACCTCCGCATCCGCCCGGCTCGACACGCCCTACGGCACGGCGGAGAGCGGCTGGGTGCTGGAGGAGGGCAACCTGCGACTGGCCGTCCGCGTGCCGGTCGGCGTGACCGCGGATGTCGTGCTGCCCTCGGAGCACACCATGTCGTCGGCCACGGCGAGCACGAGTTCGCCGAGCCGTTCGAGTCCGACCAGGACACGCAGCTGACGGTCACCGTCGACACCCCGCTGGGAACCCTCATCGAGAGCGCGGAGGCGATGGCCGTTCTCACCGGGGTCATCACCAAGCACATCCCGGAGGCCGCCGAGCACATGGAGTCGGGACTCCGCGGGCAGGAAGGCGACCACGCCCTGCCAGATCGCGGGGATGCTCCCCGGCCCGGATGCCGTGCTCGCCGACCTGGAGCGCGGCTTCGCGGCCGTCAGCGCGGGCGAGCCGATCCCGGCCGACGTGCTCTCCTCGCCCGAGCCGACCGCGGACGACGACACACTCGCCCGTGAGGCGGCCCTCCTCACGGGACGCGACTTCTGGTCCACGAGGGAGGGCGACGGCATCCGATCCCTGGTGCTCGTCGACGGCCCGCACGGAGTCCGCCGCCAGGCCGGAACCGCGGACAACCTCGGCTTCAACCAGAGCATCCCTTCGACTTGCTTCCCGCCCGGAGTCGGCCTGGGCTCCACCTGGAACCCCGCTCTCGTGCGCGAGGTCGGTGCGGCGCTGGGCCGCGAAGCGCGCGCCCTCGGCGTCGACGTGCTGCTCGGCCCGGCGATCAACATCAAGCGGTCGCCGCTCGGCGGCCGCACCTTCGAGTACCTCTCGGAGGACCCGCGCCTCACGGGAGCCCTCGCCACCGAGTACGTCCACGGCCTCCAGAGCACGGGCGTCGGCGCATCCCTCAAGCACTTCGCCGTCAACAACCAGGAGACGGACCGGATGCGCGTGGACGCCCAGGTCGACGACCGCGCGCTGCGCGAGATCTACCTGCCCGCCTTCGAGCAGGTCGTGACGGAGGCGCAGCCGGCGACGGTGATGAGCGCGTACAACGCGATCAACGGGGCGTTCGCTTCAGAGAACGAGTGGCTGCTGACCGAGCTGCTGCGCGACGAGTGGGGCTTCGAGGGGCTGGTCGTCTCCGACTGGGGCGCGATCAAGGACCGGGTTCAGGCGCTGAAGGCCGGCCTCGACCTGGAGATGCCCGGGACCGGCGACGAGGGCACCGAGGCGATCCTGGCCGCCGTCCGCGACGGACGCCTCGACCGTTCCGTCGTCGAGCGCAGCGTCGCCCGGCTGGCGCGACTCGCCGAGCGCACTGCTGCCGCGGCCGGGGACGACGGCGGCGGCCGCGCCATCGACGCGGACGCCCACCACGACCTGGCCCGCCGGGCGGCGGGCGAGGCGGTGGTACTGCTGCGCAACGAGAACGCGACACTGCCGCTCCGGCGGGGGCAGCACGTCGCCGTCCTCGGGCAGCTGGCGGTGGAGCCCCAGTTCCAGGGCGGCGGCAGTTCGCACGTGAACCCGACCCGGCTCGACATACCGCTGGAAGAGCTGCGCGAGCGGCTCGGGCACGATGTCGTCTTCGCCGCGGGCTACGACCGTAAGAACGCGGAAGCGGATGAGCGTCTACGAGGAGAGGCGGTGGAGGCGGCCCGCAACGCGGACGTCGCCGTGGTCTTCGCCGGCCTGTACGAGGAGGACCAGTCGGAAGGGTTCGACCGCACGCACATCGACCTGCCCGAGTCGCACGTGCACCTCATCACGGCCGTCGCGGCCGTCGCGGCCCGCACGGTCGTCGTGCTCTCGAACGGCGGTGTCGTCTCGCTCGAACCGTGGCACGACAGTGTCGACGCGATCGTCGAAGGATGGGCGCTCGGCCAGGCCGTCGGCTCCGCGCTCGCGAGCGTGCTCACGGGCGAGATCAATCCCTCCGGCCGGCTGGCGGAGACGATCCCGCTGCGGCTTGCGGACACCCCGTCGTACCTCTCGTTCCCGGGAGAGAACGAGGTGGTCCGCTACAGCGAGGGCGTGTTCGTGGGCTATCGGTACTACACCGCCGTGGGCCGGGAGGTGCGCTACCTGTTCGGGCACGGCCTGAGCTACACGACGTTCACGTCCGGGCTCGAGGTGGAGGTCACCGGCGCCGACTCCGCCGTAGCGCGCGTCACGGTCACGAACACCGGCCCGGTCGCCGGAGCCCACGTGGTCCAGCTCTACGCGGCGCCGACGCATACGCCCGTACGGCGGCCGGTACGTGAACTGGCCGGGTTCGCGAAGGTCTCGCTGGAGCCGGGAGCCTCGACGACCGTCGAGCTGCCGCTCGGCCGCCGCGCCTTCGCGTTCTGGGACACGCCGAATTCCCGCTGGTGGGTCGCGCCGGGCGGCTACGCCGTCCAGCTCGGCGCCTCGGCAGCGGACATCGTCGCCGAGCGCACCATCGAGCTCGACGGCGATGTGGATGCGCCGCAGGTGCTGTCGCTCGAGTCGACCGTCGGCGACTGGTTCGGCCATCCCGTGGTCGGTCCCGCGCTGATGCAGGCGATGATGGCGGGGGCTTCGGCGGAGCAGCTCGCCGCCGCCGAGTCCAACGGCAACATGCTGAGGATGGTCGAGTCCATGCCGATGGGGCAGTTCGCCCGCTTCCCCGGCGTCGAGATCCCCGACGAGGCGCTCGACCAGCTGATCGCGCTCAGCACCGACGCCGATGCGGCCCACGCCGACCTGGCGGGAGCGCAGCAGTGACGGCCGTCGATCCGAGGACCCGCGTCCTGCTGACCGGAGCCACCGGCAACTGGGGCCGCGCAGCCCTCCGCGAATTCCGCGAGCGCGGCGACAGGATGCGCGTCGTCGCGTTCGCGCTCGACACGCCCCAGGACCGGGCCGTCCTGGGCGAGTTCGCCGACATGGAGAACCTCGAGGTCTTCTGGGGCGATCTGCTCGACTACGCCGACGTCCAGCGGGCGATCCAGCACGTCGATCTCGTCCTCCACGTCGGCGCCGTCGTCTCGCCGGTCGCCGATGAGCACCCGGCCCTCGCCCAGCGCGTGAACATCGGCAGCATGCAGAACATCATCCGGGCCGTCGCTGCGCTGCCCGACCCGGCCTCGGTCGGCGTGGTGGGCATCGGCTCGGTGGCGGAGACGGGCGACCGCACGCCGCCGATCCACTGGGGCCGGGTCGGGGACCCGCTCCGGGTGTCGCAGTTCGACGAATACGGGCAGACCAAGGTCGTCGCCGAGAAGCTGCTGATCGAATCGCGGCTCCCGAAGTGGGCGTGGCTGCGCCAGACCGGCATCTTCCACCCGGGGATGCTCGCCCTCCGCGACCCGATCATGACCCATTCCACCCTGGGAGGCGTCATGGAATGGGCGACCGCCGAGGATTCCGCGCGGCTCCTCGCCGGGATCGCCGAACGCGACCTTCCTGAAGAGTTCTGGGGCGGGATCTACAACATCGGCGGCGGCGAGGAGTGGCGGCTGACGAACTGGCAGCTGCAGACCGCGATCAGCGGCGCCCTCGGTGTGTCGGATGTGCGCGGCTGGTACAACCGCAACTGGTTCGCCACACGGAACTTCCACGGTCACTGGTACACCGACAGCGACCGGCTGAACGCGCTCGTCCCGTTCCGCCGCGACACTTTCGCCCAGGCACTCGAACGCGCCGTCGCGACGCTCCCGGACTCCGTCCGGTCGGCCGGCCGGGTACCGGGGTGGATCGTGAAGAACCTGGTCATGCGGCCGCTCACCCGGAAGCCGCGCGGGACGATGCACGCCATCGCGCACCACGACGAGGCCGCCATCCGGGCCCATTTCGGCTCGCTGGAGGAGTGGCGGGCGATCGGCGACTGGACGACGTTCGCCGTCCCGCAGCCGTCGCGGACGCCGTCGTTCCTCGATCACGGCTTCGACGAGGGCAAGCCGCCGAGCGCGTGGGATCGCGCCGACTATGCACGGGCCGCGGAGTTCCGCGGCGGCGAGCTCGTCTCGCCGGTCGTCCCGGACGGGCGTCCGCGTGAGCCGCTGATCTGGAGCTGCGCCTTCGGGCACATCTTCGCGGCCAGCCCCTTCCTCATCCTCGCCGGCGGCCACTGGTGCCCGGACTGCACGCGCGACAGCGCCGGCTACGAGCGTCAGGCCGAGCGCAACCCGTTCCTCGCCCAGCTGTACTCGTCGCAGACCCCTGCGCTGCGCGGCGAAGCGACCCACCGCTAGCGGCTCGTCAGAAGGAGCACCGTGTCGATTCGAGCCCTGGCGTTCGGGAGCGCCTGGCGAAGCTCTGAGTCGCGGTCTAGGCCGGGTCGCGGGCACTGTCTATTGCCCGGCCGCGCCTCCGCCCTACGGTGACCGAAGGCCGGGATCCCGACCTCCCACACGAGACAGGAGGAACCATGTCAACGAAACCCGCGACCGTGGCCGTTGCGACGTACGCCACGAGGGATGCGGCGGTGGAGGACTACGAGGTGGTCCGGGGCGCCAAGCACCAGGGCCAGCTCGACCACATCGCCATCGCCGTCATCGTCAAGGACGAGAACGGTGAGCTGAAGGTGGACCGCCACGACTCGTCCGCCAAGCACCTCGCCTGGGGCGGCGCCATCCTCGGCGCCGCACTGACCGTCATCGTCCCGCCCGTCGGGATCGCGACGCTGGCCGCCGGCACCACGACCGGCGTGCTCGCCGGCGCAGGTGGCATCATCGGGCACTTCCACCGGAACATCCCCAAGGAGACCATCGAGCAGATGGGGCGCTCCTGCAGTCCGGGAGCGCCGGACTGCTCATCGTCGCGGTGGATCCGAAGGGCGTCGACATCGGGGCGCTGCTGACGAACGCCCAGAAGAAGGTCGTGACCGCCGACGTCCAGGACGACAAAGACGCGGCGGAGGACGCCCTCGAAGCCGCGTTCGACCAGATGTCGGTGAAAGAGGCCGCCTAGCCTCAGGCGCCGCGCAAGATGAGAGACGCCTCGGTGCGTCTCTCATCTTCTGCGTCTACGCCGTCGCGTCTTTCGCGCAGCGGAACCCGATGTGGGTGGTCGACGTGTCGTCCGACTGCGGCGACCGCGCAGCGGGACGGAACCGCAGGCAGTATTCGGGACTGCACAGGTACGAGCCGCCCTTGAGGACGCGGCGCGGCGAGGCAGCCGGATCGGAGGCCCCTGCGGCGAGCAGGTTCGGGCGGGATCCCGCCTCCACAGCTGCCTCGCCGGGGATGACGTGCCGCGGCGCGTAGACGTCGCTCGTCCACTCCCACACGTTCCCGATCATGTCGAAGAGGCCGTAACCGTTCGCCGGATACGAGCCGACCGGAGCCGGCGCCGCTCCGAACCGCCCGCGGTTGTCGTAGGGGAAGCGCCCGATCCAGGAGTTGGCGCGGGCCTCCCCGCCGGGATAAGGCTCCTCGCCCCACGCGAACCGCGCGCCCTCGACGCCCCCGCGCGCCGCGAACTCGTGCTCGGCTTCGGTCGGCAGCCGTTTGCCCGACCAGGCCGCGTAGGCGACGGCGTCCTCGTAGGCGACCTGCACGACCGGCCGGTCCATGCGGTGCTCGATGGACGAACCGGCGCCCTCGGGGTGCCGCCAGTCCGCGCCGGGCTCCCACCGCCACCAGTTGCGCCACTCCCGGAGGTCGACGGGTCCGGGCGTCATCGTGAAGACCATCGAGCCGGGCATCCGCTCGTCGTCGCTCAGCTCGGGGAAGAGCTGGGCTTCGAGGGCCGCTCCGCCACCGTGACGTAGCCGGTGGCGTCGACGAACGAGGCGAACTCCGCATTCGTGACCTCGTAGCGGTCGATCAGGAACGTCTCGACCCTGCGCCGGTGCACCGGCTGCTCGTCGGGATAGAACTCCGCGGATCCCATGCTGAAGGTCCCGCCCTCGATGCGCACCATCTCCCCCATGCGCGGATGCTACCGCCGGTGATCGCGCCCCCGCGAGCAGGCAACTGCATATCGGACGCGTACAGGCCGGTCCTACCTTTGGTCGATCACCGGATGCACCGGATGCGAAGAAGGTCACGTCATGAACGGCAGCACACTCGCAGTCCTCCTGGCCTGTTTCTCCGACGCGAAGGGCGCGGGCAAGGCCCGCAGCCGATTGGATGCGGAACTCCGCTCGACGGGCGCCCCTGTGCTGGATGCCGTGGTGCTCTCCGTGAACAAGCGGCACCGGGCGACCGTGCACGATCCCCGCAGAGTGGTCGCCGGCACGGTGGTCCCGTTCGTCACCTGGGGGCTCTTCGGTCTCGTCGCCAGCGGCTGGGTCGGCGCCGCGATCTGGGGTCCGGTGGGCGCGCTCTGCGGTTTCCTCAACACCTACTACAGCCTCCATCTCGCGTCGAAGGCGGAGCTCGCCACGATCGGGCAGCAGCTGCCCGCCGATTCCTCGGCGCTTCTCCTGTTCGTCGAGACGCGGGACCCGGAGGGCATGCTGACCCGCGCCGCCGGGCTCGCGCCGGAGAGCGCCAGCGTCGTCGGCATCGCGGACGACCTCAGCGTCGCGGGATCGACGTGGTCGGCGGCGGCGACCGGTGAGGCGCCTCCGGTCGCCGGCGGCGCCGCGGAAGCGCTTCTCAGCATGATCCTGGTGCGGTACCGCCAGCCGGAGACCGCACGCGCCATCGCCGCACGGGTGAAGTCGGATCGAGCGGTGGCGAAGGCCGCGCAGCTCGACCTGGTGATCCGAACCGACCCGCGAGGGCGCAGGCATGTGGCCGATCCATCCTTCGGCGTGGCGGCCACGGTCCGCGGCAACATCGTGAGCTGGGGGCTGTTCGGCCTCGTGTGCGGGGCGATCGCGGGCGCCTTCGGTGGCGGCATCCTGCGCACCGGTCTCGCGACCGGCATCGGCTGGGCGGTCTTCGGCATCTTCGCCGGGGCGCTGTACGGGCTGTGGGCAGGCCGCAGCGTCTCCGCGCGGCGCCTGCGGAGCATCTCGTCGCTCCTGCCCGACGGAAGCTCCGCCATCCTCGCCTGGACCTCCGGCCGGCCGCCCGGGCCGGTCCTCGACTCGCTCTCCGACATCGCCTCGGAGCACGCCATCGTCGACTTCGTCCCGTCGGGCTCAGGCGCCGTCGTCCGCAGCGGCGGTCTCTGAGCGCAGCAACTGTATATCCACGCGGCACGGGCCGGTGTCATAGTCCGTCTGTCCGGCCCGCACGCACGAACCCGCACACACGAAAGGACGGCACGGAAATGCCTGACAAGCCCAACATCGTGGTCTTCTTCTGGGACAACTTCGGCTGGGGTGAGCTCGGCTGCTACAGGGGAGGTGTCCTCCGCGGTGCTCCGACGCCCCGCATCGACGCGTTCGCCGACGATGGCCTCCGGCTGCTCAACTTCAACGTGGAGTCGCAGTGCACGCCGTCCCGGTCGTCGCTCCTGACCGGGCGGCACGCCATCCGCTCGGGAACCGGTGCGGTCGCCGTCGTGGGCCCGGACGGCCTCACGCGCTGGGAGGTCACCATGGCCCAGGCGCTGTCGGATGCGGGCTACGCGACCGGGATGTGGGGCAAGTGGCACCTCGGGTCCGACCCCGCGCACCGCGGACCCGTCGACTTCGGTTTCGACGAGGCGGTGTGGTCGCCCCGCACCGCGGACGAAGTGTTCTGGGCCGCGCAGTCGTACTTCCCGAAGGGCACCGTCAGTGCCAAGCCGTACGCGGGCGACACCGAGATCCCGATGGAGTACCAGACCATCTACTCGCGCAAGAAGGGCGAGGACCCGGTGCCGGTCTCCCCGTACGACCCGGAATGGCGCGCCGGATTCGATCGCAAGATCACCGAGTGGGCGATCGACTTCATGCGCCGCAGCAAGGACGACGGCAAGCCGTTCTTCATGTACCTGCCGTACACGCAGGTGCACGCGCCGACGATCCCCGACCCCGAGTACGCCGGGAAGACCAAGCACGGCAACTGGGCCGACATCCTGACGCAGATGGACGACTTCACCGGCATGGTCCTCGACGAACTGGAGGCTCTCGGGCTCGCCGAGGACACCATCGTCGTGTGGTCGTCGGACAACGGCGCGGATTCGACCTACCACTTCCCGAACAGCGACCCCGACCCGGTGGGCGGAGTCTGGAACGGCTTCAACGGGCCGTGGCGCGGCTCCCTGTTCACGTCGCTCGAGGGCTCCAACCGGACGCCGTGCATGGTCCGCTGGCCGGGCAAGGTGCCCGCGGGCCGGGTGAGCAACGAGATGGTGCACGAGGTCGACCTCTTCACCACGCTCGTGCTCGCCGGAGGTGGCGAGGTCCCCGGCGATCGGACGATCGACGGGATGGACATGCGCGACTTCCTGCTCGGCGACGCCGACGAGTCCGGCCGCGACACCGTCCTCTGCATCCAGGGCAACCGGCTTCAGGCGATCAAGTGGCGGCAGTGGAAGGTGCACCTGTTCCAGCAGGACGACTTCTACTCCACGTGGTCGGCATACAGCTTCCCGCACGTCCACAACCTGGAGTGGGATCCGCGGGAGGAGCATCAGATCGACTTCCCGCACGGTTGGGCGGTGCATCCCATGGCCGCGGCGGCGAGCGCGTTCCTGAAATCGCTCGCGCTGGAACCGCCGATCAAGCCGGGGACCCCGGACCCGTACACGCCGCCGGAGCCCGGCACGCTGGTGCCGCAGGAGCACCTGCAGATCGGCCCGATCATCCAGTACGTCACGACGCTGCACGAGGCGCAACCGGCGGCCGTGGATGTGAAGGATCACCACCCCGACCACGGCATGACCGGCCACGCGGGGCGTGAGCATCATGCTCGAGCAGGTCGTCGCGGCGTCGCCGATCACCATCGGCGGCTGGAAGTGGACGGGTGACTTCACCACCCTGGACCTCATCGCGGCCTCGACGAACGCCCTGAACGGCGCCCTGCTCGCCCGGCGCCCCGACCACTACAAGAACTTCACGGTGATCGGGGTGCTCGGGATGGCGCTCCTGATGGGCCTCGGCGGCGGCATCACCCGCGACGTGATCGTCAACCAGGTGCCCGGCGCGCTCACAAACCCCGCGTACATCACCCTGGCGCTCGTCTTCGGCGTCATCGGCTACCTGCTCGCCTACGGGCAGGGGCAGCTGTTCCGGGAGGGCGTGTTCCAGTTCTTCACCTCGTTCTCCCTGCCGCTGTACGCGATCGTCGGCGCGCAGAAAGGCGAGTCGGTGGGGCTGCCGATCCTGGGCGTCCTGGCGCTCGCGGTGATCGGCCCGACGGCGGGACGCTGGTTCGTGGATGTGTCGAGCGGCGTGACGCCGAAGCATTTCATCCAGGGCGAGTGGTTCGTCAGCATCGCGGCGCTGACCGGGATCGTCTGGATCTGCTGCACGGCTCTCGGCCTGAACACCTGGTGGGCCGCGGGGATCTCATTCGTCGTCGGCTACGTCCTCCGCATGGTCGCGCTGTACCGCGGGTGGGAGGAGCCGCTCGCCAGGGAACCCGCCGGCGTCTACAAGCACAGCGACGGCAGGCCCCTTCTCGGGCGCAAGATCGCGGGCAAGTCGGAGCGCGAGCTGCGCGATCTCGGGCTCGTGATCGAGGCGGAGGGGCCCCGGCCGGGACGAGGGGCGTGATCGCGGGCGTTCAGCTGTCGAACTGCTCCCAGTGCCCTTCGCTGATCACCTCGACCCGGTCGCCGATCACCGAGATCGCCGTCTGCTCATCGATCGCGTACGACCGGCCCGGGATGCGCTCCGCCCAGCGCCTGGCGGCCTCCAGCGTGTTGCTCGTCCAGCCGGGGTAGTCGAGGTGCGGGAAGAGCGAGAAGTCGACCAGTCCGAGCGTGCTCGTCGGGGCCGTCCGGCGTGCCAGTCGAGGAACTCCCGGCCCACCCGCGGGGTCATCACCATGCTGCCCGCGCTGACCCCGACCCAGACGGTGCCGGCGAGCTCGGGCAGCATCGCCGCGAGCCCCGAATGCAGCATCCACGTGAAGAGGTAGCGGGCCTCGCCGCCATCGACCAGCAGCACGTCGGCGTCGCGCACCCACGGCATCCACCGCTCCTCGGCGACGGTCGGCAGCGCGGTGAGTTCGAGCACGCCGACCGATCTCCAGCCGAGGCCGACGAGCCCGGGGTCGTCGCGACGGCCTGCGGTCGACAGCCAGACGCTCCGCGGGTCGCACGCGGGCTGCCCCCACTGCGCGGTCGGGATGAAGAGGGCGTCGCTCTCGGCGATCGGTTTGCCGAGCATGCCGATCAGCGCTTCGCGGATCGATGCGTTCGTGACACCGCCGGATGTCAACAGCAGTTTCATCCTGTTCCTCTCGTTCTGCGGGCCCCGACCCCCAGTACGCGTGACGTTTCCGGGCAGTTCGGCGTTTTGCTCTGCGATCTCCCAGGAGAAGTGGCGCAAGATTTCTCAGTTGCCCCCTTCACGATAGGAACCTCATGAGCTCGCTTCGCGATCACATCGAGCGCACGCTGCCCGTTGCCGATCTCGCTCTGGCGGCGGAGACCCCGTCCGCCCCCGCGACCGGAGCCATCAGCCTGCCGGCGCAGCCGTGGTACCCCGCCTCCCCGCTCACGCCCGGCCGGCCCACGGGTCGTAGTCGGCGAGCAGCGCCCCCTGCTCCGGCCGCTCCGCCTCCGGCACGTGCTGGAGGTTGATGCGCACGCGATACCAGAGAGAGCTCGCGCCGCGCATCCCGTCGACCAGCTCGTCCGCGGGGTGGAGTTGCGCTGCGGCGTCGGGATGGGCGTCCTTCCACTGCGCCAGCGCATCCATCGCCTCGGGCTTGGTCTTCGTCCGCGCGATCTCGATCAGCGGCATCTGCGACACGCGCCGGCCCTCGCCGTCGCCCGACCGCGGCGGCTTCTCGGCGGGGCCGAGCTCCTTCGCCAGGGCGAGGAGCGCATCCAGTGATCCCACCGCCTCGTCGAGGCCCGCGTGCGGTCGCCGCGCTCGGCGAACCGCTCGAGCACCGAGCCGACCGTGAACTCCTCCGGCCGCCGGGAGCGGACCTCGTCCCAGTCGAGCGGCGTCGAGACGCGCGCATCCGGCAGCGGTCGGATGGAGTAGGCGGAGGCCACCGTGCGGTCCTTCGCGTTCTGGTTGAAGTCGACGAACACGCTCTCGCCGCGCTCCTCCTTCCACCAGCGCGCGGTGGCCATGCCGGGTGCGCGGTTCTCGACCTCGCGCGCCAGCGTCTCGGCCGCGAGCCGCACGTCGGCGAAGCTCCATTCCGGCCGGATGCGGACGAGGATGTGGAGGCCGCGCGACCCGCTCGTCTTCGGCCAGCCGACCAGGCCGTGGTCCTCGAGCACGTCGCGGGCGATGAACGCCACGTCGACGATCTGCGACCAGTCGACGCCCGGCATCGGATCGAGGTCGACGCGCAGCTCGTCGGGATGGTCGAGGTCCTCCGCCCGGACAGCGTGCGGGTTGAGGTCGAGGCAGCCCAGGTTCGAGACCCAGGCGAGGCCGGCGGCGTTGCGCACGACGGTCTCCTCGGCCGAGGTACCGCGCGCGTAGCGCAGGGTCGCCGTGTCGATGTAGGGCGGGTGGCCCTCGGGCACGCGCTTCTGGAAGAACGGCTCCTGCGAAAGCCCCTTCACGAAGCGCTTCAGCACCATCGGCCGACCGCCCGCGCCGCGCAGCGCCCCTCGGCGACGGCGACGTAGTAGCGCGCGAGGTCGAGCTTGGTCAGCCCGGGCTCGGGGAAGACGACCTTGTCCGGGCTCGAGATGCGCACCTCCTCGCCCTCCACCTCGAGGAACGTCTCGGACTTCGACGACGGGCTCATGCCGCCACGTTATTCGCGTCGGGGCCGCCGGGCCAGGGGCGCTAGGAGGCGCTTCGGCCCTTGCGGCGTGCGGCGGAGCGCGGCGGCAGCGCGCGCATGTGCTGGACGACCGGGGTGAGCACGCGCTCGAGCGTGCGGACGTCGTCGCGCGGGATCGCATCCAGGAACATCCGGTGCAGCACGTCGATGTGCCCCGGGAAGACGGCCGCCAGGCGCTTGCGTCCGGCGTCGGTGATGGTGACGGTGGTGCCGCGTTCGTCGTCCGCCGAGGGCGCGCGGGTGACGAGGCCGGCCTTCTCGAGCAGGCCGGCCTGGTAGGTGAGGCCGCTGCGGCTGTAGACCACGCCGTCGGCGAGCTCGGTCATGTTCTGGCTGCCGTCGGGGGCGTCGCCGAGCCGCGCCAGGAGCTGGAACTGCACGTAGCTGAGGTCGCCGGCCTCCCGCAGCTGCTGCTCGACCGCGTGCCGGAGCAGGCTCGTCGCCTCGATGAGCGCGAAGTAGGCGCCGAGCTCGGACGGGTCGAGGGCGGGGGAGGCGTCGTCCATCCGGCAAGTATACGTTGCTTCGAATTCGAAGCGGTGCTAGAGTCGGCCTATTGCTTCGAATTCGAAGCAGATAACGAGAAGAGGAAGCATCATGAAGGCAGCGCGATTCCACCAGTACGGCGGCCCCGAGGTCCTGAGCTACGAAGACGTCGAGGCGCCGGTTCCGGGCAGCGGCCAGATCCGCATCCATGTCGCCGGTGCGGCGTTCAACCCGGCCGACAACGGCATCCGGAGCGGTAACCTGCGCGAGGCGATCCCCGTCTCGCTGCCGCACGGTGCCGGGCTACGACGTGTCCGGTCGGGTGGATGCACTCGGTGACGGCGTCGACGGCTTCGCGGTGGGGGATGCCGTGATCGGCTTCCTGCCGATGGTCGCCGACGGCGCCGATGCGGAGTACGTGGTCGCGCCGGCCGACGCCCTCGCCCCGGCGCCGACGAGCATCCCGTTGGTGGATGCGGCGGCGCTGCCCTCGGTCGGGCTGACCGCCTGGCAGGCCCTGTTCGACGACGCCGGACTCCTCAGCCGGTCAGCGGCTGCTGATCAGCGGCGCGGGCGGTGCCGTCGGTGGGTACGCGGTGCAGCTCGCCAAGCGGGCCGGGGCGTACGTGATCGCGACCGCGAGCCCGCGCAGCCGTGCCGCGGTACTGGCGGCCGGCGCCGACGAGGTGATCGACCACACCGACACCGAGGTCGTCGCTGCCGTGGGCGAGCCGGTGGATGTGCTGCTCAACCTGGCGCCCATCTCACCGGACGAGTTCCGCGCGCTGGTCGGCCGCGTGCGCGACGGCGGGGTGGTCGTCAGCACGACGGCCTGGATGCCGGCCCCGGCCGATGAGGAGCGCGGGGTGCGCGCGGTCGACGTCTTCGTCCGCAGCGACGTCGATCAGCTGACCGAGCTCGTCGGCCTCGTGGACCGCGGCGAACTGACCGTGCAGGTGGACCGGCGGGTTCCGCTCAGCGACCTGGCCGCGCTGCACGCCGAGGCGGCCTCGGGTGCCCTGCGCGGAAAGGTCGTCGTCGTCCCCGGCGCCGCTGCGGCCTAACGATGCTGCTGCAGCTGCCGCTCCCAGTCCCGCGGGACGCGGTCGGCCAGGCCGGGAACGGTCTGGTCGACCGGGTGGCTGACCGGCGGCGCCAGCTCCGGGCCGTCGATGAACGACCCGGTGCGGTAGTCGTAGAACCAGTCCTCGCCGGGCTCGAAGCTGCGGATGATCGGGTGCCCGGTGCTCTCCGCGTGCTTGGAGGCGTGCGTGTTCAGCGAGTCGTCGCAGCATCCGATGTGCCCGCATTCGGCGCAGCGCCGAAGGTGCAGCCACCAGTCGCCGGTCTGCATGCACTCGGCGCAGCCGGGTCCGGTCGGGGCGGCCTGAGGGTCGATGCCGCCGGTGCTGGTCGCGTCGCTCATGGTCTCGTCCCCATCCCTCATCGCGTTGCCTGGTCGCGCCTGTTCGCAGCATCCGGTGCCACTCGCAGCCGCACCAGACGGTAGCCGATTCCGACCGCGAGGACCAGCAGCCCGGCGACGACCGACCCCACCGGCAGCGTGGCGACGAGCACGACGCAGCCGACCGCACCGACCAGCGCCAAGGCGCGCGGGTACCGGCGGTGCGTTCGGTCCTCGCGTCCAGGCCGACGCGTTCGCGATGAGGTAGTACAGCAGCACGCCGAACGAGGAGAACCCGATCGCCCCGCGCAGGTCGGTCACCGCGATGAGCACGCAGACGACCAGCCCGAGCACGAGTTCGGCCCGGTACGGCACGCGGAATCGCGGGTGGACGGCGGAGAGCCACACCGGCAGGTCGCGGTTGCGGGCCATCGCGAGGCTGGTCCGGCCGATACCCGCCACCATCGCGAGCAGCGCGCCGAGGGCGGCCGCCGCGGCCCCGACCCGCACGATCACGGTCGGCCAGGCGGCCCCGCTCGTCTCGGCCACGGCGTTCAGCGGGGCGGTGGCTCCGGCCAGCCCCGCCGGCCCCAGCGCGTGCAGTGCGGAGGTCGCGACGAGCGCGTACACGACCAGCACGATCCCGAGGGCGGAGGTGATCGCGCGCGGGATGGTGCGCGCCGGGTCGACGACCTCCTCGCCCATCGTGGCGATGCGCGCGTACCCGGCGAAGGCGAAGAACAGCAGGCCGGCGGACTGGAGTACGCCGTACAGCGAGACCGGCGCTCCCGGCGCACTCGCGCTCGCCGCGGTGTGCGTGAAACCGATCACGACGGCGACCGTCAGCGCGATCAGGGAGACGCCGACGAGGATGCGCGTGAGCAGCGCGGTGCGCGTGACTCCCGCGTGTTGACGATGGTGAGCACGACGACGGCCAGGATGGCGACCGGCTTCACCCACGGACCGGGCACGGCGTACGTGGCGAAGGTGAGCGCCATCGCCGCCGAGCTGGCGGTCTTGCCGACGACGAACGACCATCCCGCCAGGAAGCCCGGCCACTCGCCGAGGCGCTCGCGGCCGTACACGTAGGTCCCGCCCGAGGTCGGATACTGCGCGGCGAGCTGGGCGGAGGAGGTCGCGTTGCAGAGCGCGACGATCCCCGCCAGCAGGAGTCCGATCAGCAGCCCGGCCCCGGCGGCCGCCGCAGCGGGGGCGAAGGCCGAGAACACCCCGGCGCCGATCATCGAACCGAGCCCGATGGTGATCGCGTCGCCGAGACGGAGCCGCCGCGCGAGGGCGTCGGCGGGTGGAGTGGATGCTAGCGCTCACGGCGTGACAGACCGACCTTTCTCCGCACGACGTTTCGACGGCGTGCGGATGAAATGTACGGGAGCCGGGCGACGAGACGGTGAGGCTCGGAGGGCGCCGTTCGCGGCTGCGGCCGCGCCCTCCGAGCCGTCAGACGTCGCGCGTCGCTGTCGTGACGCCCGCCACGATTCCCGCTACGGCCGCCCAGGCGACGACGACGAGCGCGCTCTGCCACGACTGGAGGTCGCCGTTGGCGACGCCCGACATCCCCGGAGCCGGCCGCATCCAACATGTAGCTGGCTGCGGACGCGGCCCATTCCGCCTGGGTGAGCTGGGCGAGAAGGTTCATGACGAGCGGCAGGATGAAGAAGACACCGACCACCGTCGCCACGGCTCCCGCGGTGCTGCGGAGGATCGCGCCCACGAACAGGGCGAACATCGCGCAGAGGCCCAGGTAGGCCGCCGTCCCGAACACGGACCAGAGCACCGTCGGTGGAAGCTTCCCCGAATCGGTTGCGATGTGCTGCGCGGACAGGATCGGAAGGGACACGGCCCACGTGGCGGCGGCGGACACGAGGCCCATGATCGTGCCGGAGAGGAACAGCACCAGCGCCTTCGCCGCGACCACGGGCAGCCGGGTCGGGACAGCAGCGAAGCTCGAGCGGATCATCCCGGTGCCGAACTCGCCGGTGATCGTCAGCACGCCGAGCACGCCGACGGCGAGGAGCCCGAACCGCCAGCCGAGGGTGGCGGTTCGTGCGATCAGTGCTGAGCCCTCGGGCGCCGCTGCCGCCTGGGCCGCCATCGACGAGACGCCGTAGAGCGCGAGCACGCTCACGCCGATGCTGGTGGCGAGGGCCGCGAGCACGGCCCACCACGTGGAGCGGAGGGTGAAGAGCTTCGTCCACTCCGACGCGACCACGCCGGAGAAGGCGAGTCGCGAGTTCTGAAGGTAGGGGTTGACCGTGGTCATCGTGCTCCCTCCGTCCGGTACTCGACGTCGTCCCGCGTCAACGCGAGGTACGCGTCTTCGAGCGTGGGGTCGACCGGGGTCAGTTCGTAGACGGGGATGCGGAGGTCGAGCGCGATGTCGGCTATCGCCTCCGGGGTGGTGCCCGACACCTCTGCCGAGTCGTCGTCGATGATGCTCACGGAGGTGCCGTCGAGGGCCGCAGTGAGCTCGGACAGTCGTGGGCTGCGGACGCGGACCGACCCGCGGGACGCCCCCGCGATGATCTCGTCCACCGGGGCGTCGGCGAGCACCTCGGCCCCGGCCGAGCACGATGATGTGGTCGGCGACCTGGGCCATCTCGCTCATGAGGTGCGACGAGAGGAAGACGGTGCGACCTTCGGCCGCGAGGCTGCGCGCGAGGCCGCGCACCCATCGCACGCCCTCGGGGTCGAGGCCGTTCACCGGCTCGTCGAGGATGAGCACGCCCGGATCCCCGAGGAGCGCCGCCGCGATGCCGAGGCGCTGGCCCATGCCGAGCGAGAACTCGCCGACTCGTTTGCCCGCGACCGAGGAGAGCCCGGCCAGCCCGATGACCTCGTCCACGCGTCCGCGGGGATGCGGTGCGTCGCCGCCAGGGCGGAGAGGTGATGGTATGCGCTGCGCCCGGGATGTGCCGCCTTCGCGTCGAGGAGCGCCCCGACCTCCCGAAGCGGGGCTGCGAGCCGGCGGTACTCGCGGCCCGCTACGGTGGCGCGACCGCCATCCGGTCGATCGAAGCCCATGACCATGCGCATCGTGGTCGACTTGCCCGCACCGTTCGGGCCGAGGAAGCCGGTGACCCGGCCGGGGCAGATGGTGGCGGTGACGTCGTCGACCGCTGTCCGGTCACCGTACCTCTTGGTGAGGTTCTCGAGTTGGATCACGTGCGATGGCCTTTCCGTTAGCGGGCGCGAAGCCCTTGTCTTCTTCAGACGAGCGCTCGCGCTTCTTATGACGGTCGGGGTGCGAATCATCGATCCGCTCCCGCTGTTCTCCTAGTGGGCTGACGGAGCCCGATGGACCAGCCGCGGGGACGGGAGTACGGTCGCGCGGTCAGGACCCAACGGAAGGATGACGCGATGAGCGACGAGAACCAGCGCCCCGATGCGGACGAGCTGCCCGACGGGTCGGGCTCGGACGGCAGCGCGCCGGAGCCCGGCGAGGACACCACCTCGGGCGGCGGTCCGGACGAGAGCAAGGCCGCGCAGGGCAAGTAGCCGCGCGAGCGTCGCGGTCGAGGGGCTCAGCGGCGGCGGAAGGGCCGCACGCTGAGCGACTCGACCGTGCCCGACGCGGGCAGGTCAACCGCCACGCGGACGGTCGCGGCCACCATCTCCGGCGTGATCGTGTACGCCGTGTCGTACTGGAGGCCCTCTCGGGCGACGAGCGCCCGCTGCATGTCGGTGTCGACGCGTCCCGGGTGGATGCTGCTCACGCGTACGCCGTGCGGCCGCTCCTCCTCGCGCAGCGCGTCGGTGAGCGCCCGCAGCGCGAACTTCGATCCCGCGTAGACGCCGCCACCCGGCCCGCTGGCCAGCCCGGACCCGCTGTTGATGGCGACCACGAGCCCCTGCGCGGCCCTCAGCGCGGGCAGCGCCCGGCGGGTGAGCGCCGCGACGGCGAACACGTTGACCTCGAACACGTGCCGCCACGTGTCCAGGTCCGTCTCCTCGACCGTCCCGCCGTCTTCCACGCCCGCCGAGTGCACGAGCACGTCGAGTCGCCCCGGCAGCGGGGGAGCGATGCGCCGACCAGGTCGGCCACGTACGGCTCGGCGGAGGGCAAGGTCGCGACGACGGCCTCCACGGCCGAGGAATCCCGGCCGCCGACGAGCACGTGGTGGGATCGTCCCAACTCGACGGCGATCGCCCGGCCGATGCCGCGTGACGCACCGGTGACGAGGGCGACAGGGCGGCGGAGTGGGCGGATGCGGTCATCCTCCGAGCCTACGCGGGCGCGTCAGGCCCGGCGCAGCATCCGGAGCCCGGCCGGGACCGACAGCAGGGCGATCGCTGCCACGAAAACGACCAGTACGGGGACGAGCGGCCAGAGGACGAGCGCGACGCCGACCAGCAGTACCGGCAGCGCCAGCCCGATGTAGGCGATCAGGAAGATGGCGGCCAGCACCTCGCCGCGACGCTCGGGGCGGCCAGCGACGCGGCGGCCGCGATGGCCGATCGGAACTGGAGGCCGACGCCGGCGCCGGCGAGCACGCCGCTGACGACGAACACCCCGAGGGAGGCGAGCAGCACACCGGCCGCGAGTCCGGCCAGCCCGAGCAGCATGAGCACGAGGGCGAGCACGAGCTGCGCGCGGGCGGACAGCCGGCCGAACACGATCTGCGAGACGGCCGAGGCGGCGAAGACCGCGAAGGGGACGGCGCCGGCGAGCAGGTGGGAGGTCTCATGCAGCGTCCCGGCGAGCACGCTCGGCGCGAGGGAGGTGAAGAGACCGAAGACGGCGAACCCGGCGAAGGCGGCCACCGCTGCGGCCGAGAACGCGCCACGGGCCTCGGCGGGCAGGGAGATGCGCTGCGGCCGGTACGCCGGGCGCTCCTCCGCCCGCTCGACGGTCTCGGGCACGAGCGCCACGGCGACCGCGGCAACGGCCAGGATCACGAGGAACACCGCGTACGGCAGCAGCAGGGAGCGGGCAGGAACTGCGCGAACGCGCCGCCGATCAGCGGGCCGAGAGCGAGGCCGCCGGTGTTCACCACGGTGGACACGGTGCCGGCGAGGCGCGGACCCTCCTCGGGTCGGGCGACCGCCCGCAGCTCGCTGAGGTGCGCCGTCGCGCTCGCCGTCAGTGCGCCGACGCCGATGCCCGAGAGGGTGCGCGCGACGATCAGCCCCGAGATGTCGTTCCAGACCAGGAACAGAGCGGCGGCGAGGATCTCGACGAGCACCGCGATGAGCACCATGCGCCGGCGGCCGGCCCAGTCGCTGAGGTGCCCGATGAGGAACAGGCTCGCGATCACCCCGACCGCGTAGGCGGCGAAGATGACGGTGACGACCCAGGTGGGAAGCCGTCGCGCGCCTGGTACAGCGCGTAGAGCGGCGTCGGGATGGTCGAGAACGCCATCACCGCGAGGAACGCCGCGGCGATGACCCAGAAGCCGGCCCCGTGACGGAGGCGGAAGGGGCGGCGATCGGTGGTCGGGGCTTCGAGCATGGTGGTCATGGTTGAAGGATGCTCCTCCGGAGCTATCGAGTCCAACGGAAATAGCCGATGGCGAGAATCGAAGGATACGATTGTCCCGTGGACACGCGCCAGCTCGAATACGTCGCCGCGGTCGCGGCGAAGGCACGTTCACCCGAGCCGCCGAGCGTGTCTTCGCCGCGCAGTCCACGGTGTCTGCGGGCATCCAGAGCCTGGAGCGCGAGCTGGGCGCGCCCCTGTTCGAGCGCGACGCGCACGGCGTGCGTCTGACCGAGGTGGGCGAGGCCGTGCTGCCCGAGGCCCGGGCGGCTCTGGAGGCGGTCGAGCGGATGCGCGAACTGGCGGACCGTGAAGGGCCGCTGCGCGGACCGTGCGCGTCGGCATCTTCACCAACCTCACCACCGTCGACCTCCCCGGCGTCATGGGCGAGTTCCACCGCAGGCACCCCGAGGTCGACCTGCGCCTCGGTCCGTCGCCCAGCGGCTCCACCGGCCTCGTGGAGGACGTGCGCCAGGGCCGCCTCGACATCGTGCTCCACGGTCTCCCCGACGCCGTGCCCGACCTCCTCACGCGTCCGCTCGCCGATTCGCCCTTCCTCGCGGTGCTGCCGGAGGCGCATCCACTGACCGGTCGCGGCGCCGTCTCGCTCGCCGACCTCGCGGGGGAGCCGTGGGTGGACGCCCGGGCCGGCTTCGGCAACCGCGTGACCCTCGATCGCGCCTTCTCCGCCCTCGGGCTCTCCCGCCGGGTGCCCACGGAGCTGGCCGATCTGGGCGAGATCCCGCGCTTCGTGGCGGCAGGGCTCGGGGTGGCCGCCCTGCCCGAACTGACCATCATCCCGGCCGCGGGTGTCGTCGTGCGTCCGCTCCGCGAGCCGGTCGACTGGCGGCTGAGCGCGATCGCCCGCGCGCGTCCGGGTCGCGCGGCCGAGGCGCTGCTGACGCTGCTGGCCGAGAGGATCGGCGGCGTCTGAGCGCGCAGACGCTCCCGTTACCCTTCCACGTCCGCCGCCGATGCGTCAGACTCGGCGCGAGACCGGGAGGAGCGGCATGACCGACATGACGGACGACCTGAGGTCGGAGCTGCGGCACCGGGTGCGGCCGATGCGCGGGCGCGACCCGCACGAACGTGGACGCAGCACCACACCGCTGGAGCTGCTCTACGACCTCACGTACGTGGTCGCCTTCGCCGCCGCCTCCGATCAGCTGGCCGGCCAGCTCGCGCACGGGGACGTCTGGCCGGCTCTCGGCGCCTACGCGTTCGCGATCTGGGCGGTCTCCTGGGCGTGGCTCAACTTCACCTGGTTCGCCTCGGCATACGGCAACGATGACGTGCTGTTCCGGCTGGCGACCATCGTGCAGATGATCGGCGTCATCGTGCTGGCGTACGGGTTGCCGGTCAGCTTCGAGCGGGCGGCGCACGGCGAGAGCCCCAACAACCTGCTCATGGTGATCGGCTACATCATCATGCGGGTGCCGCAGATCCTGCTCTGGCTGCGGGCGGCCCGGGAGGATCCGGATCATCGGCGCAACGCCGTCTCGTACGTGATCATCATCTCGATCGCGCAGGTCGGCTGGCTGCTGACCGCGGTCATCCCGCTGCCCGTGGGCGTCACCGTCGGCGCCCTCATCGTGCTCGCTCTGTTCGAGATGGCCGCACCGGTTCTGGCGACCCGTCGCTACGGCTTCTCGCCGTGGAACGCCGGGCACCTGGCGGAGCGGTTCAGCCTGCTGACGATCATCACGATCGGCGAGGTGATCGCGGGGACGACAGCCGCGGTCGGCGTGCTCACCCAGAACGAGGGCTGGTCGATGGAGGCGGTGCTCGTCGCATCCTCGGGGCTGGTGACGGCGGCGGCGGTCTGGTGGACCTACTTCCTGGTGCCGTCGCGCCTGATCCTGGAGCGGCGCCGCGAGCGCGCCTTCGCCTGGCGCTACGCGCATCTCGCGCTGTTCGGGTCGATCGCCGCGATCGGCGCGGGGCTGCACCTGACGACCATCGCCATCGAGGGCGGCGGTGTCTCGATGCTCGGCGTCGCCCTTGCGCTGGCTGTCCCGCTCGCCGTGACGATCGCCCTGATCTTCCTGACCTGGAGCGTGCTGCTGCGGTCGTTCGACCTGACGCACCTGCCGCTCCTGCTGGTCACCCTCGTCCCGCTCGCCGCCGCCGTCGTCGTCGGGGCGGTGACGCATCCGGGCGAGGGCATCGACCTCGAAGAGCCGGGCACGCTGACCGCGCTGAGCATCGTGATCGGACTGGTAGCCCTCGGCGCGGTGATCGAGGTGGTCGGCCACGAGATCGTCGGCTTCCGGCACACCCTGCGCGCCTGGCGACGCGACCCGGGCGCCTCCCCGCTCAGCTCTGCCGAGCCGCGCCCGTCGTGACCTCGGCGCCGCGCGCGTCCTTCCGCGTCTTCCGGAGGCTCAGCACCGCCGCGACGGCGATCGTCGCGCCGATGAAGGCGAGCGAGAACCAGGTCGGGATCTCGGGGATCCACGTCACCGGCTGACCGCCGTTGAGGAAGGGCAGCTCGTTGACGTGCAGCGCGTGGAACACGAGTTTGACACCGATGAAGCCCAGGATGACCGCGAGGCCCTGCGAGAGGTAGACCAGCCGCTCGAGCAGGCCGCCGATGAGGAAGAACAGCTGGCGCAACCCCATCAGCGCGAACGCGTTCGCCGTGAACACGAGGTAGGCCTCGCTGGTGAGCCCGTAGATCGCCGGGATCGAGTCCACAGCGAAGACGACGTCGATGAGGCTAATCGCGATGATGGTGAGCAGCATCGGGGTGACGAAGCGGCGGCCGTCCTTCTTCACGGTGAGGCGGTCACGGTGGTAGTCATCGGTGACCGGGAGGTGGCGGCGCACGAACCGCATGAGCCGGTTGTCGGACGGGTCGGCGTCGTGCGACCCGAACGCCTGACGCCACGCCAGGAACAGCAGCAGCGCGCCGAACAGGTAGAACACCCACGAGTAGTTCTCGATGAGGGAGGCGCCGATCGCGATGAACGCGCCGCGCAGCACGAGGGCGATGATGATGCCGATCATCAGCACCTTCTGCTGGTACGCCTTGGGCACGGCGAACGCCGACATCAGCAGCAGGAAGACGAAGAGGTTGTCGACCGACAGCACCTTCTCGGTGAGGTAGCCGGCGAAGTACTCGCCGCCGTACGTCCAGCCGGAGACCATGCCGATGCCGACGCCGAACAGCAGCGCCAGACCGATGTAGAACGCGGACCAGCGGGCGGACTCGCCGATGGTGGGCTCGTGCGGCCTGCGCACGTGGGCGAAGAACTCGTAGACGAAGAACGCGATCGTGACCGCGATGGTGATGATCCAGATGAGCGGGGTGACCTGCACCGGGACTCCAAGGGGATAGGCGTAGCGACTCGCCAAGGTCTCCTCCGCCCCGGCCTTACGGCTGTGGGACCAGCGGCCCGGGATGCGATGACGCATCCGTAGTGACGGACTCACTGCAAGCGGGAGTACTCCCCTTGATGGCCCCACCCTACCGGCGGAGCGGCCGTCGCGGCTGGGAATCCGCCGGGCCTGCGGCTACCAGCGGACGCCGGTGTCCGCGGCGAGCGCCTCGATGAGCAGCTTGCTGTCCGAGTAGGAGGGGTGGATCGGTGCCCCGACCAGTCCAGTTCGTCCAGCCGTGGACGGTCCCCGCCCGCCGCCCGCGGCCCCGGTCGACGCGTCGTCCCTTCGCGGCGTCACGGATGCGCCCCAGGCGCGTCTAGATCAGTGGAACCCCGATCGCAGCCGTCCGCCGGCCCTGCTGCCCCCGAGAGTGAGGGAACTCGTGTCCTCATCCCCAGTGCCTCGCCGTTCGCGTCTGGTGCGTCGCGTCCTCGCGTGCGTCCTCTGCCTAGCGGCCGCGGCCGGCATCACCGTCTTCTCGCCCAGTAAGGCGCCGCTGCCGCTCGCGGCTTCGAGTGATGCGCTCTCGCTGAAGGGGTTGAAGCGGCAGAGTCCGCAGGTGCAGGAGTGGGTCGATGCGGTCCGTTCCGCCACTCCCGAGCAGGTTGCGGAGGAGTGGAGCGCGCTGCCTGCGGAGGTCCGCCCGCACGTGACCGCCGCGCTGCCGGTCGTCGCCGGCAACCTCGACGGCCTGCCCTACCGGGTGCGCGACCGGCTGAACCGACGTGCGCTCGCCCAGCGGCTCGAGCTGATGAAGAAGCGGAACGACGAGGCGGCACGGACGGCCGTGAAGGCCTATGAGGCCATCGCCGGCGCGCTCAGACCCCGCTCGCCCCGCCGGTACCTGATGTCGCTGACCGGCGACCTGCCGCCCCTCGCCGCCATCAGTGTCGGCGACCCGGATGCGGCCGACATGGTCACCTGGCAGGTGCCCGGCATGGGCACCTACTCCACCGACATGAAGCTGTGGGCGCTCGCCGCGCAGAACGTGTGGGATGTGCAGGGAACAGTGGGAGCGCCGAAGAAGCGGGCCGTCATCGCCTGGATGGGTTACACGCCGCCGCCGCCACCCCCGAGCATCGAGGCGTCACGCGGCGAGTACGCGCGCGCCGGGGCGCCGAACCTGATCCGGGACATGACCGGGCTCGCGTCCAGCCGGGGAACCCGGGACGCCCCGATCGTGAACGTCGTCGCGCACTCGTACGGGACGACCACCGCGGCGAATGCGCTCGCGCGCGCCGACCTCGGCGTCAACGCCTTCGTGATGCTCGGCTCGGCGGGGATCGAGACGTCCATCCCGCGGGCGTCCGACCTGCACGCCCGCGCGGTGTATGTCTCCGAGGCGCGCAAGGACGGGCTGGCGGGCTGGGGCCGTCTCTCGCGGACCGACCCGCGCGCGCCCCGGTTCGGCGCGATCCAGTTCGGCTCCGACGGGTACGCGAAGCAGCGGCTGCGCGCGGTGACGGGTCACGCTCCGATCCTCCACTCCGCGTGGAACGACAAGATCACGTCGAGCGTCTGGACGAACATCGTGAACATGGTCGACCGGATCGCGAAGTACTGGCAGCACCGCAACAGCTTCGGGTACCTGGACCGGAAGACGGAGTCGCTGGCGAACGTGGCGAGCGCCACCGCCGAGCCCGCGACGAAGCGGGCGCTCACCGACGTGAGGCGGTGAGAGACGCGGGAGGGCGGGACGCCGGGCGGCACCGCCCTCCTGCGTTCTCGTCGGAGCTCAGTAGCCCGCGTACTCGGCAGCATCGACCGCTGCCATGATGAGGACCGGCACGACGACCACGGCGATGAAGAGACCGAACGCGGTGAAGACGTAGCCCAGAATGGTTCCAGCGAGCGCGAGGCCCCGGCCACGGTCGCCCGTCCGCTTGATCTGACGCAGCGCGATGTGGCCGCACACGATCCCGACGATGCCGACGAAGAACGACAGCACGAACGCGACGATGGCGAGCACGTTCATCCGATCGGCGGTCGGAGCCGGGACGGCGAGCGGGGTGGCCGGGGTCGGTTGTGCGGTTTCGACGGGGGCCTCCGTGGCGTCCTCGATCTGATCGGGCATGCGGGTTCCTTTCGTCGGGCGCGACGGAAAATCGCGACGCGGATTTCGGGTTCTTCGTCCTCAAGGACGCGCGAAGTCCGACATCGTGACGCCGCGCCCGCCCGCTCTCAGCGGACTGGCGGCTCCGGTTGCGTCGATCATTCTCGGGTCGTACCGGTTTGCGACTCGCGGCCGATCCGCCAGCAGGGGACGGATTCGTACGGTCGGAGGGTGAGTACAGCCATCCCTGCCGCCCCCGCATCGCCCTCGCGACCACCGCATCCTGCTCCGCTCACTGTTCGCGGTGTACCTCGGCCTCTTGACGTGGGCGGTGCTCTGGAAGCTGGGGATGCCATCCCTTCACGGCGGCACCCGCGCCGTGAAGCTCGTGCCGTTCGTCGCGGGTGACGGCTACGGCGTCAACAGCATGCCCGAGATGCTCGCGAACGTGGCCCTCTTCGTCCCGTTCGGCGTCTGCCTGGGGCTGATCGCTCCGCACGCGCGCTGGTGGCGGGCCGCGGCCGCGGCCGCGGCGGTGAGCGTCGGCCTCGAAGCCCTCCAGTTCGCACTCGCGGTCGGCAGCTCGGACGTCACCGACGTCATCCTGAACACCACCGGCGCGGTCCTCGGCTGGGCGGTGCTCGGGGTTGCGCGTGGCGGGCTTCGCGAGCGGACGGCGCCCGTGCTCGCCCGCGTGTGCACCGTCGCAACGGTGCTGGCGCTCGCAGCGGGTGCGGTGGCGCTCGCGAGGACCTGTCCACTACGGACCGCCGCCCGGAGAGCTGACGCACGTCCGTCCGCCGGGCGGTGAAGAGCTCACGCCCGGCTGATGACCGATTCGCCCGCCGACCGCTGCAACAGCCACGCCGCCACCCACCACCGCCGCGCCGGGCTCACGCCGCTCCGAAGCGCTCCGGCGGGCCCACCGCGCCGTCGCCGAGCGGTTGGAGCCTGTCCTCGAAGTAGACGCGGGCGAGCGCCGCGCGCATCCGCTCGGACCAGCGGAGCCGCCCGTTCTCGTCCGGATGCGCCGCCGCCCCGTGCGCGGCGGCGGGACCGGCGAGGCGGTAGCGCTCCACCGCATCCACCCGCCCGTGCACCTCGGCGTACTCGCCGCCGGGCAGGCGCACGATGCGTCCCGTCTCGTAGCCGTGCAGCAGGATGTCGCGGTCGCGCTTCTGCAGCGCCAGGCACACCCGGCGGGTGAGCAGGAAAGCGACGAACGGCCCCAGGACGACCATCGCCTGGTACCACGCGACGACCGACTCCACGGTGAGATGGAGATGCGTCGCCACCAGGTCGGCGCTGCCCGCGCCCCACAGGGCACCGTAGAACACCAGGGCGGCGACGCCCAGGCCGGTGCGCGTGGGCTCGTTGCGCGGCCGGTCCAGGAGGTGGTGCTCGGCGTGGTCGCCGGTGACCCACTCCTCCACGAACGGATAGACCGCGATCGCGAGCAGGAACAGGCCGACGACGAGCAGCGGGAGGAGGATCGCCGGCGTCCACGTGCGGCCCAGCCACTCGACCTCCCAGCCCGGGGGGACCAGGCGCAGGGCGCCGTCGAGGAAGCCGGTGTACCAGTCGGGCTGGCTGCCCGCGGAGGCGTCGCCGGGAGAGGAGGGGCCGTAGAGCCACACCGGGCTGATCGTCACCGTCGCGGCGAGCAGGAGGATGCCGCCGGTCACCAGGGCGAGCAGCCCGCCGGCGCGAACGGCGAGGTTCGGCCAGACCGGCACCCCGACGATCCGCTCCTCGGTCCGGCCCGGGCCGGCGAACTGCGCCGGACCGTTCACGTACGCGCTCCGTGCTCGAGCCGCCATGAGCACGATGAGCAGCACGGGGACGACGGCGACGTGGATCGGGTACAGGTTCTCGATGATCCGCCCCGGGAACTCGCCCCCGAACAGCAGCGCCGACAGCCACGTGCCCACGACCGGGATGCCGAGCACGATGCCCTCCACGATCCGTAAGCCGGTGCCCGAGAGCATGTCATCGGGCAGGGCGTACCCGCTCCACCCTCCGGCCAGCGCGGTCAGCAGCAGCCCGAACAGCAGCAGCCAGGCGAGCCGGCGCGGAGGGCGGAACGCCCCGGTGAAGAAGGTCACCGCCAGTTGCAGGATGAGCGCGGCCGGCAGCAGGAGGGCGGCCCAGTGGTGCGCCTGCCGCACCAGCAGGCCGCCCGGCAGCTCGAACGAGATGGCGAGCGTCGACTGCAGCGCCTTCGACATCTCCGCTCCGGCGAAGGGAGGTACGGGCCGGTATAGGTGACCCGTTCGCTCGACGGCGTGTACCCGAACATCAGGATGAAGCCGGTCACGAACAGGACGACGACGCAGGCGAGGGCGACGACGCCGAACATGGTGGTCCAGTGGAGCGGCGCTCGCCGCATCCTGAGCTCCTCGCGCAGCGCCGTCGCCCGCCGGACGGCCGAGGTTCCCGAGACCAGACGGGACAGCCGCGCGGTCGCGGAGGGGGCGGACCCGAGCGATGGACGGGCATCATGCCCTCCCCACGAGCTCGCGGTCGTCGGTCATGTACCCCGGGATCCGGCGCATTGCTGCCTCCTGCCTCGTCAGCGGATGCCTTCACCAGCTATGACAAGACAGCGCGCCGGTTTGTGACACGGAGAAGGGACCGGGTCGATCACGGCCCGGAGGAATATTCGCCGTTCGGCCTGAGGTTGCAACGGAATACTCAGCCCGAACCGAAGAAGAGGAACCATGACCCTCGAGACGAGCGCCCTTCCTGTCACGAGACGTGCCACAGCGCCGACCCTGCCCGCGCGGGCCCGATTCTGGACCGCCGCGGCGGTCGCCGGTGTCGCACTGTGGACCAGCGCAGCGCCGACCGCCACGTACCCGCTCTACGCCAGCACCTGGCACCTCACGTCGGCGGTGACCACCGCCATCTTCGCGGTGTACCCGATCGTCCTGGTCGTCTTCCTCGTGATCTTCGGTCAGGTGTCCGACTTCATCGGTCGGCGCAACGCGATGCTCATCGGGGTGGGCGCACTCTTCGTCGGCGTCCTTCTCTTCGCGGTCGCGCCCTCGGTCGGCTGGGTCTTCGCCGGTCGTGCCTTCATGGGCGCGGGCGTCGGATTGGCGCTCGCCCCGGCCACTGCAGCTGCTGTCGAGTTCAGCCGGACAGGCCAGGAGGGACGCGCCTCCTCCACCGTCACGGCCGCGACGGCGGTGGGCCTGTCCCTGGCGACGATCGTCGGTGGGGGACTCATCCAATACGCGCCGCTGCCGCTCCACCTGGACTTCTGGGTGCTGCTGGTCGTCGTCGCCGCTGTCCTGGTGATGGTCTCCTTCCTGCCGCGTAGAAGCGCAGCAGCCGCCGAAGGCACCTGGCGCCCTCGTCCCATCCGAATTCCCGCCGGCATCCGCCTGCTCTACGCGACAGCTGCGGCCGCTGTGACCGCCGCCTACGCGTTCGGGTCCCGGTCTTCCTCGCGCTGGGCGCCGACGTCGCGAAGGATCTGATCGGTTCGCACAACGTCCTCGTGACCGGTCTGGTGCTGGCGATCATGTCGACGATGATCGGTGTCACGGCGGTGCTGGCCCGGCGCTTCGCCCCCGGCCGCCTGGTCATCGCCGGTGCACTGATCACGGTCGTCGACCTCGCGCTGCTGGTGCTCTCGGCCCAGACGCACTCGCTGCCTCTGTTCATGGTCACGACCGTCTTCGCGGGGGCCGGCTACGGACTCCTCTTCTCCGGCGGACTCCGGATTGATCGCGACGCACGCGCCCGCGCATCACCGGGGCGGGACGATCTCCGCCGTCTACCTGGTCGCCTACGTCTTCCAGGGAGCGATCGCGTTCACCCTCGGGGCGATCGCCACCGCAGGCGGCCTGGGCACGGCGCTCGTCATCGGCGCGGTCGCGATCGGTGTGCTGGCCGTGACCGCGTTCCTCCTTGCGGGTATCGTCAGGCGCGCAACCCGTGAGGAGAAGAGATGACAGCGAAGAACCGTCCGGCGCCGAACTGCTCGATCGCCCGGACTCTCGAGCTCGTCGGCGACCGCTGGTCGTTCCTCATCCTCCGGGAGGCGCACAACGGGATCACCCGTTTCGCCGATTTCAGGACCTGCTGGGCATCGCTCCCAACATCCTGACCGCCCGTCTCACCGGGCTGGTCGAGCCGGGAATCCTGGAACGGCGCGAATACCGGGCGGAGGGGCCCGTGCCCGCACCGACTACCACCTCACCCCCGCGGGCGGGGACCTGAAGCTCGTTCTCGGCGCCCTCCAGCAGTGGGGCGATGTGCAGCGCCCCGAGACGACGGCCCGACCGTGATCGTCGCGACACCGCCACGGGCGGGCGCATCGGCGTGGCGTTCGTCGACGAGGAGGGCCGCGAAGTGGATTCGCGCGACGTGAGCTTCGAACCGGTCGCCGGCGGGCCCGCGGACCGTTACGCCGGCTGGCGGTGACGGCCGCAGCCGCCGGCTGAGACCGCGCCGGCGGGACCGGGAGCCTTACGCCGGGACGGGCAGCCGCTCCAGCTTCTCCGGGTTGAGCACCCACTGGAAGCGCCGGATGCCGTCGGCCGTCACGTCCAAGGCGACGAACGCCACGACCGCTCCGTCGCGGACCAGCACCGCGGCCGGGGCGCCGTTCGCCTCGACGAGGTGGATGCTGCCCACCCAGAACCGGTCGTGGAGCACATGCACGTACTTGGCGACGGTCTCCGCGTGAGCACGGGGATGCGCGACGCGCGCGCCAGCCCGCCGCCGTCCGAGTAGCTGACGATGTCGGCGGTGAAGATCCGCTCCAGCTCGGCGATGTCGCCCGACTGCGCGGCGTCGAGAAACCGCCTCCAGCATCCGCTTCTGCTCCTGGTGGTCGACCTCCCCGCACCTGCCGCTGCTCAGTGCCAGGTGCTTGCGCGCTCGGCTCACCAGCTGACGGGAGCCGACGCCTCCGACCCCTGGAGTGATCTCCGCGATCTGCGGGTACGGGTAGTCGAACGCCTCCCGCAGCACGTAGGCGGCGCGCTCCGTCGGCGACAGCGTCTCGAGCAGCACCAGCACCGCGAACTCGAGCGCCTCCCCGCGCTCCGCGCCCAGCAGGGGATCGGCGCTCGTGTCGACGGGCTCGGGCAGCCACGGCCCCACGTACGACTCGCGGCGGACCCGCGCCGACTGCGCCTGGTTGATCGCCAGCCGGGTCGTGGTCGTGGCCAGGGACGCGGCGGGCTCCCGCACGACAAGAGCGGTCGGTGTTCTGCCAGCGCTCCCAGGTGTCCTGCACGATGTCCTCGGCGTCGGCCACCGTTCCGAGCATCCGGTAGGCGATGCCGAAGAGACGGGGACGGGCCGCCGCGAACGTGTCCGCGGCGGCCTGAGGCTCGTCGGTCTGCCCTGTCGCCCCGGCCATGCTCGAATGCTAGCGAGCATCCTCCAGCCAGCGGGAGTACGTGATGGTCCCGGGCGGTGCTCCGCGATGGCGGGGTCGTTGCCCGGCACGAGGGAGCGGTCGTCCACCTTTCCGCCGTAGTACCCGGCGCCGGGGTCGGTCTGGACCGTCCGGGAGTCGCCGCGCGCAGCCAGCAGGAGGCGGGCGAGCTCGTCGAGCCGCAGCTGCTCCGGTCCGCCCAGCTCGATGATCCCGCCGGTCGGCGCTTCGACGGCCGCATCCGCCAGCGTCGCCGAGACGTCCGCCGCGGCGATCGGCTGCATGAGCACGTTCGACAGCACGGCGGTGTCGCCCCGCGTGGCGCCGTCCGTCAGCGCGACCGACGAACTCGAAGAACTGCGTCGCGCGCACGATCGTGAACGGCACGCCGCTCTCGCGCACGATCCGCTCCTGCGCCACCTTCCGCCCGCATGTAGCCGATGTCCGTCATCCGGTCGGCTCCGACGATCGAGAGCGCGACGTGGTGGCCGACGCCCGCTTCCTTCTCGGCCGCGACGACGTTCGCGGTCGCGGTGCGGAAGAACTCCATGACCGGCCCGTCCTCGAACGACGGCGCGTTGGCGACGTCCACCACGACGTCCGCGCCCTGCAGCGCCTCGAGCAGGCCCTGGCCGGTGACCGTGTCCACCCCCGTCGACGGGGATGCGGCGACCGCGTCGTGCCCGCGCTCCTGCAGCAGCTCCACCAGTTTCCGGCCGATCAGGCCGGTGCCTCCGATGACGACGATCCTCATTCTCTTCTCCGTTCCGGCGCGCAGGATGCGCGCACTCGCCAGCTATGACCGGGCACCGCCCGTGGTTGTGACAGACCCGGTGTCACATCCGGCCCGCGCGCGTGGTCATAGCTGGTACCGGCCCTTCCCGGCCGGCGCGACGATGAGGAGACATCATGTCCATGACAGTTCGGGTGCCCGCAGTGCGCGGCAGCCGCCGCAGCAGGGTGCGCGATCTGCGCGCTGCCGCATCCGACCGCGACCTGCGCCGGCTGCGCGACCTGCTCGATCCCGACGTGGCGGTCGTGGTGGATTCGGGCGAGCCCGACCACGCGAAGGTCCGGGTCGTCCGCGGCGCCGGCGACGCCTCATTGCTCTTGGCGCGCGGGCTGGGCGCGCTCGACGGGCGAGAGGTGGCCGAGCGCCCGGTGAACGGCGGCCCCGGCCTCATCGTGACCGACGAGGGCCGCACCTCGGCCGCCGTCGCGGTCGACCTGACCGGCCTGGCGCGTGAGCGTGGTGTGGGTACTGCTGCATCCGCCGACCATGCGGCGCGGGTACGCCGTGTAGAGACGAGATGGGTCGTCCGCTAGCGTGAGGGATCGATCCCGAGGAGGCCTGATGGGGGTGCCGGCGCTGCAACAGCAGTTCCTCGACGACGTGCTGCCGCGAATCGTCTCTGGTCATCTGTACCGCAGTTGGCGGCCCGGCACCCTCCACCGGAGTCCCGCCGAAGGGCTGGCCGAGGCCTATCTCCGCGACGCGATCGCGACCCTCTCCGACCCTTAGGCTGTCGTCACACCCGGCTCGTGACCGAGTCGCCCGCCAGCCGCTGCGATAGCCACACCGGGATGATCGCGATGATCGTCAGCACCGCCGCCACCACGTTCACGACCGGCGCCTGGTTGGGCCGGAACAGGTTCTGGAAGATCCAGATCGGGAGCGTCTGCACCGTCGGACCCGCCGTGAACGTCGTCACCACGATCTCGTCGAAGCTGAGGGCGAAAGCGAGCAGCACGCCGGCCGCGAGCGCGCCGCGCACCTGCGGCAGCGTCACCCAGAAGAAGGTCTGCCAGCCGCGCGCCCCGAGGTCGCCCGACGCCTCCTCGAGAGAAGTCCCCATCCGCCGCAACCGCGCCTGGACGTTGTTGTAGACGATGACGATGCAGAAGGTCGCGTGGCCGATGATCACCGTGGCGAGCCCGAGCGTCACGCCGACCGGGCCCAGCACCGTCGTGAAGGTCGACGCCAGCGCGATGCCGGTGACGATGCCGGGCAGCGTGATCGGCAGCACCACCAGGAAGTTGATGCTCTGCCGCCCGAAGAACCGGAAGCGCTGCACCGCGAACGCCGCCATGGTGCCGAGCACCAGGGCGATTCCCGCCGCGCAGAGGCCGGCGACGACGGAGGTCGCCAGGGCGTCGGCCGCGCCGCGGAGTGGAGCGCATCCTCCCACCATTGCAGCGTGAAGCCGGGCGGGGGGAACGAGAACGTGCGCGAGCTGTTGAAGGAGTTCAGCACGATGAGCAGGAGCGGCACGTAGAGCACCACCAGCCCCAACAGCATGCAGACCCCGGCCAGGATGCGCGCGGGCGTCGATAAGAGCTTCACACGTTCTCCAATGCACCGGTGCGGCGGACGGCCAGCAGATACAGCACAACCGCGACCAGCGGGATCACCGACAGCGCCGCCGCGAGCGGCTGGTTGTTCGCGGTCACGAGCTGCCCGTAGATCAGGTTGGCGAGCAGCTGCGTCTTGCCGCCGACGATCCCGACCGCGATGTAGTCGCCGAAGCTCAGCGCGAAGGTGAAGATCGAGCCGGCCACGATCGCGGGGAACACGAGCGGGAACGCGACCGTCCGGATCGTGCGCCACGTCGATGCGCCCAGGTCGTAGCTCGCCTCGAAGAGGGAGTCCGGAACCCGGTCGAATCCGGCGTAGACGGGGATGATCATGTACGGCAGCCACAGGTAGGCCAGCGTCATGATCGTCGCCGGCAGCCCGAAGCCGGGCGTGTACCCGCCGGTCGCGACCGCGATCGGCCCGCCCGGCTCGACGAGGATGCGCCAGGCGTACGCCTTCACCAGGTAGCTGGCCCACAGGGGAGTCGTCACCGCCACGAGGTACAGCGCCCGCCGGCTCGGCCGGGCCACCTTCGCGATGTACAGCGCCATCGGGAAGGCGACCACAGCGTCGATGAGCGTCACACCGAGCGACACCAGGAGTGTGCGCAGCGCGACCGTCCCGTACAGCGGGTCGGTGAACAGTGTCGCGTAGTTCTCCAGGGTGAACGTGGGGACGACCGCGCCGGTGAACCCGTCCACCGTCCAGAAGGACGAGACCAGCAGGACGGCGATCGACCCCAGGTAGATGACGACGAGCCAGAGGAGGGGCGGCCCGAGCACGAGGCCCAGGCGAGCCCTCATCCCTTGATCTCCTGCCACTTGCTCACCCATTCGCTGTACGCGGTGCAGTTCGTGCCGCTGCCGTCCACGCACTTCTTCTGCGGCGTCGTCCAGTAGTGGATCTTGGAGGCGTAGTCCGCGTCGGTCGCGTGGTACGTGGTGCAGAAGTTCGGGTCGGTGGTCTGTTCGCACGCCTTCGTCTGGGCGGGGGCCTCACTCGAACCACTCGGCGACCTGGGCGTTCGTCTTCGCGGACGTGATCCAGTCCATCCACCGGTACATGCAGTTCGGGTGCTTCGCCTTCGACGAGATCATCCAGGTGTCCGACCATCCGGTCGAGCCCTCCTTCGGAACCGTCGTGCCGACCTGCACCTTGCCGTCGCTCTGGATGAGGTTGGCGATCACCTGCCACGACGTCCCGACCACGCTGCTGCCCGACTCGAACGACTGGACGGCCTTCGTGTAGTCCGACCAGTACTCGCCGACGTTCGCCTTCTGCTTCTTCAGCAGGTCGATGGCCGCGCTGAGCTGCTTCTCGGTGAGCGAGTACGGGTCCTTGATGCCCAGGGACGGGTCGTGCGCCTTCAGGTAGAGGGCGGCGTCCGCGATGTAGATCGGGGAGTCGTACGCGGTGACCTTGCCCGTGTACTTCGACGCGTCATCGAACACGGCCGACCACGAGTCGGGAGCCGGCGTCACGGTCGCCTTGTTGTACATCAGCACGTTGGCGCCCCAGCCGTGGGGGATGCCGTACATCTGGCCGTCGACGGAGTTCCAGGCCTTCTTCTTCAGGAAGTCGGAGATCGTGGAGTAGTTCGGCACGAGCTTCGTGTTCACCGGCGCGACCTGACCGCCGTAGACCAGTCGCAGGGTGGCGTCGCCCGAGGCCGAGACGCCGTCGTAGCCGCCCGTCCGCATCAGCTGCACCATCTCATCCGACGTGCCGGCGACCTTGGCGTTGACCTGGCAGCCCGTGTCCTTCTCGAACGGCGTGACCCAGTCGACACTCGGATCGTTGCTGCCGTCCTCGGCATAGCCTGCCCAGACGATGATGTTGAGCTGCCCCTCGTTGGCCCCGAGTTTCTTCGCCATGGGCACGTCGGGCACGGATGCGGTGCTGCCCCCGCCCGAGCCGCCGCCGGCACACGCCGCCAGCACCAGGAGGGCCGCGGAGGCGGCCGCGAGCGCGGCGGTCGAGCGCGCGACGCGCTTCGTTGCACGAATCATGATCCTTGCCTCTCTTTTTCACCTCTGCTGTGAGGTACATCGCTGTGGTCGGGTGCGGCTTCGGCTTCGACCTCCCCGCCCGGCGCGGCCGGTCGCGTGCTCACCAGCTCACGGAGGTCGTCGTCGTGCCACGAGATGTGGACGCGCGTGCCCCGGTCGAGCTCGCCGCGGTGCGTGCGGTCGTTGCTCTCCAGCACCGAAATGCGCGGCCCGGCGTCGAGGTCGACCACCCGGCGGATGCTGCTGCCCGCGTAGACGGATTCGACGAGCGTGCCGCTCGCACTGGGACCGCCCGACGAGTCGGCCACGGTGCTCAGCGTGAGCTTCTCGGGTCGGATGGAGTACTCCCCGTCGCGCCGGAGCACGCTCTGCGCATGCTCGCGATCGAACAGGTTCGAGGTGCCGACGAAGTCCGCGACGAAGCGGGAGACCGGGCTCTCGTAGAGGTCCCGCGGCGTCCCGAGCTGCTCGATCCGGCCGTTGTTGAACACGGCGATGCGGTCGGAGAGCGTGAGCGCCTCATCCTGATCGTGGGTGACGAAGACGAAGGCGATGCCGAGCTCGTGCTGCAGCTGCTTCAACTCCACCTGCATCTGCTGCCGAAGCTTGAGGTCGAGGGCGCCGAGCGGCTCGTCCAGCAGCAGCGCCTTCGGCTGCACGACGGTCGCCCGGGCCAGCGCGACGCGCTGTCGCTGGCCGCCCGAGAGCTGGGCCGGCCTCCGGTCGCCGAAACCCTCGAGCTGCACCAGCGCCAGCGCCTCCGCTGCGCGCCGGCGTCGCTCCGCGCGTCCGACCCCGCGCACACGCAGGCCGTAGGCGACGTTGTCGATGACGGACATGTGCGGGAACAGCGCGTAGTCCTGGAACACCGTGTTCACGGGCCGGGATGCGGCCGGCTTGCCCGTCACATCCTGCCCGAACAGCTCGATCGTCCCCGACGTCGGCTGCTCGAAACCGGCGATACAGCGGAGCACCGTCGTCTTGCCCGAACCCGACGGGCCGAGCATCGAGAAGAACTCGCCCGCGGCGATCTCCAGATCGAGGTGGTCGACGGCGGAGACCGAGCCGAAGAGCTTGGTCAGCTGCGTCAACCGGATGGCGGGCACGTCGGGCAATCGGCACTCCTTATTCGGTGAGCGAACTCATCGTAAGCGATCCGCCGCGCAACGGAAAGAGTCGCATGTGCTCGGAGGCACGGAGGGATTCCGAAGGCTTCGCCGCGGGGAGGTGCGGAATCAGTGTGATCGGTGGCGTCGTTGCAGGAGCAATGACCGCTACCCGGTTGCGAAACTCAGTCGCTTATGGCCTGGGGAAAGCATCCGCTCTTGTGGGGGCAGTTCGACATTGCGAGCACAGCACACGGCGCGCCGAAGCACATGAACGAGACGGAGGCCGGCGCCCATGCCCAAGCAGAACGAGAAAAGCCCACATTGCTCAAGAAGTGACACGTGGAGCGAGTGACGGGAATCGAACCCGCGCTATCAGCTTGGGAAGCTGAGGTTCTACCATTGAACTACACTCGCGCGGCCCGGAATCCCAGTAAAACACTGGGAACTAAGGCTGCGGCCCAGACTACCCGGTCAATGGTTTTTGGCCAAACTCACCGTTTAGTCACCGCTTTGGAGTTGACGACTCAAGATCGAACGATGAGCAACGGCCCTCTGCTCGAAGAGCGATCGGAACATGACAACGTACGGCTGGTCCGCGGGGATCGTCCTGGCGTCGCGGAAACGGGGTTGGACCAGGCGACGTGAACGCCGCTGTGGCGAGCGTGCTGGCCGGCGAGGTCCCCGCGTGACTGGTCTTCGTCTAGGACTCGGGACTGCCGGTCGAGGTGGAGGAACGCGACGCCGCGGGAAGGCCCGACCGCGGATGACCACCCCGCCGCGCTGGCGCTCTGTGGTCTCCGTCGGGGTACTCCGCGTCGGCGTTCAGCATGGGGCACCCGCGGTAGCCGGCGTTGGCGGTCTCTCGTGCGAGGACGTTGAAGACGGCCACCAGCTTCTCGCGTGTCTCCCCCCAAGGCGAAGAAGCGGGCCGTCTTTCGGCCGGGCAGGACATAGTCCGGGTTCGGTGCTCCGCGTAGCGTGCGGCTTTACCACCCATTGCCGACGAAGGAGCGATCATGGCCGAAGCACGAGACGACGCGGACCTCACGTCCGCACAGGACGACTTCGTCCTCGCGATCGAGAGCGGTCCGCTCGCCGATGTCGAGATCGTCGAGACCGACGACGGCTCGCACGTCGACATCGCGATCAACGCCGTCAGCGTCGACCCGGACACCGGGGAGGCGGTGCCGGTGAGCATCGTCTTGAACGACGACGATTCCGGCTACGTCGTGACGGTCGCCGATGAGGAGTTCATCGTGCCGCTCGAAGAGACGAGCGAGGAGCCGAATCACCGGAAGGCGGACGCCATCCGACCCTTGCGTAAGCTCCAGCAACTGGCGCAGCGGGTCGAAGCGGAGACGAAGGGGATGGCCAGAAAGCTGGCGGAGAAGTTCAAGCGCCCGCACGACGGTGCATCCGACCGGCGCGGCTGAGCCGCAGACCGGGAGCGCAGAATCATGGAACTCTTAGACATCGCCACGTTCGAACGCTTCTTCCGCGCGGCCGCGAGCCTCGACGTCGACAAGGATGACCTGCGGCGCTTCGACGACTTCGTCAACGACAAGCTGTACGACCTCCTCCTGCGTGGAGTGGCCAACGCGGAGGCGAACGGTCGTGACGTCATGGAGCCGCAGGACCTGCCGATCACGAAGGGTCTGCAGGAATGCATCAACGCATTCGAGTCCATCGATGAGGAGGTGTCGATGGACAGAATCCTCGAACAGCTGACACGTCGGCCTCCACTCGACCTCTCGTACAGCGTTGAGACCGAGGAGAGGCTTCCGCGAATCGCCGGCGGCCTCGGGGTGGCGCTTGCCCGGACGTTCCGGATCCTCGACGAGAAGGTGAAGAATCCGTAGACCCGCCACTGGGACCAGGCCACGCAGGTCTTCGACTTGCTCCTGTGGCCGCCGAGGTGGAGTGCACGACGAAGGGGCGCAGCGAATGCTGCGCCCCTTCGTCGTGTCGTGCTCCGGTGCTCCTAGAGCACGTCGGTCTCGTCGCGGCGGTCGTCGTGCGCCTTGCTCGCCGTGTCCTTCAGATGCGCCTTGGCGTCGGCGACGGTGTCCTTGATGCTCCCCTCCGCCTGCTCCGCTTTTCCTTTCACGACGCGCGACTCGTCGTCGGTGACCTTGCCGATCACCTCGTCGACCTTGCCCTTGAGCTTGTCGCCCTTTGCTTCGGCCTTGTCGTCGATAGCCACCATTTCCTCCTTCGATCGGTGCGGATGCTCCGGTGATTGCCGATCACGGTACGCGGATCTGGAACGGGCATAAGGGGAGGTCGGGTGCGGGGCTCAGCGGAGGTAGTCGTTGAGTGCGGCGCGTGCCCGGACGGCGATGTGCAGATTCAGGTGCGCCTCCGGGTCGTTGATGTCCAGACCGCACAGTTCCCGGATCCGGCGGAGGCGATAGCGCAATGTGCTCCGGTGGATGACAAGAGCGGCCGAGGTGCGGTCGTAGTTGCCGCCGGAGTCGAGATAGGCCGTCAGAGTGCGGACCAAGTCCGTGTGGTGCTGAAGGTCGTGGTCGATGAGGACGCCGAGCCATTCGTCGATGAACCGTTCGAGCCGCACCCCATCTTCCGACATGTCGAAGATACGGAGGAGGCCGAGCTCATCATGGTTCGACAGACCGAGCGGCTGCCGCGACTCCATACGGATGCGGAGTGCCCGTGTCGCTTCGGCGAAGGAGCGCGGCAGGTCGCTCGCCGTGCAGCTACCGCCGACGCCGATCGTGCCCCGCGTGCTGCTCAGCGCTGTGGACACTCCCTGGTAAAGCTGCGACAGGTCATGACCGTCCGCCACCACGGCGAGCGTCACCTGCGCGCGCCGCGAGATCAGCGCCGGCACGTGCATCGTGGCGAGCTGATGCCGGACCGCAGCGCTGACGTCGACACCGTTCGGGGTGGGCGTTTCCCAGGCGAAGAGGACCACCCGGTGGAGTCGCCCCAGGTCGAAGTCGAGGGCCTCGGCGCGCGCGAGCGCGTCGGGGGGTCCGGCGCCAGAGACCAGGTCGTCAGCGAGCTCGCGACCGAGCCGCAGTTCGACTTCTGCGACGTTGCGACGATGCGCGAGCTCGACCGCGAGCGTCGCGCCGGCGTACTCGATCGCGAACCGGTCGTCGTCGCTGCGGCCATCGTCCGGATCGTAGATGCCGATGGCGCCGAGCGTCTCCCCGCGTGAACGGATCGACGCCACTCGCCAGCCGGCGGGGGGACCCGGCCGCGGAGAGGTTTCCGACGGGGACGATGGCAGGGTCCGTGGCACCCGCGAGCGCCAGGTCGTTGCCGAAGGAGTCCTGGAGGACGACAGGGCGCCCGGTAACGGTGCTCACGGCTTCGACGATCCGGTCCTCGCCGCGACCGGACCCGGCCGCGGTGACGATCGCATCGCGGATGGACTGCTGCGCGTTCAGCTGGACGATCGTCGCCGCCAGTGCCCGGTTGGAGGCCTCGTGCGCCTGGCCGAGCCTCCGCAGCTCCCGCGCCTGACGACGTTCCCGGCTGATCAGGTCGGCCACGGCGAGTGCGGCCCCGGTCGGCTCCGCCAGCGCCAGCAGGAGGTCCACCTCCGGTCCCGTCGGCGTGTGGTCCGCCCGGATCGCGAGGGCCCCGCGCACCGTACCGGTCCCGCGGAAGAACAGCGCGTAGATCCATCCCGCACCGTGGGCGAGCACGCCGTTGACACCCCGGCATGCCTCAACGAGGAGGTCGAGATCGTGGTCCTCCGCACCCGAGTACCGGGTGAGACGGCCGTGCGACACGACATAGGCGGACTGGACCGTGCATCCGGCGATCTCCCGTACCGCGGCCTCCACCAGGCGGAACGTCCGCCGGGTGGAGGGGCGTTCGAACATCGCCGAGCCCACTCTGAAGATGTCGTACAGGCCGGCCGGTGCGTTCGCATCGAGGCCGGGGTGCGCGACCCGGTTCGAAGAGCTCGAGGCGTCCATCGCTGGCAACGTTAGCCCTCTTCGACTGACCCTGGCAGTGCAACGGGGGGTCGGAATCTTCGCTCCGGGCGGCCCAAGATGAAACCACCCCGGGGGCGGAGAGTTCACCTCGAACCGGCGCCGTCCGGTCGGTGAGGAGCACGCCATGAGCCTGATGCGTTTCGACGCGCCCCGCGACGTCGACCGCGCCGTCGAAGAGGCCCTCGGGGCCAACCGGCGCACCTACGCCGTGCCGCTGGAGGCGTACCGACGGGGAGGCCAGTACATCGTGATCGCGGACGCCCCGGGAGTGGACATCCGGGACATCGATGTGCACGTCGAACGCAATGTCGTCACCATCACGGTGCAGCGACGCGCGAAATTCGCCCCGGACGACATGGTCCTCATCGATGAGCGCCCCCGTGGCGAGTTCGTCCGCAGGCTCTTCCTCGGGAACAGCCTGGACGACTCCAAGCTCACGGCGCACCTGGGAGACGGTGTGCTGACGCTGCTGGTCCCGGTGGACGAGTCGAGCGCATCGCGGCACGTGGACATCTCGCCCCAGCCGGGCGGCGGGGAACACCGAGACGGCGACGTGCCGTCCGGCGAGTGAAACGGGACTTCGAAGGAGGAGCTTCCATGGCTAAGGCAGTCGGCATCGATCTCGGCACCACGAACTCCGTGATCGCGGTGTGGGGAGAGCGGTGAGGCGAGAGTCATCCCGAACAGCGAGGGCGCCCGCACCACCCCGTCCGTCGTCGCCTTCACCGACACCGGCGAGAGACTCGTCGGTCAGCTCGCCCGGCGTCAGGCCATCCTGAACCCGAAGGGGACGATCTCCTCGGCGAAGCGCTTCATCGGGCGCTCCTTCGACGAGATCGGGGAGAGGCCAAGGCGGTCGGCTTCGACGTCGTGCCCGGCCCCAACGGCGAAGCCCGGTTCGACGTGCGAGGGAAGCTGTACGCCCCCGAGGAGATCAGCGCCCTCGTCTTGCGGAAGCTGGCCGACGACGCCGCCAGATTCCTCGGAGAGAAGGTGACCGAGGCGGTCATCACCGTCCCGGCGTACTTCAACGACGCCCAGCGCACCGCGACGCGGGACGCAGGCCGGATCGCGGGTCTCGAGGTGCTCCGCATCATCAACGAGCCGACCGCGGCCGCCCTCGCCTACGGGCTGGACAAGAAGGAGCACGAGACGGTCCTGGTGTTCGACCTCGGCGGCGGCACCTTCGACGTCAGCCTGCTCGACGTCGGCGACGGCGTCGTCGAGGTGCGCTCGACCGCCGGGGACACGCACCTCGGCGGCGACGACTTCGACCGCCGCATCGTCGACTACCTGGCCGACGAGTTCCAGAAGGAGAACGGCATCGACCTGCGCAACGACTCTCAGGCCCTCCAGCGGCTGTTCGAGGCTGCAGAGAAGGCGAAGGTCGAACTCAGCTCGGTCAGCCAGACCCAGGTGAGCCTGCCGTTCATCACGGCGGACGCCTCCGGCCCGAAGCACCTGACCACGACGCTCAAGCGCGCCACACTTCGAGAACATCACCGCCGACCTGGTCGAGCGCTGCCTCGGCCCGGTGCGGCAGGCGATGCAGGACGCGAAGGTCACCGAGAACGAGCATCGACGAGGTCATCCTCGTCGGCGGTTCGACCAGGATCCCCGCGGTGCAGGAGCTGGTCAAGCGCCTCACCGGCGGCAAGGACCCCAACATGACCGTGAACCCGGACGAGGTCGTAGCCATCGGCGCCGCCATCCAGGCCGGGGTGCTGAAAGGGGAAGTCAACGATGTCCTCCTGCTCGACGTGACCCCGCTCTCGCTCGGCGTCGAGACGCGCGGCGGCGTGATGACGCCGATCATCGAACGCAACACGACCATCCCCGCACGCCGGAGCGAGGTCTTCTCCACCGCCCAGGACAACCAGGACTCGGTCGAGATCGTGGTGCTCCAGGGCGAGCGCGAACGCGCGGCGGACAACCGCGTCCTCGGCCGGTTCTCGCTGACCGGCATCCGGCCAGCGCCACAGGGCGAACCGCAGATCGAGGTCACGTTCGACATCGACGCGAACGGCATCCTCAACGTCACCGCCCGCGACAAGGACACCGGGGCCGAGCAGGGCATCACCATCAGCGGCACCACGAACCTCGACCAGGCGGAGATCGACCGCATGGTGCGCGAGGCCGAGCAGAACCGCGAGCAGGATCAGCGGCTGCGCGAGGACATCGATGCCCGCAACGAGTTGGATGCCGCCGCCTACCGGGTCGAGCGGGCTCTCGCGGAGCACGGCGACGCCGCGCCTGCGCACGAGCGGTCGCGCGCCGAGCTGCTGGTGCAGCAGGCGAGGAGGTCGTCGAGCGGGAGGCTCCTGCGTCGGAGGCGCGTGACCTGACCAGCGAACTACGGCAAGTGGACGCTGCGCTGTCTGTGGCGCACCCGGCCCAAGGGTCGACCTCGTCGGACGCCGCGGCCGGTCCCGGCGGCTCGGACGACTCCGATGACGACGTCGTCGACGCCGACTTCGACCGCAATTGAAAGACGCGGGGACATGGACACCTCGGACACGCGCAGGGCTGCGGACGCGGAGGAGCCGGACGTCGGCGCCCCCGCCGACGCGACGGCTGAGCCGCCTGCGGCCCCTCCGGACGAACGGGACGCTCGTCTCGCCGAGCTGGAGGATCGCTGGCGCCGCGCCGCAGCGGATCTCGACAACGCGCGAAAGCGGACCACCCGCGAGCTCGCCCTGGTGCGCGACACGGAGCGAGCGCGTGCGGCGTCCGTCTTCCTCGCCGTCGTGGACGGCCTCACGGACGCGCTCGCCTACGCCAGGCAGGTGAAGGATCCGCTGACCGAAGGCATCGAGTCGATCCGGGAACAGGCGGTGGTCGCCCTCGAACGCCTGGGGTATCCCCGCATCGACCAGGTCGGCGTCCCGTTCGACCCACGGATCCACGAGGCCGTGTCGGTGATCGAGCAGGAGAACGTGCCTCCGCAGACGGTGGTCGCGGTCGCCCGGCTCGGCTTCGGCACCCCGGAACAGCTGCTGCGACCCGCGAGCGTCGTCGTCACGTCGGCGCGGGAGTGACCTCGTGGCGGACGACTTCTACCAGCTGCTCGGGGTCTCACGATCCGCGGACTCCAAGGAGATCCAGCGTGCCTACCGTGCGCTCGCGCGGAAGTATCACCCGGATGTGAACAAGCAGGCGGGCGCCGAGGACACGTTCAAGAAGATCAGCGAGGCGTACCACGTGCTCGCCGAACCGGAGTCACGTGCCCAGTACGACCGGTTCGGACCGGAGTTCCGCCGCTACGCGGACGCAGAGCGCGAGTACGCCTCGCAGGGCGCCGGCGGTGCCGGCGGTGCCGGCGGCAGCGCGCGCGGAGCCGGGCGCACCCGCGCCCGGCCGGGACCGTCGGGGTTCAGCTGGTCGAGCGCGCAGGCCGGAGCGGGCCCGGGGGGTGCGTCGGTCGACTGGGACGACCTCTTCGGCGACGTCTTCGGTTCGAGGCGCGGGATGGACTCCGAGGCCGAACTGGAGCTGACGGTCGAGGAGGCCTTCCGCGGCGGCCCTCGGACGGTCGTCCTCGCCGGCCCCGACGGCGACCGTCAGACGTTCGAGCTACAGATCCCGCCCGGCGCCCTCGACGGGCAGCGCATCCGCGTCTCCGGCGGCGGGCAGCCCGGGCGGCAGGACGCCGGGTCCGGCGACCTCGTGATCACGCTCCGCGTCAAGCCGGACCGGCGGCTCCGTCTCGACGGCAAGAACATCGAGATGGACCTGCTGGTCGCGCCGTGGGAGGCCGCGCTCGGCGCAAGCGTCTCGACGCGCGCTCCCGGCGGCCCCATCACCGTGCGCGTCCCTCCGGGCTCGTCGAGCGGGCGGCGGCTGCGGTTGAAGGGCCAGGGGATGCCGCAGCCGGGAGGGAAGCCCGGCGACCTGTTCGCGAAGGTGAAGATCATGGTCCCCCCGCACCCCACCAGCCGTGAACGCGAGCTGTTCGAGCAGCTGCAGCGCGAATCCACCTTCGATCCGAGGTCGTCGTCATCGAGTTCTCCTCTGCTCCCGGTGATCCCGCCTCGCCTCGACATCGGGATGGTCGCGGTCGGGGCGCGCGTGCATCCCGAGTTGGTCCGGCGGTTCGTCGAGCTCGGGCTCATCGCCGCCGCCGTCGATGCGTCGGGTCGGCTCTGGTTCGCGCCGGACGCGCCCGAACAGGTGCGGCGGATCGTGCGCCTGCACGCCGACCTGGCACTGAATTACGCGGGCATCGCGCTCGTCATCGACCTGCTCGCGCGGATCGACGCGCTCGAGGCGCAGCGAACGGTCATCCGTCCAGGAAGGGAGACGCCGCCATGGAGATGAACAAGCTGACCCAGAAGTCTCAGGAGGCGTTGCAGGAGGCGCAGAGCATCGCGACCAGGAACGGGCACACGGAGACGGAGAACGAGCACCTCCTGCTCGCCCTGCTCACGCAGGAGGGCGGCCTGATCCCTCGGCTGCTCGAAGCGGCCGACGTCGACGTGGCCCTCCTTCTCACCGAGGTGCAGCAGGCGATCGAGCGGAAACCCCGGACGACAGGTGCCGGGGCGACGCCCGGACAGGTGTACCTCTCCCGCACGCTGTCGGCCACCCTCGACCGCGCCGAGCGGGAGGCCACGCGCCTCAAGGACTCGTATGTGTCCGTCGAGCACCTGCTCCTCGCGCTGGCCGACGACCCCAGCGGCGGCCCGGCCGCGCGTGTCCTGCAGGCCAATGGTGTGACGCGGGAGGCCTTCCTCCAGGCGCTGACGACCGTTCGCGGCAACCAGCACGTGAACTCGGCGACCCCGGAGCAGACCTACGAGGCACTGGAGAAGTACGGCCGCGACCTGGTGGCCGACGCCCGCGCGGGTCGGCTGGACCCGGTCATCGGCCGCGACACCGAGATCCGCCGCGTCATCCAGATCCTGTCCCGCAAGACGAAGAACAACCCAGTGCTGATCGGCGAGCCCGGTGTCGGCAAGACGGCGATCGTGGAGGGGCTGGCCCAGCGGATCGTCAACACCGACGTTCCGGAAGGGCTCCGCGACAAGACGGTCTTCCAGCTCGATCTGGCGGCTCTCGTCGCGGGCGCGAAGTACCGCGGCGAGTTCGAGGAGCGGATGAAGGCGGTGCTTGCCGAGGTCGTGGCCGCCGAGGGGCGCATCCTCTTGTTCATCGACGAACTCCACACCCTGGTCGGCGCGGGGGCCACCGAGGGAGCGATGGATGCTGGCAACATGCTCAAGCCCATGCTCGCCCGCGGAGAGCTGCACCTGATCGGCGCGACCACGCTGGACGAGTACCGGCAGCACATCGAGAAGGACGCAGCGCTCGAACGGCGGTTCCAGACCGTGCTGGTGGATGAGCCCAGCGTCGAGGACGCCATCTCGATCCTCCGCGGGCTGCGCGAGCGGCTCGAGGTCTTCCACGGGGTGCGCATCCAGGACAATGCGCTCGTGGCCGCCGCGACCCTGTCGCACCGCTACATCACCGACCGATTCCTGCCGGACAAGGCCATCGACCTCGTCGACGAGGCCTGCGCGCGGCTGCGCACCGAGATCGACTCGATGCCCGCGGACCTCGACGAGCTGACCCGGCGGGTGACGCGTCTCGAGATCGAGGAGGCGGCGCTGGAGAAGGAGACGGACCAGCCGAGCCGTGTCCGTCTCGAGGAGCTGCGGCGTGAACTCACCGACCTGCGGGCGGAGGCGAACGCGAAGCGTGCCCAGTGGGAGGCGGAACGTCAGGCCATCCGCAAGGTGCAGCAGCTCAGGAGCGAGCTCGAGCAGGTGCGCCGCGAGGCCGAGGACGCCGAGCGCCGGTACGACCTCAACAAGGCGGCCGAGCTGCGCTACGGCCAGGCTCGCCGAACTCGAGCGGCAGCTCGCCGCCGAGGAGCAGCGCCTGCAGGAGAAGCAGGGACGGCAGAGGCTCCTGCGCGAGGTCGTCACCGAGGAGGAGATCGCCGAGATCGTGGCGGCCTGGACAGGAATCCCCGTCGCGCGGCTGCAGGAGGGCGAGCGCGCGAAGGTGCTGAAACTCGACGAGATCCTGCACGAACGCGTCGTCGGCCAGGAGGAAGCGGTGCGGCTCGTCACCGACGCGATCATCCGGGCGCGCTCGGGAATCCGCGACGCTCGGCGGCCGATCGGCTCGTTCATCTTCCTGGGACCGACGGGTGTCGGCAAGACGGAGCTCGCGAAGGCCCTGGCGAGCGCGCTGTTCGACAGCGAGTCCGCGATGATCCGGCTGGACATGAGCGAGTACCAGGAGCGCCACACCGTCAGCAGGCTGGTCGGAGCCCCACCCGGATATGTCGGGTACGACGAGGGCGGGCAGCTGACCGAAGCGGTGCGTCGCCGGCCGTACTGCGTCGTCCTCTTCGATGAGATCGAGAAGGCGCATCCGGACGTGTTCAACACGCTGCTGCAGGTGCTCGACGACGGGCGGATCACCGACAGCCAGGGCCGCACCGTCGACTTTCGCAACACCATCGTGATCATGACGTCCAATATCGGGGCGGAGCATCTGCTCACCGGGTCCCGGGACAGCGACGGAGCGATCCCCGAGGATGTGAAGGACCTGGTGCTCGCCGAGCTGCGCGGCCGCTTCCGTCCGGAGTTCCTCAACCGGGTCGACGACATCATCGTGTTCGCCCCGCTCGGCCTCACGCAGATCGAGTCGATCGTCGACCTCTTGATGGGCGACCTGACGCGCCGCCTGGCGGAGCGCCAGATCCGGCTCGAGGTCACGCCGGAGGCGCGGCGCCTCATCGCGGAACGGGGCTACGACCCGCTCTACGGTGCGCGGCCGCTGCGCCGCTACATCTCGCACGACATCGAGACCCGCTTGGGCAGGGCACTGCTCTCGGGGTCGGTCCAGGACGGCTCGACGGTGCGCATCGATGTGCGGGACGGCGACATCGTCGTCGACGTCGTCGATGCCCGGGCGGAGTCGGATGCCGAAGCGGAGGCACCGGTATGAACGCCGCGACCAGAGTCATCCGGTGCCCGAACTGCGGGCGCAAGAACCGCGTCCCCGCGGCCGAGAGCGGACACCCCCGCTGCGGGAACTGCCACAAGCCGCTCCCGTGGATCGTCGACGCCCTCGACGACACCTTCCAGGACATCGCCGTCAACGCGGACCTCCCCGTGATCGTCGACATGTGGGCGGCCTGGTGCGGCCCGTGCCGGATGGTCAGTCCGGTCCTGGAGGAGCTGGCCACCGAGCGGGCGGGAGAGGTGAAGCTGGTCAAAGTGGATGTGGACCGGGCGCCCCGGCTGTCCTCGCGCTTCTCGGTTAAGGCGGTGCCGACCCTGATGATCCTGGACCACGGGGAGGTCATCGCCCGGCAGGCCGGCGCGGCGCCCGTGGCCGTCCTGCGCCGCTGGTTCGACGACACGATGGCGCAGCGCCAGCGGAAGCGGGCGGAGCAGCGGTGGGCGGAGCACCCGCGGCCGGGAGAGCGCCGGCGACGGCGAGGAAGGAGGGTGCTCCGTGAGCCAGCGTAGGGATCCCCATATCGTCTACATCCGTCCGGTCATCCCGCGCACGCCGGGAGCGTGCGAGGACTGCCTGAGGCTCGGCACGCCGTGGGTGCACCTGCGGCTGTGCCTGACGTGCGGCAAGGTGGGCTGCTGCGACGCCTCGCCGATGCGGCACGCGCGGGCGCATGCGCTCCATGACGGGCATCCCATCGTCCAGTCGCATGAGCCCGGCGAGAGCTGGCGGTGGTGCTACGTGGACGAGGACTACGTGTGATGGCCTCCCCGGCCCCCGAGCAGCCACCTGCCGAGACCCCGGATGTGTTCGGGGCGTACCCCCGGCTGACACCGCCGCAGCTGCAGGCGCTGAGCGAGCACGGCACCACCGAGCCCGTCGCAGCGGGGCAGGTGCTGGCGCGCGCGGGGAGCCGCTCGGGTCGTTCTTCGCGGTGCTCCACGGTCGCCTCCGGGTCGACGACGGCGGTGAGGATGGCCGCGGAGCACAGGCTGAGGTGCACGGACCGGGCCGCTTCGTCGGCGACATCGGCCTCCTGGAAGGGCAGCCCTCGTTCGCCACGGTGACCGCTCTCGAAGCAGGCAGGGTGCTCGCCGTGCCGATACCGGCGTTGGAGCGGATCGTGACCAGCGACCCGACGATCGGTGACCTCATCCTGCGCGCGTATCTCATCCGGAGGTCGCTGGCGATCGGCGCCGGCGCCGGGCTCCGCATCGTGGGTTCGCGCTTCTCGCCGGACACCCGCCGGTTGCTCGACTTCGCCGCCCGCAACCGGATACCGCACCGCCTGCTCGACCTCGACGGCGATCACGCGGCCGAGGTCATCGTCCGGCGGCTGCGCCTGCACGTCACCGACCTCCCGGTCGTCATCGTCAGGAGGCTCGCGCATCCTCCGCAATCCGTCCACCGCGAAGCTCTCGGAGCTGCTCGGCATCGGGCGCGGGCTGCCCGAGCCCACGTGCGATCTGCTGGTGGTGGGCGCCGGCCCGGCGGGACTCGCGGCCACGGTGTACGCAGCCTCGGACGGGTTGTCGGTCGTCCTCTCCGACGCCGTGGCCACCGGGGGCAGGCCGCACGCTCCGCCCGGATCGAGAACTACCTCGGATTCCCGGCGGGGATCTCGGGCGCTGAACTCGCCGAGCGGGCCCGTCTGCAAGCGGTCAAGTTCGGAGCATCCGTCGTCGCCCCCGCGGACGCCGCCAGCCTCGATGTCGCGGGCGGCGCGCTCACGGTCCGGTTCTCCGACAGGACGACCGTCACTCCGGGAGCCGTTGTCGTCGCATCCGGGATGGAGTACCGCCGCCTGGAGGTGAAGAACCTCGATCGGTTCGAGTACACCAGCGTCTACTACGCGGCGACGGTCAACGAGGCGCGCGAGTGCGGAACCGATCCGGTCGTGGTGGTCGGCGGCGGCAACTCGGCCGGGCAGGCGGCCGTGTTCCTCGCGGGAACCGCATCCTGCGTCCACCTCGTCGTGCGCGGTGCCGACCTCGGCCGCGACATGTCTCGGTATCTGGTCGTGCAGGTCGAGGGCCACCCGCGGATCGCCGTCCACCGCGGTCCGAAATCGTGGAGGCGTCGGGAGGCGACCGCCTCGAATCGGTCACGGTCGAGCACCGCCCCTCCGGCCGCCGCGAGGAGGTCGGCACCGCCCACCTGTTCGTCTTCATCGGGGCGGTCCCGGCGACGGCATGGCTCGGCCACGACATCGAGCGCGACGAGCGTGGTTTCCTCCTCACCGGGTCGCGCCCGGGCGAGACCGGCTCGCGAGCCCAGCCCTTCGAGACCTCGGTGCCGGGCGTCTTCGCCATCGGCGACGTGCGCAGCGGATCGGTCAAACGGATGTCCGCGGCGGTGGGAGAAGGGGCGAGCGTCGTGAAGATGGTGCACGACCACCTCGCAACCGGAGGCTCCCGCCACTGAATCCTCGCAGCCGCTCGCGCCATCCCCGACCACGAGCGCATCGGCCCCCTACCTGGCGACAGCACTCGACGAGGCAGCGCAGGCGATGGAATACCCGCCAGTCCAGGGTAACGTCCCCCGTGACACCTCTGGGGAGCAGTGAGGCGTCGTGACGGCGAAGGAGACTCACATGGAACTCACGCTCGGCGTACTGGCACTGCTCGAAGCCAAACCGGACAAGGCAGCGGAAGTCAAGGATTTCCTCATCGGCGGCAAAGCCGTGGTCGACTCGGAGCCGGGGACGCGCACCTGGTACGCCTTCCAGATCGACGAAACGCATTTCGGGATCTTCGACACGTTCCCCGACGAGGATGCGCGCAAGGCACACCTGGGAGGCGCGATCCCACGGGCACTGGGCGAGCAGGGTCCGGCCCTCCTCGCGAAGGACCCCGATCTCCGCACGGTCGACCTCCTCGCGGTCAAACACGAACAACGCGACTGACGCGGTCGCCGCGTCATGGCCGACGAACGCGCAACCTCCGGGAGCTCAGCGGCCCCGTGGCGGCGGGAGCTCACCATCGTCACGTGCGCGCTGCTGGTCAGCCTCGTGCTCCTGGTCGTCTTCCACGCTGCCGGCGACCCCGCCTGGGTGCGCCGCTTCCTGTCCCCGACGCAGGGCTCCGACGCAGCGCTCTGGCAGGTCCAGACGACGTTCCTGTCGGTCGGCTTCGCCGGGCTGACGATCGCGGCACAACTGTTCGCAGAGGCTCCCCTCGCCATCGGGACGTCCCGGAAGCGCATCCTGGCGTACATCGGCGCCAGCTGGTTCGTGACCGTGGGGCTCGCCGCGAACGCGGTCATGGCCATCGAGTCCATCTGGCTGCCGAGCGCGACCGGTGTGGTGATCGCGTTCGCCTGGTTCGTCGCCACCGCGGTGCTGCTGCTGGTCTCGACATCGAGGCTCACGCACCTCTTCGGGCATCCGTCCCGGCTGGACGAAGTGGTGCGGACCTCGCTCGTCGAGACCCTGTCGGACCGGTTCGGCCAAATGGCGCGCCGGTACGCGGACGCGAGCCGCGGGCTGGAGGAGATCCTGACCACGGACACGGCGCGCACCTCCACCCGCTCGGTGTCGACGTTGCACGTGCCGGTGCCGCAGGCTGGGCGCGTCATTCGGGCCATCAAGGCCGCGGGCGTCCGGGAGGCGATCGCATCGCTCGGTCCGGAATCCGCTTCCGCGGCTCCCACACCGTCCCCGTACGAGGTCGCGCCGCAGGTCCTGCTGGATGTCCACCCGGGGGACCGCACCCTGCTCGGTGCCACGGCGTTCCGGATCGTGACGCCGACCCGGCTCCACGACGGGACCGCCGGACGGATGGTCCAGCTTCTGCAGTCGAGCATCGAGCTGGAGGCGCCGGAGGCGGTCACCGCCTACGAGGAGACCCAGCACGAGATAGCCACCCTGCAGGATGCGATCGGCAGCAACCTCCGGTCGGGCGCTCTGGCGACGGCGGAGCGGGCGCTGGAATTGCTCGGCCAGATCGTGCGCGAGGTCTGGATGGCGGAGCTCGACCGATCAGGTGCGTCCCGGGGGCGTCACTCGCGCGGGGGAGCGGACTCCTGGAGAGCATCGTCGAAGTGGAGCGGGACGTCCTGTTGTCCCCGCAAGTGGCGCACGTCTTCATCACAGCGACGACCGCCCGAGCCGTCGAGGCAGCGGCGACCGGCTCCGGGGAGTATGTCGACGAATGCCTGCGGAGCTTACACGGCAGTGGTCCGACATCCTGATGCATGGGGGTCCCGAGTTCGATGCGCTGCTCGTCCGCATCATCGGGTGCGTACGCGATCTCGCGGTGTACCGCGACGCGTCGGCGGCAGACCCGCAAGTCTTCCGCTCGCGCGGCACGTGGGCGATGGTCGAGCTGGTCAAGCTCGCTCTCGACGCGAACCGGCCGGACCTCGCGAAGATCGCCGCGGAAGAGCTCCGGCGCCTCTTCGAACGGCAGCCGGATGGATCGGCCCGCGCCGAAGTCCGCGCCGGTCTTCTGGTCCTCTCGGGGTGGCTCCGCTACCTCTCCGACACCGACGATGAGCGCTACACCGCCGACGCGGGTCTGGCGGCGACGCTGACCTCGGATGGATCCTGGCGCGACATCTGCGCGGCACGCGACGTCGTGGAGGGCGGGACCCCGTTCAGCCGGTGGGACCGGTGGGAGACGAACGGTTCGAACTCCGGCACCGTGGAGTCCTCGGCGCTTCCGGGCTTCATCGACCGCGCGCAGGTGACCGCGCTCGCCAGCTCGTCAGGACGCCTGCCGACGGCGACCGACCAGGAGACGGCCTCCCACTACGAGCGCCTTCTGCGCCTGATTCCCGGCGCAGAACCCCGCGCAGACCCGGGCACAGACGAGGGTGAGGACTCACTGCGGGAAGGACTGGAGGCCGAGCTCGACCGATGGGACGCCGCACCCGGTGAGACCGGGTCATCCGCATCCGACGGTTGACGAGAGCGGCTTCCGTATCCAAACTCGACCGGCTCATCAAGCAGGCCCGATGCCGAGCGTGACTCTTACATCATTCACTGAACCCCCACCGGCTTTCGCAGCATCCGATGGGAGGCTCTGAACGATGTCTCAGACCCGAGCGGTGGGCGGCGTCCCCCGGAAAGGGGACGTTCTCGTAGAATCTCTGCGTGGTGGATGACGAACTCGCGCGCTCCGGCGTGCCCGACGCGGCAGGCGTGCCCGTGTTCGTCGATGCATCGGGGCGTCGCTTCCGCCGGGTCCGCATCCTGGGTGCGGTGGTGTTGGGGCTGGTCGCGCTCTACGTCGCACTGGTCGTGAGCGCGTTCCTCGGGGGCCCGCGGATCGGCATCCCGCTGCTCCCGATGCCGGAACCGCCCGCCAGCGCGAGTGGCCCCGGCGCCGCCCCGTCCACTCCCGTGGCGACGCCGTCGCCTGCCTCGGACCCGGTCGCCACGAGCGCACCCGAGCAGCCGGTGGTCGCCGTCGCGCCGGCGCCCGCCCCGCAGCCGGCCGCCACATCCGCTCCCGGGCACGCTGCGACCACACCGCCGTCCTCACGGCCGTCGCCCACCGCGTCGCCGTCGCCCGCATCCACCCCGCCCGGCAAGAGCGCGACCGCACCGGGGCAGAGCAAGAGACCCACCCGCCCGTGAGGCGCGCCGCTCCCCGCGGGGCCCGCGGGCCGCTGCGTGCGCACTGGGTCGTGCTCGCCGCCATCCTGATCGCGGTGTCCGTGTCGCTGCTGGTCCAGGGGTACACGCAGCACCTCGCCGGCATCGGGGATGACGCGGTGACGGCGTCCGGATCCGCGGGGCGCGTGCCGTCGGCGGTCGCGTCCGGCGGCCCGGTCATCGATTCCCGTGGCGAGACGCCGCGGACGGCAGGCCCACGACCCCGCACGATCGCGCTGACGTTCGACGACGGCCCGGACCCGCGCTGGACGCCCGAGATCCTCCAGCTCCTCCGCCGCCATCACGCCCACGCCACCTTCTTCATGGTCGGGACGGAGGCGATCGCCCATCCGGACCTCGTCCGCCAGGTCGTGGCGGGCGGCAACGAGGTCGGCGTGCACACCCTCACGCACGTCGACCTGAGCACGGTGCCGGAGTGGCGGCGCCGGCTGGAGGTCCAGACCGCTCAGCAGGCGATCGTCGACGCGACCGGGCAGACCACGTCGCTGCTCCGGCCGCCGTACAGCTCCGAGAACGACGCGGTCACCGACGGGATGTGGACCGCGATCCGCTCCGTCGGCGCGGACGGCTACCTGACCGTGCTGTCGACCCGGGACGGCGAGGATTGGCGACGTCCGGGAGCACCCGCCATCGAGCGGGCGATCGAGCCGACCGACGGCTCCGGCCAGGTAGTGCTGCTCCACGACGGCGGCGGGGACCGCAGCCAGACCGTGCGGGCGCTCGACAGCGCGCTCTCCCGGCTGGACGCCGAGGGCTACACGGTCACAACAGTCGGCCGGGCGGTCGGCCTGGGACCGACGATGCAGAACGCCTCGGCGCCCGAGCGCGTGGCGGCCGCCATGACGGTGTGGGGCATCCGGATGAGCGGCGCCGTCGTCGACGCCATCACGATCGCGCTCGTCGTGAGCGGCCTGGTCATGCTCGTCCGCGTCGTGCTCGTGATGGCGACCGCGGTGCGGCACCGCCGGAGCACACGCGGGCGTCATCGTCCCGAGGCGCCCGCCCGGCCGGAGGCCACGGAGCCGGTGACCGTCATCGTCCCGGCGTACAACGAGCGGCGGGGATCGAGGCGGCCGTCCGGTCGCTCGTCGCCTCCACGCATCCCGTCGAGGTGATCGTGGTGGACGACGGCTCGACCGACGGCACCGCGGACATCGTGGCGGGGCTCGGTCTGCCGGTCCGTCTCATCCGCCAGCGCAACGGCGGCAAGCCGTCGGCGCTCAACGCGGGCCTTCGGGCGGCGCAGAACGACATCGTGGTCATGGTGGACGGCGACACGGTCTTCGAGCCCGGAACCGTGCATGCGCTGATCCAGCCGCTGAGCGATCCCTCCGTCGGCGCCGTCTCCGGCAACACCAAGATCGTGAACCGGCAGGGGATCCTCGGCTCCTGGCAGCACATCGAGTACGTCGTCGGGTTCAACCTCGACCGCCGTCTCTTCGACGTGGCCGAGTGCATGCCGACCGTGCCGGGCGCGATCGGCGCGTTCCGCCGTTCGGCGCTCGAACGGATCGGAGGGGTGAGCGACGACACCCTCGCCGAGGACACCGACCTCACGATGGCCCTGTGCCGCGACGGCTGGCGCGTGGTCTACGAGGACGGCGCGCGTGCGTGGACGGAGGCCCCGGCGTCGCTCGGCGCGCTCTGGAAGCAGCGGTACCGCTGGTGCTGGGACCATCCAGGCCATGTGGAAGCACCGCGGCGCGCTCGTCCAGGGCGGTCAGGCGGGCAAGCTGGGCCGTCGCGGCCTGATCTACCTCCTGGTGCTCCAGGTGCTCCTCCCGCTGTTCGCCCCGGTGGTGGACCTCTTCGCGGTGTACGGGCTGATCTTCCTGGATCCGGTGCGCATCGCCGCCCTCTGGCCTGCGTTCCTGGCGGTGCAGTTCGGGATGGCCTGGTACGCGTTCCGGATCGACCGTGAGCGCCTGAAGCCGTTGTGGACGCTGCCCCTGCAGCAGGTGGTCTACCGCCAGCTGATGTACCTAGTGGTGATCCAGTCCGTGTTCACGGCCGTCGCGGGCACCCGGCTGCGCTGGCACCGGATGGAGCGGTACGGCTCGCTCGCCGTGCGCGCCCAGCCCGACCAGGGCTGAACACCGCTTCCGGCTACGTCAGGCTCCGGCGCGCACCTCCCGCCGCGCCCAGTCCTCGAAGGCCGTCGCCGGGCGCCCGAGCACCGCTTCGACGTCGGAGCTGAGGTAGGCGTCGGAGCCGGAGGCGATCCCGCGGAGCATCGCCATCCGCCACTCGATGTAGCCGTCGGGCAGTCCTTGGCTGCGCAGTCGCTCGATGTGGACGGTGTCCAGTTCGGAGACGTAGCGGGTGGTCCGTCCGGACACCTCGGTGAGGATGCGCGCCGCCTCGTCGAAGTCGATGGCGTGCGGGCCGGAGAGCTCGAGGATGCGCCCGCCGAAGTCGTCGCCGGTCAGCGCGGCCGCGGCGACGTCGGCGATGTCGTCCACGTCGATGAACGGCTCCCGGCCGTCGCCCACGGGCGCGTAGAAGGCGCCGTCGTCGTCAGGCACGAACATCGCCTCGGTGAAGTTCTGGGCGAAGTGGCTTGGCCGGAGGATGGTCCACTCGAGCGGGCCGCGGCTGAGGGCCGCCTCGGCGCGCGCAACGGCCCCGTCCGGGAGGAACTCGACGCCACGGGCCGAGAGGAGCACCGCGCGCCCGACGTGCAACTCGGCCGCGGTCGCCAGGAAGCGTTCGAGGAGCGGGCTCCAGTCGGACGCGGAGCCGGGGCCGACGATGAAGACGCCGTCCACATCCTGCAGCGCGGGCGCCCAGGTGCTCTCGTCGCGCCAGTCGAATCGGGGGTGGTGCTGCGGCCGACGGCGCGGACGGTGTGGCCCTGCGCTTCGAGTCGTTCGGCGAGGCGGCGGCCGGTTTTTCCGGTGCCGCCGAGGAGGAGGAGTGTTGACATGCCGATGATGCTAGTTGCGGCGCGGTGGACGGGAAATGTCCATTCTGCCCCGATCGATACGTGATCGTCTAATCTGGATGGATGGACGTGCTCGGCGATGTGCTCGAACGCGCCCGGGCCCGAGGTGCGGTCTTCTCGGTCCTGAGGCGCGTCGAACCGTGGGGTCTGCTGTTCGGCGGCTCCCGGGTGCTCACGGCGCACATCCTGCTGGACGGGCGGGCCTGGCTCGAGCAGGAAGGCGAGAAGCCGGTCGAACTCGAGCAGCGCGCCGTCCTCCTGATGACGTCGGGCACGGAGTACGCGATCGTGAGCGAGCCCGCGGCGCGGCGCGAGGCCATCCACGACGCCCGGGTCGCGGGCACCGTCACCGAGGCCGGACCCTCGGCGACCGTGCTCTGCGGCGCCTACACGCTCGAAGGGAGCGTCGCCGCCGCGGTGCTGTCCGAGCTTCCGCGACCGGTGGTGATCCCGCCGGCCTGGCAGGAGCCGACGCACCGGCTGGCGATCCAGCTGCTCGCCGACGAGGCCGCGCGGGAGACGCCCGGCCAGCAGGCCCTCCTCGACCGGTTGCTCGACACCAATCTCGTGTACGCGCTGCGCGCCTGGTGGCTGCACTCGGCCGAGACCGCGCCGGGATGGTTCACCGCGCTCGCGGACCCGGACCTGCGCCGCGTGCTCGAGGCGATCCATGCCCGGCCGGCGGATCCATGGACCCTGCCCGAGCTGGCCAGGGTCGCACGGATGTCGCGCTCCGGGTTCGCGGGCCGGTTCAGCCGCCAGGTCGGCGTCGCGCCCGCGGCTTACCTCACGGCCGTCCGGATGGAGCGGGCGGAGGAGGCGCTGCGGCACACCGACGCGACGCTGGGCGAGATCGCGACGGCGGTCGGGTACAGCAACCCGTTCGCCTTCGCCACGGCCTTCCGCCGGTACCACGGGATCGCCCCCGGTCGCTGGAGGCAGCGGGCCCGCGGCGAGGATTTCGCCGAGACGGTCAGCCCTGCACCGTCGGGCGGATGACGATCTCGTTCACATCCACCTCGTCCGGCTGGGAGATGGCGTATCCGATGGCGGCGGCGACCGCCGACGCGGGCATGGCGATCGCCTCGGCAGCCGCCCGCGCCGCGCCCTGGGCCTCGGCGCTTCCGCCGCGCTCGGTGAGCTCGCTCCGGGTGAGCCCCGGGCTGATCACCGTCACGCGCACATCCCGGCTCTCCTGGCGGAGACCCTCCGACAGCGCCGAGACGGCGAACTTGGTCGCGCTGTAGACCGCGGCGGTGGGATCGACGCGTCGGCCCGAGACGGACGACACGGTGACGATGTGGCCGCGGCCACGCTCGGTCATGTGCGGGAGGGCGGCCGCGATGCCGTTGAGCACGCCGCGCAGGTTGACGTCGATCATCTGCTCCCACTCGTCCACCCGGAGGTCGGCCAGCGGCGAGAGCGCCATGACGCCCGCGTTGTTGACCAGCACGTCGATGCGGCCGTGCGCCCGCACCGCGGCGTCGATGGCGGAGCGGACGCTCCTGGAGTCGGTGACGTCGAGCGTCGCCACCTCGATCTCGCCGCCACGGCGGCGGACGTCATCGGCGAGGGCGTCGAGGCGGTCGGTGCGGCGGGCGCCCGCGATCACCAGGTGGCCCTCGGCGGCGAGGCGCCGGGCCGTGGCCTCGCCGATCCCGCTGCTGGCGCCGGTGATGAACACGATCTTCTTCTTCTCGGGGGGCAGCATGTCTTCCTTCTGGTGGTGCGTGAACAGAGTCGGGAAGCGAGTCCACCACCGCCGGGGCGGCTGTGGAAGGCAGCCGTGGCCGGTGTGCGGCACACCCTGTCTCATCGCGGCCGCCGGAGCCGCCTTCGTCGTGCCTCCGGCCCCGTACCATGGAGCCGTGGCGAACCGCGACGAGACGCAGCTCGGCGCGTTCCTCCGGGCGACGCGCGCGAGCACGACGCCGGACGCCGCGGGATTCGGCGGCGGAGGCACGTCGGGTCGCCGGGTGCCCGGGCTGCGCCGCGAGGAGGTCGCGGTGCTCGCCGGGGTCAGCGTCGACTACTACGCGCGCCTCGAACAGGGCCGCGAACGGAACCCGTCGCCGCAGGTGCTGGACGCGATCGGCAGTGCCCTCCGACTCCCGCCCGAGGCGCGCGAGCACCTGTTCCGCCTGGCCGGCGTCTCTCCGCAGGCCGCCCGTCCGGAGCCGTCCGACGAGGTGCATCCCGCTCTGCTCGAAGTGCTCACGACATCGCGCGGAGCGGCCGCGTACGTGCTGGGCCGGGCCTTCGACGTGCTGGCCACCAACGACATCGCCGCTGAGCTGCTGGCGCCCTTCGGGACCGAGCGCAACATGGTGCGGGTGCTGTTCACGCATCCCCGGGCCGCCGAGGTGTTCCCTGGGCTCGACGAGCTGCGCGCGCCAACACGGTCGGCGCGCTCCGGCTGAACCTCGGCCTGTTCCCCGGCGATCCCCGGATCCGGACCGTGCTCGCAGATGGCCGGCGCCTCCCCGGAGTTCTGGGAGCTCTGGCGGCGCAACCGCGTCAACAAGCTGACGCGCGCCTTCAAGGTGTTCCAGCATCCGGTCGCCGGTCGCATCGAGCTGACCTACCAGACCTTCGAGACCGTGGATGCGCCGGGCCAGCAGCTGCTGATCGGCACGCCGGCGTCCGGGAGCAGCAGCGAGGCGGCCCTCCGCAGGCTGGCATCCGCCGGCCCGGGTGACGAGCGGCCGAAGGGGGTGCGGTACACCCCGGCCGGCGGAGCCTTGTCGGCGGCCGCCCAGGGCCCCACTGTGGACGTACCCGGAACCGCTTCGAGAGACGAGACACCATGCCCGAGATCCTGGAGATCACCACCCTCCGCCCCGCCCCCGGTCTGACCCCGGCCGACTTCGTCGCGGCCAACGAGGACATCGACGCCTACCTGCGGCGGCAGGAGGGCTTCCTCTGGCGCCGCATCTCCGTGCGCGACGACGGGATGGTGGTGGACATCGTGGCCTACGACAGCCTGGAGCATGCGGAGCGGGGCGCCGACGGCATCACCGGCGAGATGGGCGGATCCCCGGTGCACGCCACGATCGACCACAGCACGGTCGACTGGCGGCTCACGAGCGTCATCCACGCGGTGGACTGACCGCGGCACGTCCTCCGGCCGCCACTGGTGCACGCCCGCCCGTGCTGCCAGACTGGCGCCGTTTCCGCCCGTCGATGGCGCAGACGAGACCCAGAGGAGAGCACAGATGAGCATCACAGAACCGTCGCCGAACGGTCGGCCGACCGTCGTCCTGGTCCACGGGGCGTTCGCCGAATCGTCCAGCTGGAACGGCGTCATCGCGGGGCTCCTCGCCGACGGCTTCCCCGTGATCGCGGCCGCGAATCCGCTTCGCGGCGTGGCGTCCGACGCCGCTTACGTCCGCACGCTCCTGGGCGACGTCAGTGGGGACCTGATCCTCGTCGGCCACTCCTACGGCGGCGCGGTGATCACGAACGCGGCGAAGGGACTGGACCAGGTCAAGGCGCTCGTCTTCGTCGGCGCCTTCGCGCCCGACGAGGGGAGAGCGCGGGGCAGCTCGCGGGCAAGTACGAGGGCGGCACCCTCGGTGACACCCTGACGGCGGTCGATCTCGGCGCGCAGGGCAACGACCTCTACATCGTCCAGAGCCGGTACCACGACCAGTTCGCCGCCGATTCGCCGGCCGACGTCACGGCGGCCATGGCGGTGACGCAGCGTCCGATCCGGGAGGCGGCGCTCAACGAGGCGTCGGGCGCACCCGCGTGGCGCGACATCCCCTCGTGGTTCCTGTTCGGCTCCGAGGACAAGAACATCCCCGCCGAGAGCCACCGCTTCATGGCGGAACGCCGCGGGGTCGCGGCACACCGTCGAGGTCGCGGGCGGATCGCACACGGTCGGCATCCCGGAGGCGGCGCAGGTCGTCGCGCTGATCCGCGAGGCGGCCGACGCGGTCGCCGGCTGAGACGCCGACGCCGACGCCGAGGGCGCCGCACGCGCACCTCGCGCGCCGCGTCAGAACCGCGCCAGGTACGCCCTCGCCGCGTTGTACGCGCCCGACGCGATCAGCCCCGCGCCCAGTGCGAACAGGATGGTGGGCTCCGAGCGGGAGCCGCTCGAGCGACTCCATAGCGCCGTCCAGGCCCGTCGCGTCGTCCGGCCGCGCGGTGACCGCCGCGACGACGAAGAGCACCCCGGCCACGCCGACGACGACGCCCTTGGAGAGGTAGCCGACCGTGCCGAGGATGAGCATCCCGAGCCGCGCGTGCCCGCTCGGCATCGTGATGTCCCGCGTGAACGTCTGACGGACGCCCTTCGACATGAAGTAGCCGCCGATCCCGACGGTGGCGATGCCGACCAGCGCGAGCAGCACCGGGCCGCCCGGGAGGGAAAGGATGCCAGCGCTCAGGTCGCGCGTCGTCTGGCGGGCGTGGGTCGGGTGCCCCTGCGCGAAGGCGAGTGGCCGTCAGCCCGAGCGCGAGGTACGCCGCCGCCTTGCCGAGATTCGTCGCCCGCGCCCACCACTTCTTCGTCTCCGTGCTGCCGGTGACGAGTGCGGTCTGGATGATCAGCCAGAGCGCGAGCGCGAACAGTCCGGCCACGCTGATCCAGAGCACGACGAATCCGCCGGGCACCTTCGCCACCGCCTCGAGGGCGCCGGTCTGGTCCGCCTCCCCGAAGTGGTTGATGCCGAGTTGCACGGCGAGCGCGCCGAGCAGCACCTGCAGCAGTGCGCTCGCGCCGAAGCCGCGCGCGCGAGCACCTCGAGCACCTTGTTGTCGCCCGCCGTACGGGCCGCCCGCCCGCAACTCCCGTTTGGCGCCCGCGGCCGAGGTCATGTGCCGTGCACCTGCTTCTGCGACATCGGGTCCTCGATCGGCTCGCCCTCGACGCGGACCGTGCGCCAGGTGTCCAGCGCGATGACCCCGCCGAGCACGGCGAGGGACAGGGCGACACGGACGCGGTGGTGTCGCTGATCCGAGTGGTATCCGAGGTAGAGCCGGCTGACGATCTGCAGCACGATGCCGAACACGGCGACGGCGAAAGCGAGCACGGTGACCCACGGGCGCTGGATGCGGCTCGCGATCAGGAACGCGAGGATCAGCAGGAAGTCGGAGGTTCCCAGCACGTGGCCGGAGGAACGAGAACGAGTGGTCCGGCCCGAACAGCATCAGGCCGATCGGCGGCCGTGGATGCCTGCACGATCGGGGCCAGCACGCCCGCGAGCAGGACACCGGTCAGCATCCCCGCTGCCAGCAGCACCGGCCGCCACAGGTGCCGTGCGGCCACGATCCACACCACGACCACGACGAGCACGATGATCGGCATCGCGATCGGCCCGAAGATGATGGCCAGCCCGATCATGAACCCGGTCGTCTCGTTCGAGCGGAGGGCGTTGATCCCACTTCTCCACCGGCAGGTCGAGCCGCTCGAAGCCGGTGTGGGTGGCCACCCCGACGAGCAGGAACAGGAAGGCCGCGAGGCCGACCGCGACGAGCACGACCGACGTGATGTAGAGCCGTCGCCGCGCCTCCGCCGGGATGTAGCGCTCCTCCACGACGAACTTCTGGTTCCACTCGGAGAGCGCGCGTCTTCTTTCCGGAGTCGGTGCTCGTCATCGGGTGCACCGGGCTAGGGTTTCGGGCCTGTCATGCGTCGGGTGGTCCTCGGGTCTTCCTCGTGAGATGAAACTCGCCTTGTAACGTACGCCGAAGTGGGCCGGAGGGGAATCGCACGCCCTGACTCGTCGCGCGGTCACCCGGTAGGCTGGCCCCGTGCTTCTCTCCGATCGCGACATCAAAGCCGAGCTGGGTGCTGGCCGGATCGCCCTGGAGCCGTTCGAGCCGGCGATGGTCCAGCCGTCGAGCGTCGATGTGCGGCTCGACCGGTTCTTCCGGCTGTTCGACAACCACCGGTACCCGTTCATCGACCCGGCGGAGGACCAGCCGGAGCTGACGCGGTTCGTCGAGGTGGATGCCGACCAGCCGTTCATCCTGCACCCGGGGGAGTTCGTGCTCGGCCTCGACGTTCGAGCTCGTCAGCCTCCCAGACGATGTTGCGGCGCGCCTGGAGGGCAAGAGCTCGCTCGGCCGGCTCGGGCTGTTGACCCACTCCACCGCCGGCTTCATCGACCCGGGGTTCTCGGGCCACGTGACCCTCGAGCTGAGCAACGTGGCGACGCTGCCGATCAAGCTGTGGCCGGGCATGAAGATCGGCCAGATGTGCTTCTTCCGGCTGTCGCTCCGCCGCCGAGAAGCCGTACGGTTCGGCCGAGTACTCCTCGCGGTACCAGGGGCAGCGCGGGCCCGACCGCATCCCGCTCGTACCTGAACTTCCACCGCACCGACGTGTCCACCACCGAAGCGGGCCGCCCGTCCTGACCTGATCCCTGACCGCCGACCGAGGGGGCACCCATGAGCGAGACCACCGACCGGGCGTTCGCGCGGGCCCTGATCAGCTCGGGGCCGATGGAGCACAACCCGCAGCGCATCCAGCTGTTCGGCCGTCTGGTCGGAAGCTGGAGCGCCGACGTCCGGCTGCTGGACGAGCGGACCGGGGTCTGGGCGGAGTCCGTGCAGGAGTGGATCTTCGCGTACACGCTCGGCGGCCGCGCCGTGCAGGACGTGCTCGTCAAGCGTGACGAGAGCGACCCCGACGGCGCCCGCGGGCGCGGATCCACCGTGCGCGTCTACGACACCCACGCTCGGCGCCTGGCGGGTCAGCTGGTTCGGCGCAGAGGCCGGCGACTTCTGCACCTCGTGGCCACCCCGTACCGCCGTGACGGGATCCGGCAGGACGGCACCCAGACCGACGGGCGGCCCATCCGCTGGAACTTCTCGAACATCACGGACGACTCGTTCGAGTGGGACGGCTGGGTCTCCGACGACGAGGGCCGCACCTGGTGGCTCGAGCAGCGCATCGACGCGACCCGCACCGGGTGAGGTCGCTGCCGTGTTCGACGACTTCGAAGTCCCCGAGCTGGACCGGACCGTCTGGCTGCCGCACTACCTGCCCGCCTGGAGCCTGCTGGCCGAGACACGGGCGAGCTACCTCATCCACGACTCGCACCTCGAGCTGAGCATCCCTCCCGAGCAGGGTCTGCGGTGCGGAGGCGATCACGAGCCGCCGCTGCGGGTGTCGGGACTGCAGACCGGCAACTCGGCGGGTCGGCACGACCGTCGGGCAGCAGCCGTACCAGGAGGCCTGACGGTGCGCGAGGAGCAGGCAGAGTTCCGCGGCTGCCTCGTCGATCGCGGGACGGTCGGGATGCGCGCCTCCCTCTACCTCGGTCCCCGGTCGATGGCGTCGCTGTGGCTGGTCGGCTTCGAGGATGCGCCCGGAACGCAGCGGGGAGCTGTGCGTGATGGAGGTCTTCGGCCGCGACGCGGACCCCCGACCAGGCACTCGTCGGCATGGGGTTCCACGCCTTCCGCGACCCGCGGCCGGCTCGAGGACTTCGAGCGGATGCGGGTTGGCGATCGACGCGACCGAGCCGCACGCGTACGAGGCGCATTGGGGACGGGCGAGGTGCGACTGTTCCGGGTGGACGGCCGCGTGGTGCGGATGCTGGATGCGCCTCCGCAGTACCTGCACGCAACTCATGCTGGCCGTGTTCGACTTCCCGGGCTGGCCGGACGAGCGTTCCGGAGCACCGTTTCGTACCGACTCTGTCGGTCGACCGGGTGTGGGCGAACTGATTCGTGCGTTCACGGATGCGGCTTCCGGCATACGCGTGGAAGACTTATCCACAACGAATTACACAGGTGGAAAATAGTGAGTCAGACTCACAGCTGACCTGAAGCTTCGAGTGCCTCATCCGCGTACCAGAGCGGGCAGCTGCAGCGTCAGCCACGGGCTGAACGCCCAGGGGGTCGCCTCCACCGACGAGAGCAGGGAGCCGCGGGTCCGCCCACGCCCACTCCGCGCCACCTCGGACGGCGACGGGTCGAGCTCGCCGACGATGGTCGCAGTGAAGACCGGGCACACCTCGAACTCGACGATGCCGGCGGCGTCCACCGCGCGGTAACGGAAGTCGGGGAGCACGCGCGCAGGGTTGTCGATCTTCGCGCCGAGCTCGTCGGCGGCGCGGCTGGCGGACCGCCTCCTCCATCGCCTCACCCGGGCCCGGGTGGCCGCAGAACAGGTTGCTGGTCCACACCCCGGGCCACGTCGCCTCGCCCAGGGCGCGGCGGGCGACCAGGATGCGTCCCTCCCCGTCGAAGAGGTGGCACGAGAACGCCAGGGTGCAGCGGGGTGTCGGTGGTGTGCACCGTGGCCTTGTCCGCCGTGCCGATCGGAGTGCCGTCCGCGGCGAGCAGCACGACCTCTTCGCGGGGTGGCGTCATGCGTCCATCCTAGGCTCGCCGGTCGGCGATCCTCCGTCCTTCTCGGCAGGCCTCCAGCCGAGGTTGCGGGCCATCGTCTCGAGGGTCGCCATGGTGGTGGCGTAGTCGCCCTCCGGGATGCCGCGCGCCAGCTCTCGGCGGACGCGTGCGACGCGTTCGGACGCGCGGTCATGGGCGGCGCGGCCCTCGTCGGTCAGGGTCGCCCGGTCCCCGTCGAACCACACCCAGCCGCGCTCGACGAAGTCCGCCAGGACGCGATGGATGCGGTATCCGCGACGGTGCCCGCGGTCGTGTCCGCGGCCCTGGTGCGGGTCGTCGGAGAAGGGATGGCCAGGGCGGCCGGGCGCGTACGCGGCGGCGCCGAAAGGGCCGTCAGCCGTGCCGCGCCGGGGAACGAGGCGCCGGGGGTCGGGCCGTATCCGCGTCCGTACCCGCGACCGCCGCGGAAGGGTGCGGCCGGGCCGTAGCCTGCGCGGGCGGCGCCGAAGGCGAAGCCGCGATCGAAGCCGCGGACGTATCCCCGCTCGAAGGCCTGCTCGAAATGGTGGTGGCCGTGGTGGTCGTGGTCGTGGTGGTGACCGTGGTCGTGGTGGTCGTGGTGGTCGTGGTCGTGCTCGTGGTCGAGTCCGTGGTCCTGCGGGTACTCGGGCCCGCCGCCGTGCTCGGGGTGGCGTCCGTGTCCGCGCTCATGCCCGGGCGCATGGCGCTCCGGCTCTGCGCTTCCGTCCGCGTCCGTCGGTCGCTCGTCGGGTTGCGTCTGCGGGCGTCCGCCGGTCTCGGCGTACGCCTGCTCGTCGCGGGGTTCCTGGCTGCGCCAGCCTGGGTGTGCGACGCGGCCGAAGCGCTCGCGGGGATCTCCGCTGCCCGCACGGTGCGGCCGTCGCCCGCCGTCGGGCAGGCGGTGCGCCAGCTCCTCGGGGGTGGCCGGACCGTCCGCGAGGGTGTGGAGGATGCGCCAGCTTCCGCGGCGCAGGTCCAGGTCGGCGAGCGCGTCGCGCATCCGCTCGTGCAGCCGGCCTTCGATCACGCCGAACCAGTATCCGGGCGGCGTCTGTGTGGAGTCGTCGATGTTCGTCATCGGTGGCTCTCCTTTCATTACATGTACTGTTACAAGTAAATGTATAGTTACATGCATGAATGGTGGGCGTCAAGACGATTCCGGGGTTCCGCCAGAAGCGGACATCGTGGCCATGATCGAGCACGCGCTGCTCGCCGTGCGGCGCGACCAGTCGCGGCGCCGTCCGCCCTGGGCGGAGGGGATGCCGCACGGCCACGCCCACGGACACCACGGCGGCCACTGGGCACCCGGGCCGATGGGCGGCGGACCCTTCGGCGGTGTTCCGGGACCGCAGGCCGGAGGCGGTCCGTTCGGCGACTCGGCGCGACCCGGTCCCGGACGCCGCACCCGCGACGGCTCGCTCGGGCGCTTCGCGCGCGTCCGGATGCTGGAGGCGCTGGAGGCCGCGCACGCCGACGGCCGCGACCTCTCCGTCAGCGGGGTCGCCGCCGCCATCGGGGTGGACCAGCCGCGCGCCAGCCGTCTGGTGCAGGAGGGCGTGGAGCGCGGGCTCGTGCGTCGCGTGCCGGACCCGTCCGACGCCCGCCGCGCGCTCATCCGGCTGACGACCGCTGGGCGCGCCCAACTCGATGAGCTCCGTTCGCACCGCCGTTCCGCCGTCGAGACCGCCCTCGCGGGGTTCACGCCCGAGGAGGCGCGTACGTTCGCGCAACTCTTCGACCGCTTCGTCCGCGCCTGGCCGCGCCCCGCCGCCGCGCCCGACTCCGGCCCCGCCCACCCGGCGGACCCGGCCGGCCCAGGCTCACCCGATCCCGACTCGGCCGACCCCGACCTCTGACGCGCCTCCGTCCACTCCCGAACCCGACCCCGCCGAGTGGTGACATCATGCGGCAATTCGGCGGGGATTCGCGCATCCGCTCACGACTCGATCGCCGGGCCTCATCGCCGGGTGGGGTCTCCCGCGCCGACTGGTGACTTAACGTCCCAACCGCCGCCGAGTGGTGACATGATGCGGCAACTCGGCGTGATCCCCGCGCACCCACTCGACTCGATCGCCCACGCGCCCGCCGGGCGCCCCGCGGTGCTCAGCGCGCCCGCGCGCGGTGCGGCGCCGCACGGGCAGCAGCAGGCCGAGGCCGATCGCCAGCACGAGGACGATCGCGAGGATGCCCCAGAACTGCGCGCCGCCGACCGCGACGAACACCGCGAACAGTGTCGGCGCCAGGAACGACACCGCGCGGCCGGTCGTCGCATAGAGCCCGAACACCTCGCCCTCGCGGCCGGCCGGCGTCACGCGGGCCAGGAACGTCCGGCTGGCGGACTGCGCCGGCCCGACGAACAGGCAGAGAACGAGTCCGCCGACCCAGAACGCGGCCGCGCCGAGGTCGTGAGTGAAGAAGACGGCGAGCCCGGCGACGATGAGCCCGACGAGCGACGTCACGATGACCGCTTTCGGGCCGAAGCGGTCGTCCAGCCGCCCGGACAGGAGCGTGCTCACGCCGGCGACGACGTTGGCGGCGATCGCGAAGATGATCACCTGGCCGCTGGTGAACCCGAACGTGCCCTGCGCCAGGATGCCGCCGAACGTGAACACCCCCACCAGCCCGTCCCGGAACAGCGCGGACGCGATGAGGAAGAGGACCGTGTTCCGGCTCTCCTTCCACAGCCGGCCGATGTCGCGCACGAGCACCGCGTACGAGGCGAAGAAGCCGACCGCAGGGTCCGCGCGTTCGGCGGGATCTCCGGGACGACGAACAGCACGGGCAGCGAGAACACGAGGGTCCAGAGCGCGGCGATGAGCGCGATGATGCGGATGTTGAGTCCGGCGTCCGTCGGGACGTGCAGCATCCCGCCCGTCCCGTCGGCGTTGCTCGTGACTAGGCCCGAAGTAGACGACGAGCAGCAGGACGATCCCGCCGAGGTAGCCGGCGCCCCAGCCGAGTCCGCTGACGCGCCCGACGGTCCTCGGGGTCGACACCTGCACGAGCATGGCGTTGTAGTTGACGGTCGCGATCTCGTAGAAGACGGTGCCGACCGCCACGAGCGCGACGCCGAGGAGGAAGTACGCGGGCTCGCCGACGACGAAGAACATGAGCGCCGTCACCACGACCACGGCCCCGGTGTTGATGCCCAGCCACAGCTTGCGGCGCCCGGATCCGTCGGTGCGCTGGCCGAGGACAGGGCGATCAGCGCGACGACGATGCCGGCGATCCCGACGCCCCACGCCAATCCACTCGACAGCGCGGCGACGGCTGCGTCGTAGGCGGCGTGCGCCGGGCCCGAGGTGCCGGTCTCGGCGTTCTTGGCCGCGACGACGGACGGCTCGACGAAGAGGCTGCTGGTGAGGTACACGGTGAAGACGAACGTCGTGATGACCGCATTGAACGCGGCGCCGCCCCAGTCCCACGACGCCCACGCGACCACCCAGCGGGTGGGGATGCGACGGTCCGTCGTGCTGTCGGCGAAGAGCGGACTCGCGGTGCTCACGAGGGCGTCGTCGCCCGTGCCGCGACCGGGCAGGTCGGTGGTCATGGGGACAGCGTAGGGCCGGGCGGGGAACGGCCGGTGAACGACGCGGGCGGCGGCTTTCCGTGATCGCACGGATTCTGCGCGGCGCGCCCTCGCCCTAGCGTGGCGACAACCGACATCGGAGGTCGCCCGTGAGCACCGCCCCCACCGCCCCCACTGCACCCACCGCCCCCAATCCGTACGGCTGGGTGCGGCACCTGCTGCCCCGCGTCGTCATCGGCGCGCTGATCGCCGCGGCGCTGGTCGGCGTCTACGCCGTCATCCTCGGCCGCTTCGACGAGACTTGCTGGCGGCTGATCGGCACCATCGCGCTGTTCGTCTTCTTCGCCCTGATCTCCTGGTACGACGCGGATGTGTCCGCCCGCAGGGCCGCCTGGTTCGGCGCGGTGAGCGTCATCACCTCGGTGTACCTGTTCGGCATCGGCCTGTGGAAGGTGTGGATGCCGTCGCGGCCGTACGACCCCGGGCAGCCCTGGTGGGAGCCGTTCTCGTGGTTCCTGCTGGTGCTGGTGACGCGCGTGGGCCTGCTGCACATCCACCTCGTCCTGAACACGCAGCGGCGGTTTACCGGCCCGATCATGAGCAAGGTGACCGTGGCGACGCTCGTGCTGGTCGGCCTGCTGACGGCGGGGCTGTCCGCGCCGCTGATCTGGACGCGCGTGGACTTCGGCGACACGTACTGGCGGCTGGTCGCGGTGGTGGCGATCCTGGATGCGCTGGGCACGGTGCTGATCCCGCTCACGTACCAGCTGTTCGGGCCGAAAGCGGCACCATCCGTGCCTCCGGCGCCCGTCGCATTCGCGCCTGCGCCCGTACCGCAGGCGGCTCCGGCGCCGGCGCCCGCATCCGCCGCATCCGCCGCATCCGCCTCATCCGCCGCACCCGCACCCGCCGCACCCGAGGCCCCCGCCTCCGCGTACCCCCGCCTCGACGCCGCCACCGGTCTCCGCCTCGAGTGGCCGCGCTACATCAACGGCCAGCCGCTGCCCGCCCGCGCCGACGGGTCTCCCGACTTCGCCTGGCGTCGTCGGCTACCGAGCCCGCCCGCTCAGATCGTCGCGGGGAGGCTGTACACCGTCCCGCGGTCGTCGCCGCGCACCTGCCGGTGCAGGTTCTCCATCGTCACGTCGAGCTGGTTGGCGGTGCCGGCCGCGGCGGTCAGGTCGCGCAGCAGACCCTCGGGCACCTCGCCGTCGTACTTGTAGTAGATCTTGTGCTCGAGGCTGGCCCAGAAGTCCATGGCGACGGTCCGCAGCTGGATCTCCACCGGCACCAGCACCGGCCCATCGCTGAGGAACACGGGCACCTCGACGATGACGTGCAGGCTCTTGTAGCCGTTCGGCTTGGGATGCGCGATGTAGTCCTTCACCCGCAGCGTCCGCACATCCTCCTGCGCCGTCAGCAGGTCGAAGACGCGGTACACGTCGGATACGAAGCTGCACACGATCCGGATGCCCGCGATGTCGGTGATCGCGTCGCGGATGGCGTCGAAGCTCGGCTCGCAGTTCTTCCGGATGACCTTCTGCTCGATGCTCTCCGGCGACTTCAGCCGGCTCGAGATGTGCTCGATGGGGTTGTAGTCGTGGAGTTCGGCGAACTCCTCGCGCAGGATGCCGACCTTGGTCGAGATCTCGTCGATGCCGAACTTGTACGGCATGATGAACCGCGAAGTCGTCCCGGAACGCCTGCACCTCGCTCATGGTGGCGGGGTCGATGCTCTGCAGCGCTTCGATCGCGCGGCTGGAGAGGGAGCGGGGCGGCGGCGGGATCCGTGTCCATGCGATCGACGCTAGCGACGGTGCTTGTGGGCTCGGTGTGAATCGCTCCGTCCGCCGCGGGGTCGGGCCTATGGTGACGCTATGGCCCACACGCTCACGGGAGACGCCGACCTGTTCCTGCCGGAGTTCGACGACCCGGCCCGCCGAGCCGGGGCCTGCTCGACGAGTGGCTCCGCCGCGCGAAGGAGCGAGGGCGTGCGCGAGGCGCTCGCCGCGACGTTGGCGACCACCGGGGAGGGCGGGGCGCCGGATGCGCGCACGGTCGCTCTCCGGCGGCTCACGGCGGACGGCGTCGAATTCGGCACCTCGTCCGACAGCGGGAAGGGCGCCAGCTCGCCGCCGACCCGCGCGCCGCCGTGGTGCTGTACTGGCGCGAGCTCCTGCAGCAGCTGCGGGTGACCGGACGCGTCGAGCGCCTCGGCGAGGCCGAGTCGGACGACCTCTTCGCGCGCCGCACGCGCGAGGCGCAGGCCGCCACCCTGGTGAGCGAGCAGGATGCTCCCCTCGACGACCTGGACCGGCTGCGCGACGCCGCACGCGACATCCTGGGCGCCGAGGGCCCGATCGGCCGTCCGGAGCGCTGGTACGCCTATCGCGTCGTTCCCGAGCTGATCGAGTTCTGGCACGGCAGCCCGGACCGCCTGCACCGCCGGCTGCGTTACGTCCGGGACGACGAGGGCGTGGTCGGTCTCGCGCGTTCAGCCGTAGGGGCTGGTCGGCGGTGGGCGACGCGACGGCTCAGCCGCTGCTGATCCTGTTCTGCGGTCTGCCCGGATCGGGCAAGACGACCGCTGCGCGCGAGCGCGAACGCGAGACCGGGGCGATCCGGTTCAGCACGGACGAGTGGATGGCGGATCTAGGAGTCGACTACTTCGACCCGCTGCGCGACCGCATCCAGGCACGTCTCGACCGGCTCTGGCGTGAGCTGCTCGAGCACGGGCAGAGCGTCATCCTGGAAGACGGGACGTGGACACGGCGCGAGCGCGACGAGATCCGGCGCTTCGCGGGACGGGTCGGCGCCGTCACCGAACTCCACTGCTTCGACCTGCCGATCGAGGAGCTCTGGAGACGTCTGGAAGCCAGGAACGCGCGTCCTGGCCGCGGTGTGGTGCCGATCACGCGAGGAGCTGCTCGACGCGTCGGTCCGCCGCTTCGAGCGTCCCGACGCGCGCGAGCAGGCGTTGTTCGATCGCTGCATCGTGCACGCCTAGCGGCGGCTGCGTCCGGCCGCGCCGGGAATAGCGACCGCCACCCCAAAGTTGAGTCTCGTGTACTCAAGTTTTGGACTCGCCCTCTTGACAGCATCCGACCCGGATGACAGTCTTGAGTCGTCGAGGCTCAAGTCTTGACCAGAGACTTTCAGCAACAAAGGAGAGAAGCACACATGTCACGTGCAGTAGGTATCGACCTCGGAACCACCAACTCCGTCGTCTCGGTGCTCGAGGGCGGCGAGCCCACGGTCATCGCGAACGCGGAGGGCTTCCGCACCACCCCGTCGGTGGTCGCCTTCACCAAGGACGGCGAGGTGCTCGTCGGCGAGACCGCGAAGCGCCAGGCGGTCACCAACGTCGACCGTACGATCTCGTCGGTGAAGCGCCACATGGGCACCAACTGGACCCAGGAGATCGACGGCAAGAAGTACACCGCCCAGGAGATCTCGGCGCGCATCCTGCAGAAGCTGAAGCGCGACGCCGAGCAGTACCTCGGCGACACCGTCACCGACGCGGTGATCACGGTTCCCGCCTACTTCAACGACGCCGAGCGTCAGGCCACCAAGGAGGCCGGCGAGATCGCGGGCCTCAACGTACTCCGCATCATCAACGAGCCCACCGCGGCCGCGCTCGCGTACGGGCCTCGACAAGGGCAAGGAGGACGAGCTCATCCTCGTCTTCGACCTCGGTGGCGGAACGTTCGACGTCTCCCTGCTCGAGGTGGGCAAGGACGACGACTTCTCGACCATCCAGGTCCGCGCGACCGCCGGCGACAACCGCCTCGGCGGCGACGACTGGGACCAGCGCATCGTCGAGTGGCTCATCAAGCGCTTCAAGGACTCGACCGGCGTCGACGTCTCCGAGCGACAAGATCGCACTGCAGCGTCTCGAAGGAGGCGGCGGAGCAGGCCAAGAAGGAGCTCGCTCGTCGAGCATGTCGACCAGCATCCAGCTGCCCTACCTCTCGCTGACCGAGAACGGCCCGGCCAACCTCGACGAGACGCTCACCCGCGCCCAGTTCGAGCAGATGACCAGCGACCTGCTCGACCGCACCAAGAAGCCGTTCCAGGATGTCATCCGCGAGGCCGGCATCAAGGTCGGCGACATCGCGCACGTCGTGCTCGTCGGCGGTTCGACCCGCATGCCGGCCGTCTCGGAGCTCGTGAAGCAGGAGACCGGCGGCAAGGAGCCCAACAAGGGCGTGAACCCGGATGAGGTCGTCGCCGTCGGCGCCGCCCTGCAGGCCGGTGTCCTCAAGGGCGAGCGCAAGGACGTCCTCCTCATCGACGTCACCCCGCTGTCCCTCGGCATCGAGACCAAGGGCGGGATCATGACCAAGCTCATCGAGCGCAACACGGCCATCCCGACCAAGCGCAGCGAGACCTTCACCACGGCCGACGACAACCAGCCGTCCGTCGCGATCCAGGTCTTCCAGGGCGAGCGCGAGTTCACCCGCGACAACAAGCCGCTCGGCACCTTCGAGCTGACCGGCATCGCCCCGGCGCCGCGCGGCATCCCGCAGATCGAGGTCACCTTCGACATCGACGCCAACGGCATCGTGCACGTGTCCGCGAAGGACAAGGGCACCGGCAAGGAGCAGTCGATGACGATCACCGGCGGGTCCAGCCTGCCGAAGGACGACATCGAGCGCATGGTGCGCGAGGCCGAGGAGCACGCGGCGGAGGACAAGAAGCGCCGCGAGTCCGCCGAGACCCGCAACCAGGCCGAGCAGCTCGTCTACTCGATCGAGAAGCTGATCAAGGACAACGAGGACAAGCTCCCCGAGGACGTCAAGAACGAGGTCCAGGGCGACGTGGACGGTCTGAAGACCGCCCTCGCCGGCGACGACGACGAGGCGGTGAAGACCGCGTTCGAGAAGCTGAACGCCAGCCAGGGCAAGCTCGGCGAGGCGATCTACTCGTCGGCGCAGGCCTCCGAGGCTCCGGCCGGCGACGCCGGTGAGGCGCCGCAGGGCGAGTCGTCCTCCGACGACGAGGACGTCATCGACGCCGAGGTCGTCGACGACGAGGAGAAGAAGTAACCATGTCGGACCAGAACAGGGGCTCGCAGGAGCCCGAACGCGAGGATCCGATCATCCGGGACAAGCGGAGGATCGACCCCGAGACCGGGAAGGTCCGGCAGCCCGAGGGTGACACCGCGGCCGACGCCGGGAAGGACGCCGGCGAGCACGACCTCGCTCACGAGGAGCTCGTCGACGTCGGCCCGGCCGAGGATGAGGAGGAGGGCACCGTCCTGAGCGACGACGACCTCGACATCCTCTCCGGTCAGACGACCGCCGAGCAGCTCGCCGCCGAGCGCCTCGCCGACCTCCAGCGGGTGACCGCCGAGTACGCGAACTACCGCAAGCGCACGGAGGCGAACCGCGGAGATCGAGCGGGAGCGTGCGGTCGGCGACGCGGTCAAGGGCTCATCCCGGTGCTCGACGACCTGGAGCGGGCGGAGAAGCACGGCGATCTGGGCGAGGGCAGCGCGTTCTCGACCATCGCCGCGAAGCTCCGCACCGCGGTCGAGCGCCTCGGCCTCACCGCCTACGGAGAGAAGGGCGAGCCCTTCGACCCGCAGGTCCACGAGGCGATCTTCCAGCAGCCCACACCGGGCGTGACGGCGGACACCGTCGCCGAGGTCGTGGAGACCGGCTACCGGCTGGGCTCCACCACCGTGCGGGTGGCGAAGGTCGTCGTCTCGGTGCCGGCCTGAGCCGGAACCAGCGCACGGCGGAGCGGCGGGGCATGCGTCCCGCCGCTCCGCTCGCCGTGCGCGTGCGACTGATGCAGACTTCATCCACGAACGACAACGACTTGAAGGGAGGCGCCCGTGGCTAGCCAGGACTGGTTCGACAAGGACTTCTACAAGGTTCTCGGCGTCTCCAAGGACGTCAGCGAGGCGGAGCTCAAGAAGACGTACCGCAAGCTCGCCCGCAAGTACCACCCCGACTCGAACCCCGGCGACACCGCCGCGGAGGCGAAGTTCAAGGAGATCAGCGAGGCGTACTCGGTGCTCAGCGACCCCGAGGAGCGCAAGGAGTACGACCAGATCCGCGCGATGGGATCCGGTGCCCGGTTCACGGCGCCCGGCAGCGGCGCACAGGGCGGCTTCGACGACGTCTTCGGCGGGATGTTCGGCCAGGGCGGACAGCAGCAGTACACATTCCAGCAGGGCGGCGGCTTCGACGACGTCTTCGGCGGCCTCTTCGGCAACGGACGTTTCGGCCAGACGAGCGGAGGCTTCCGCGGCTACGGCGGCCCGACCCGCGGCCGGGACGTGACCGCCCACACCACGATCGACTTCGTCACCGCGACGCGCGGCGAGACCATCACGCTGCAGGCCTCCGACGGCAAGCCGATCAAGGTCAAGATCCCGGCGGGCGTGGCCGACGGCCAGAAGATCAAGCTGCGCGGCAAGGGCCAGCCGAGCCCGGACGGCGGCGAGGCGGGCGACATCGTCCTCACGGTGACGGTCCGCAAGCACCCGGTGTTCGAGCGCGACGGCCTCAACCTCCGGGTCAACGTGCCGGTCACTTTCGCCGAGGCCGCGCTCGGAGCGACGATCGAGGTCCCGACGCTCGGCGGCGATCCCGTCAAGCTCCGCGTCGCGCCCGGGACCCCGAGCGGTCGCGTGCTGCGCGTGAAGGGCCGCGGCGTCGAGACCGGCAAGGGCACCGGCGACCTGCTCGCGGTCGTCCAGGTCGCCGTCCTGTCGCACCTCTCCGGCGAGGCGAAGCAGAAGCTGGAGGAGTTCGCTGCGACGCTGCCGCAGGAGAACCCGCGCGACGACATCCTTGCTAAGGCCCGGAGCTGACGATGGACGAGAACAGCCAGGTCTTCGTGATCTCGATCGCGGCGGAGCTCGCGGGGATGCACCCGCAGACGCTTCGCCAGTACGACCGGCTCGGACTCGTCAGCCCCAGCCGGACCGCCGGCAAGTCGCGCCGCTACTCGATGCGCGACATCGCCAAGCTGCAGGAGATCGCCCGCCTGGGTTCCGAGGGCGTCAGCCTGGAGGGCATCCGCCGCATCCTGGAGCTCGAGGACCAGGTGGGCGAACTGCTGCGATGCCAGGTGCGCGAGCTGGAGTCGGCGCTCGCCGACGAGCTGCTCAACCGCCTGGGCCGCCGCGTCTTCGCGGCCGGCTCCGAGGGCGAGGTCGTCTCCATGCGGGCGGGAACCCGCATCCGCCGCAGCAACCAGCTCGTCGTCTGGCGCCCGCTGGAGCGCTGAGGTCCGCTCCGCGCCTGCGTCCTCTCCGCCGAGTGGTGACATCATGTCGCCACTCGGCGCGTTTTCGAGCGTCCACTCACTCACTCGACCTGCGCCGCGGTCGGCAGAGCCCGGGGTGTCGCGCGTCAGAGCGACGAGACGCCCTGCCCGACGTAGAGGGTGTTCTGGATGTTGTGCGCCTCGCCCTCGGCGACGTCGCGGTCGATCCCGGCCCGCACCTCGCGCATGAGCTTGTGCAGCTCGGCGTGCTTCTCCGGCAGCCGGGCGTGTCCCGTGCTGCCCCACAGGTTCGAGACCGGGAGGGTGTCGCCCGCCTCGACCGCGAGCGTCCACTCCTCCGTGGTCGCGACAGCGGCGAACTCCGACTGCATGGTGACCAGGACGCTGCGGTGGAGGGCGTCCGCCGAGATCGCGCCGGCCTCGTTGACGAGGTCGAGCGTGCCGGTCGCATCCGACAGGAACTCAACCGTGAAGCCGAGTTCGGCCGCATCCCGGGCCGTCCCGGCGCAGCAGTGCTGGGTCATGTAGCCGGCGATCGTGACGGTATCGATGCCCTCCGACCGCAGCCACGACTCGAGGTCGGTGCCGGGGAACGCGGAGACGCTGCCCTTCGTGATGACGTGCGCGGGCGTCCGGTCGGCGATGGTCTCGTGCAGCGCCGCGCCCTCCGACCCGCGGGCGAAGACCGGCGCGCCCTCGTCCTCGATGTGCTGCACGACCACGACCGGCACGCCGTGGTCGTCGGCCGCATCCCACGCCACCTCGATGTTCGGGATGGACGTCATCAGGTCCGGGAAGCAGATCTTCAGGTTGCCGGTGACGTACTCGTTCTGCAGGTCGATGACGATCAGCGCGCGCTTCATCTCTGCACTCTAAGCGCCCCGGGATCGGGCGCGCGAGTGGTGAGTCACGGCGCTAGGCTGGTCGGCGGCTGGAGCGCTCACAAGGCGAGACCGGCCGCGCGATGAAGCACAACCGACTCCCACGAGGAAGCTTGCGATGAGAGCCCTGTACAAGAGCGAGGCCGCCCTGGGTCTCGAACTGGTCGACATGCCCGAACCCGAGATGGGCCCGGAGGATGTCCGGATCCGCGTCCTGCGCACCGGCATCTGCGGCACCGACCTCCACATCCAGCGCTGGGACGACTGGGCGGCGTCGGCCGTGAGGGCCCCGCTCATCCCCGGCCACGAGTTCTTCGGCGAGGTCGTCGAGGTCGGCGAGCTGGTCCACGACGTCGAGGTCGGCGACCGCGTCTCCGGCGAGGGCCACATCGTCTGCGGAACCTGCCGCAACTGCCGCGCCGGCCGCCGCCAGATGTGCATCCGCACCCAGGGCGTCGGCGTGCAGCGTGACGGCGCGTTCGCCGAGCAGCTGGTGCTCCCGGCGACCAACGTCTGGGTGCACCACAGCGCGATCGAGCCCGAGGTCGGCGCGCTGTTCGACCTGCTGGGCAACGCCGTCCACACCGCGCTCGCGCTCCCGGTCGTCGGCGAGGACGTGCTGGTCACCGGATGCGGCCCCATCGGCCTCATGGCGATCGCCGTCGCCCGCCACGTCGGCGCCCGGTTCATCGTCGGAACGGACGTCAGCGCGCAGCGGCTCGAGCTCGCCAGGGGGATGGGCGCGGACTTCACGGTGGACGTCTCGCAGCACGACATCCACGAGGCGCAGAAGGCTCTCGGCATGCGGGAGGGCTTCGACGTCGGCTTCGAGATGAGCGGCGCCCCGACCGCGCTGCCGTCGATGATCGAGAACATGAACCACGGCGGACGCATCGCCATGCTCGGCCTCCCCGCGCAGCCGATCGCGGTGGACTGGGGCATCGTCGTCACGCACATGCTCACCCTGAAGGGCATCTACGGCCGCGAGATGTTCGAGACGTGGAACGCGATGGGCGCCATGCTGCAGACCTCCGCCGAGCTGCACGACGCGATCGCATCGATCGTCTCCGACCGCTTCCCGCCCGCGACTGGGAGAAGGGGTTCGCCGCGGCGGCCGCGGCCGGCGGCGGCAAGGTCATCCTCGACTGGACGGAGGTCTAGACATGTACGGACGCTTCCGCGAGCACATCGCGACGCAGCTGCAGGAGATCGAGGAGGCCGGGCTCACCAAGCACGAGCGCAGCATCCACGGTCCGCAGGCGGCGCTCATCACCGCAGACGGGCAGCAGGTGCTGAACTTCTGCGCCAACAACTACCTCGGGCTGGCCGACCATCCCGCGCTCGTTGCTGCGGCCAAGGCCGCCCTCGACGACTGGGGCTACGGGATGGCGTCGGTGCGCTTCATCTGCGGCACCCAGGAGCAGCACCTCGAGCTGGAGCGCCGGGTGTCGCGGTTCCTCGGGACCGAGGCCACGATCCTGTTCTCCTCGTGCTTCGACGCGAACGGCGGCGTCTTCGAGACGCTGTTCGCAGGCGGCGACGCCATCGTCTCCGACGAGCTGAACCACGCCTCCATCATCGACGGCATCCGCCTCTCGAAGGCGCAGCGGTTCCGGTACCGGAACCGCGACATGGCCGACCTGCGCACCCAGCTCGAGGCCGCCCGGGATGCGGGCGCCCGGTTCACGGTCATCGTCACGGACGGCGTGTTCTCGATGGACGGCTACATCGCCCCGCTCGCCGAGATCTGCGACCTCGCCGACGAGTTCGGCGCGCTGGTGTTCGTCGACGACTCGCACGCCGTCGGCTTCGTGGGCGCGCACGGGGGCGGGACGCCGGAGCTGTGCGGCGTCTCCGACCGCGTGGACATCTACACCGGCACCTTCGGCAAGGCGCTCGGCGGCGCCTCCGGCGGCTACGTCTCCAGCCGGCAGGAGATCGTCGACCTGCTGCGCCAGCGGTCGCGGCCGTACCTCTTCTCGAACACGCTCGCCCCTGCCATCGTCGCCGGCACGCTGGCCGCGCTCGACCTGCTGGAGCAGTCGGACCACCTGCGCGCGCAGCTGGTCGCCAACGCAGCCCTGTTCCGCGAGCTGATGACCGAGGCGGGATTCGACCTGCTGCCGGGCGGGCATCCCATCGTCCCCGTCATGTTCGGCGACGCGGCACTGACCGCCCGCATCGCCGACGAGATGCAGCGGCAGGGCGTCTACGTCACCGCGTTCTCGTACCCCGTGGTGCCGAAGGGCCGGGCCCGCATCCGGGTGCAGCTGTCGGCGGCGCACACCGAGGAGGAGATCCGCCGCTGCGTGGACGCGTTCGTCGCGTCCCGGGCCGCCGTCGCCGCCTCGTGAGTCCCGTCCCGCACGTCAGAGATTTGTGCCGAATCGCGGGATTGCGACCGTCATAACCGCGATTTGGCGCAAATCGCGCGGCCGCGAGGCGCGAGACGACGTTCAGCCGCGTGAGCCGCAGCCGAACGACGTTCCCGGGCACTGCATCTAGGCCCGCACGCTCTCGTAGCGCACGCGCAAGCCGTCGAGCAGCGCGGTCAGCCCGGTCTCGAACGCCGCGTCCGCCGGCGGCGTCGCGCCGAGCGCCGCCGACCGCGCGCGGTAGGCGGAGGCGAACGCGGGCACCGCATCCTCCGCTCCGGCCGGGTCGAACATGTCGGCCGGCGCGATGGCGTCGAGCGCGGAGCCGAGGATGAACGACTCCACCGCGACGATCGTGGGCAGCACCTCCGCCTCGGGCCACCCTGCGCGGACCATGGCCGCGACGACGGCGTCGTACATCCGCATCGTGCGCAGCGCGCCGGTCAGCGGCAGGGTCGCGAGCAGTGCGATGGTCGGCGGATGCGCGGCGAACGCCACGCGGTACGAGTGGGCCCAGGCGAGCATCGCCGTATCCCACGGCTCGGTCTCGAACGCGCTCACGTCGATGCGGTCGGAGACGAGCTCGCGGACGCTCGCGATCACGTCCTCCTTGCCGTCGACGTGGTTGTAGAGGGGCGCTGGGCCGCACGCGGAGCGCCTGCGCCAGCCGCAGCATCGTGAAGCCGTCGGCGCCGGATTCGTCGAGCAGCCGGATCGCCGCGTGCGCGATCAGGTCGCGGGTGAGCACCGTGGTCCGCGGTCGCCCCACCCGGCGCGCCGGGCGATCGATCTCGGCCATGCTCTTCCCTCCGGCTCGATCACACCCTAGTATCTGACGAAATAAAAGAACGTCGTTCATTTATCTGTAACGCGGAGGGTGCATGGGCACGACCGTCTTCACCAACGGGACGATCCTCGAGAGCTACCGCGCGGATGCGGCCGAGCACATCGCAGTCGCCGTCACCGATGGGAGCGTCGTCGCGGTCGGCGCCGACGCTCTCGCCCTCCGCGACAGCGCCGAGGCGATCGTCGACCTGCTCGGGGCGTACTCGCCCTGGCCTTCGGCGACGGTCATGCGCATCCCCTGCAGGGCGGCCTCGAGAAGCTCGGCCCGCAGGTGCGCTCGTGCACCTCGGTCGGCGAGATCGTCGCGTGCGTCGCGGAGTGGGCGGACGCCCATCCCGAGCAGGAGTGGATCTACGGCGGCAGCTACGACGCGACGCTGGCGCCCGAGGGGATGTTCGACGCGCGCTGGCTGGACGAAGCGGTGCCCGATCGCCCCGTGGTCCTGCGGGCGTGGGACTACCACACGGTGTGGGTCAACTCCGAGGCGCTCCGCCGGGCCGGGATCGACGCGCGCACGCCGGAACCGGCGCTGGGCCGCATCCTCGCCGTGAGGACGGGTCGCCGCTGGGCATCCTGCAGGAGCCGGGCGCGGTGGATCTGCTGATCCCGGTCGAGCCCGGCCGCAGCCACGACGAGCGGGTCGAAGCGCTGCGGCTGGCGACCGCCGAGTACGCCGAGCTCGGAATCGCGTGGATCCAGGATGCCTGGGTCGAGCCCGCCGAGCTGGAGGCGTACCTCGAGGCGTCCGCCCGCGGCCTCCTCTCGACGCGGGTCAACCTCGCCCTCCGCGCCGACCCGCTGCGCTGGCGGGATCAGGTGCCCGAGTTCGTGGAGTCGCGTCGCCGCGTCGAGGAGCTCGGCGATCCGCTCCTCACCGCCACGACCATCAAGGTCTTCGTCGACGGCGTGATCGAGAACCACACCGCCGCGATGCTCGCCGACTACACCGACACCCCGGGCGACCGCGGTCTGCCGAACTGGGAGGCGCGCGAGCTGACGGCCGCGGCCGTCACGCTCGACAAGCTGGGCTTCCAGCTGCACCTCCACGCCATCGGCGACGCCGCCGCCCGGACCGCGCTCGACGTCTTCGAGGAGGTGGAGCGCGCGAACGGGCCGCGCGACCGCCGCCTCGGTCATCGCCCACGTGCAGGTCGTCGACCCGGCCGACCTGCCGCGCTTCGAGCGCCTCGGCGTCATCGCCAACTTCGAGCCGCTGTGGGCCCAGCTGGACCCCATGATGCTCGACTTGACCATCCCTCGCCTCGGACCCGAGCGCGAGCGGCTGCAGTACCCCATCCGGACCCTGCTCGAGTCGGCGAGCGTCTCCTTCGGGAGCGACTGGCCGGTCAGCAGCGCCGACTGGCGCCCGGGCGTCGCGACGGCGGTCACCCGCCAGACCGAGGCCCTCGTGCCGGAGGACGGATGGACCCCGCCGAGCGCATCCCGCTCACCGACGCGCTGGAGGCGTACTCCTCCGGCGTCGCCCACCAGGCCTTCGCGCACACCGCGCGCGGCGCGCTGCGTCCGGGTTCCGGACCGGACCTGGTGTGGCTCGACACCGACCCGCGCCACGTGGACCCGCACGACCTGCGCTCCGTCCGCGTGCTCGGAACCTGGGTCGCCGGCGTCCGCCGCGCGGCCACCGTACGGAGCTGATACACCCCCACACCCGCGCACCACTCGAGAGAGGCTGCACCTCCATGACCACGACCGACCTTCCGCCGACCCAGCCGCGGCTCAAGCGGGCCCTCGGGCCGACCGCCCTCGTGCTGTTCGGCCTCACCTACCTGGCGCCCGTCACGGTGTTCACCACCTACGGCATCGTCACGAAGACCACCGACAACCACCTCCCGTCGGCGTATGTCGTCGCGCTCGTCGCCATGCTGTTCACGGCGCTGAGCTACGGCGCGATGTCCCGCGCCTTCCCGGTCTCGGGTTCGGCGTACACCTACACGCAGCAGACGTTCGGCGGCCACGTGGGCTTCCTGACCGGGTGGACGCTGATGCTCGACTACCTGTTCCTGCCGATGATCAACTTCCTGCTGATCGGCATCTACCTGAACACGCAGTTCCCGGATGTGCCGGGCTGGGTGTTCGCGCTCGCGTCGCTGCTGCTGGTGCTCGTGTTCAACGTCCTCGGCATCACCCTTGTGAACAAGCTCAACATCGCGATCGTGGCGCTGTCCATCCTGCTGGTGGTCGTCTTCGCGGTGCTGTCGATCAAGGAGCTGGTGACCAGCCCGTCCTCGCAGACGCCGAGCCTGATCGAGCCGTTCCTGCCGGGGTCCGGCGGCCTGGGGCCGATCTTCGCGGGCGCCGCGGTGCTGGCCCTGTCCTTCCTCGGCTTCGACGCGGTGTCGACCCTGTCGGAGGAGGCGAAGAACCCGAAGCGCGACATCCCGCGGGCCATCCTGCTGACCACCCTGATCGGCGGCGCCATCTTCATCGTCGTATCGTGGCTCGGCGCCCTGGTCTACCCGGACTGGCGCGCGTTCTCCAACGTCGACTCCGCGGGCGTCGACCTCATGGCGAAGGTGGGCGGCACCTTCCTCACCTCGTTCTTCGTGGCGGTCTACGTCGTCGGAGCGTTCGGCTCGGGCATGACCACCCAGGTCAGCGTGTCGCGCATCATCTACTCGATGGGCCGGGACGGGGTGCTCCCGCGCATCTTCGGCACCCTGCACGCGCGGTTCCGCACTCCGTGGGTCGCCGCGGTCGCGGTCTCGATCGTTTCGCTGCTCGCCCTCGTGCTGACGCTCGACCAGGCGGCGACCATGATCTCCTTCGGCGCGCTGGCCGCGTTCTCGATGGTGAACCTCTCCGTCATCCGCCACCACCTCTTCCCGAAGGGCGGACGCGAGCGGCCGACCGCCGGGGAGTGGGTGCGCTACGGCGTGCTGCCCGCGATCGGCTTCGTGCTGACCGTCTGGCTGTGGACGTCGCTCACCGTGACGACGTTCATCGTCGGCCTGTCGTGGATGCTGCTCGGCGTCATCTACCTGGCCGTGCTGACCCGCGGCTTCCGCCGCAAGCCGCCGATGATGGACTTCTCGGAGAAGGAGGAGCTGATCGAGGAGGTGCCCGCGTCCTGAGCCGGGAGGCTCTGCTTGGATGGGAGCGTGTCTTCCTTCCCGTACGAGCGGCTGCGCCGGCGGCCGGACGTCGAGGCGCCGAACCTGTTCGCCTCCGACGCGGCCGACCGGCTGCTCGCCGACCTGGCGGGTGACGCGGTCCTCGGCCACGGGCTGGTGGTCATCGGCGACGGGTACGGTGCGCTGACGCTGGCCGCCGCCGCCCGGGGTGCGCGCGGCATCCGGGTGCATCAGGATGCGCTGACGGGCGAGCGGGCGCTCGACGCGAACGCCACCGAGCTCGGTCTCGCCGACGCGTACGAGCACCGCCCGCTCGACGAGTCCCTGGTCCGCGGCGCCCGGACGGTGCTCCTGCGGCTCCCGCGCAGCCTCGACGCGCTCGCCGAGATCGCCACGCTGATCGCGGAGCACGCCCGGGCGGATGCGACGGTCTACGCGGGCGGGATGCTGAAGCACATGACCACCGCGATGAACGGCGTGCTCGCCGAGGTGTTCGGCGACGTGACGGCGTCGCTGGCGCGCCAGAAGGCGCGCGTGCTGACCGCGCGCGAGCCGCATCCCGCCGCCGCCACGGTGCTCGACCGCTGGCCGGAGCGGTCGTTCGACCAGGAGACCGGGCTCTGGGTGTGCGCGCACGGCGCGGCCTTCGCGGGAACCGCCGTCGACATCGGCACGCGCTTCCTCCTCGGCGTGCTGGATGGCGCCGTGCCGGCTGCCCGTACGGCGATCGACCTCGGCTGCGGGACCGGCGTGCTGGCGTCGGCGCTCGCCGTCGCCCGTCCCGAGCTGCGCGTCGTGGCGACCGACCAGTCCGCCGCGGCCGTCGCCTCGGCCTCCGCGACCGCGGCGGCGAACGGCGTCGCCGGGCGGGTGACCGTGGTGCGCGACGATGGCCTCGCTTCCCAGTCCGACGGATCCGCCGACCTCGTGGTGCTCAATCCGCCCTTCCACATCGGCAGCGCGGTGCACACGGGCATCGCGCACCGCTTGTTCGCCGATGCCGGCCGAGTCCTGGCGCCCGGGGGCGAGCTCTGGGCGGTCTGGAACTCGCACCTCGGCTACCGGCCGGCCCTCGAGCGCACCGTCGGCCCGACGCGCCAGATCGCCCGCAACGCGAAGTTCACGGTCACGGCATCCCGCAAGCCCTCCTGAATGCGGACAGGAAGCGAGAGCGGCTTCACCTCGCCGCTAGCATTTCGACTGTGCCGCGCCTCGATCTCGCTCCGCCGCGCGGGCGATCACTCGCAGAACCCGCGCTTCGCCGGGAGCGGTTCCGCCCGTCCGGTTCGGTGCCATGGACCGTGCGGGTGGCCTTCTGGGCGCTCGTCACTCGCTGCGGCCTGACCGTCGTCGCCACGGCTCATCGCCTGCTCACGACCGACTGGGGAGCCTGGGTGTCCAGCCAGGTCCACTCGTTCGTGCGGAACGGTCGACGCTTGGAGGTCACCCCCGCGATCGCCGTCGGGACTGTCGTGCTCCAGACCGCCGTCGCGCTCGCCGTCGCGGCGTTCCTGGCCTTCCTCGCCGCTCGCGCTATCCGCGGCTACCGTTGGCCGCGCATAGTCCTCACGATCATGGTGGCCCTCATGCTGGCCTCTCTTGCAACGGACGGCTTCGCTTCCTGGGCCGATGACTCCGGCCTGGTCTCGACGATCCTCAATGCCGTGGTGTCCATCGCCCTCGCCGTGGGGACGGTCCTCTTGTGGCTACCCGTCTCGTCCGGTTTCGTTCGGCGGGCCACCGCAGAGCGGCGGCGTTTCAACGCCACTCGTCTCCGCTGACTCAGCCCGGCAGCACCTCGCGCACGCCGGAGACGACCAGTCCGTTCGCACCCAGTCGCAGGGCGGTGTCGGCGGCGGCGCGGGACGGGACGATGTGGGCCAGCACCGGCTTGGCGCCCGCGGTGAAGGACCGCCACGCCTCGTCGCCCCCGTTGTAGTCGAGGCCCAGCCAGGTCCAGCGCTCCTGGGTCCGGGCGAACTGCGTCGGGTCGGCGGCGAGCTCTGCGCCGTAGTAGTAACCCCAGGTCTCGTAGCCGCGTGCCCGCGCATCCACCGGCCATGCCCCGGCGGTGCAGTACCCCTTCGCCACGAACGTGCGGGTGGGATGCTCGACCTTCCCCATGAGCGCGAACAGTTCGGCGAAGTGCTCCGACGGCACGACCTTCGGGTCGACGAAGATCGTGTGGCTGCGGCCGTATGCGCGCACCAGGTCCTCGAAGCGCAGGTACGGCTGCGTCGCCTGGTGCGGGTCCGTGGTGCCGGCCGCCGTGATGCGATGACGCCGTACCTCCGCCCAGGTGTGCTCGGAGGCGACGAAGCCAGAGGTGCCGGAGGTGCGGTCGAGCGTCTCGTCGTGGAGGCCGAACCAGACGCCGTCGGAGGTGCGGGCCAGCGAGATCTCGAGGGCGTTCACGCCCCGCGCCACGGAGGAGCGGTACGCCTCCATCGACATCTCGGGCCAGTCCCGCGAGCCGCCGCGATGGGCGACCGTGAAGCCGGCGCGCTTGATGAGATCCGGTACCAGGAGGCCGTCGGGGGAGCCGCCGAGCAACCGGGGGAGGACGAGCGCGCCACCGCCGACCGCGGCCGCCACGGCCAGGACCGATCCGCCGACGATCCCGCCGATCAGCGCCCGGCGCGAGACGCGACGGGGTTCGGCCGGTGTCGTCTCCTCGTCGGCGGGCATGGGCAACCCTAGGCATCCGGCGCCTCCCTGATCAAGCGGCCCACTCGGGGGTGGAGCGATCGTCGCACCGCGGGCTGCGCGACTTCTTCCGTCGCGGATGGGAGAATCGGCAACGCTTTCAGGCCCCGTTGAACGAATTCACAACCGATTCCGTCGTAATGTGCTTGTTCTCGGCGGCGGATGTTGCTAACGTCCCCCTGTCGCACAACGGCGTGGCACCCGATTCCGCCGTACCCGCGACCCTTCAGCCAGGGAGAGCAATGACGCAGATCAGTTCCCGGCCGGATGCCCCGCACGGCGGCACCGAGCACACCCCGGGAGAGAACCACGACGCCCTGAAGGCGGACGGCGTCAGCGCCGCCGGCTCGATCGTGATGGCCGTCGCGGGAAGCGCTCCCGCGTACTCCATCGCCGCCACCACGGCGACGCTCGTCGGAGCCGCCGCCCTCGGCGCCCCCGCCGCGCTGCTCTGGTGCGGCATCCCGATGCTCGGCATCGCGTGGGCGCTCCTGTACCTCGGCCGCCTCGACGTGAACGCGGGCGCGGCCTACTCGTGGGTCGCGCGGGCGCTGCACCCCATCCTCGGCTTCCTGTCGGGCTGGGCGCTCGTCATCTCGGCCACGATCTTCATGGTCGCGGGTGCGCTGCCCGCCGGCGCGATGACCGTCACCCTCTTCGCGCCGGAGCAGGCGGGCAACGTGCCGCTCATCACCGGCGTCGGCGCCCTCTGGTTCCTCGTGATGGCGGCGTGCGTGCTGTTCGGGGTGCACGTCACCGCCCGCGCGCAGTGGATCATGTCCGTCATCGAGGTCGGCATCCTGATCTTCTTCGCCGTGCTCATGATCGTGCGGGCGACCACCGCCAGCCACGCCGGTCCGTCGTTCTCGTGGGACTGGCTGGGCTTCCAGCACCTCACCGGCCAGGGCGTCTTCGTCTCGGCCGCGCTGATCGCCGCCTTCTACTTCTGGGGCTGGGATGTCGCGGCCAACCTCAACGAGGAGACCAAGGACGGTCACAAGAACGCGGGCTCCGCCGGCATCATCGGCGTCATCATCGTCTTCCTGCTGTTCGAGATCTTCACGATCGCGACCATGGTCATCCTGCCGGCGAAGACGATCGAGGCCAACAGCGCCAACATCCTCTCGGTGCTGGGCGACGCGGTATGGCCGGGCATCGGCGGCAAGATCCTGGTGGTCGCGGTGGCGCTCTCCACCATCGCCACGCTGGAGACGACGCTCATCCAGGTCACCCGCACGCTGTTCTCCATGGGCCGCGACCACACCATCCCGAAGGCCTTCGGCCGCATCCACCCCAAGTGGAAGACGCCGGCCTTCGCGACGCTGGTCATCGTGGGCGTGTCGATCGTGCTGTTCGTCGGCTCGAACTTCATCGGCAATGTCGGCGACATCATGACGAACGCGATCGCGTCCATCGGCATCCAGATCGCCTTCTACTACACGCTCGCGGGCGTCGCCGTGGTGGTCGCCTACCGGCGGGTGCTGATGAAGTCGGCCAAGAACTTCATCCTGATCGGGCTGTGGCCGGCGCTCGGGGCGATCTTCATGGGCGTGATCTTCGTGCTCGGCATCGTGCAGAACTTCCAGGACGACGCCATCGTGGTCAACGTGCTGGGGCTCGGGCTGATCGTGCTCGGCGTCGTGCCGATCGCGCTCTTCTACCGCAAGGCGCGCGGGTACTACACGCGCCGCCCGCTCGAACTGCCCGAGGAGCTCGACGCCGCCGCTCCGCCGAACGTCGACGACCGCGACCCCGCCGCGCGCTAGCCCCAAGCCGACAATTCCTGAGTTCTTCGGGCCTCCGACCGCGTGTCGGGGCGAAGAACTCAGGAATTGTTCGCGTCGGGGGAGGGGCGCTGGTGCTGCTTCCGGTGCTCGGGGGAGTCGAGGAGCGAGAGCACGAAGAGCAGCGCGATCAGCGCGAAGATGCTGAGGGCGGCGATGAGGTCGCTCCACGTGAACGGGATGAACTGGCCGTCGATCGAGAGCACGAACACCGTCTCGACCACGCCGAACGCGAGGAAGAACACCCCGAGCAGTGCCCGCGTCAGCCGCACGCTGTGCCCGCGCCGGTGCACCTCCACCCGGCGCAGCTCGACCATGAGGGTGAGCAGCAGGAGGGGCAGCACCTGAGCCAGGGTCGCGGCGGTCTCGCCGTCCATGAGCACGACGCGCACATCGGCGGGGTCGATCATGACGACAGGGTACTGCCTCGGCCGGTCACTGGGCGGGCTGAGGGGCGGCGCCGGAGAGCGCCTTCTCGAGCAGTCCGTCGTAGGTGCGCTTCGCCTCCGCGTGGACGGTCGTGCCGGCCGGTGTGATGCCGACGAACAGGGCGCGACGGTCGTAGTCGCACGTGTTCCGCTCCACGAGGCCGGCCTTCACCAGGCGGTCGACGATGCGGGAGAGGGCGCTCTGGGTCATCGGCATCAGGTCGACCAGGTTGCGCATGGTGCACTCGTCGTGGGCGTAGCCGGCGACGAGGTCGAGCACCTCGTACTCGCTCAGCCCGAGCTGCACGCTCTGCTGCAGGGTGCGGTCCAGTTCGGCGGCGGTGCTGAGGTAGAGGCCCTGCAGCTCGCGCCAGCAGGCCGCCACATCCACCTGCGTGTTCATGTCTTCACGATACCTCGCGTTGGATGTGATTTCGATGAATGTGCATAGGTTGCTGACACAATCTATTCCGTGTCATAGAGTTGCCTTCGTGCTGAACTCCGATACCGCATCCCGCCCCGCCGTCCGGCCCGGCGCCATGAGCCCCGAGCGCGTCCGCGTGCGCTGGAGCCGGGCGCGCTGGCTCCTGCTGCTCGCCACCTGCATCGTCATCGCTCTCGACGGCCTCGACGTCTCCATGGTCGGCGTCGCCCTGCCCTCCATCGGCAAGGAGCTGGGCCTCGACACCGGCTCCCTGCAGTGGATCGTCTCCCGGCTACGTCCTCGGCTACGGCAGCCTCCTGCTGCTCGGCGGCCGGCTCGCCGACCTGCTCGGCCGGCGCACCGTGCTCCTGGTCGCGCTCGGCGTCTTCACTCGTCGCCTCTCTCGCCGGCGGACTCTCGGCCGACGCGGGCCTGCTCATCGCCAGCCGCTTCGTGAAGGGCGTAGCGGCCGCATTCACCGCGCCCGCGGCCTTTTCGCTTGATCACGACGAACTTCGAGGAGGGCCCGGAGCGCAACCGCGCCATCTCGATCTTCACCACGTTCGCCGCGAGCGGGTTCTCGCTCGGCCTCATCATGAGCGGGCTGATGACCACGCCTCAGCTGGCGCTGGACGTTCCTGTTCTCGGTGCCGCTTGCGCTCCTCGCGCTCGTGCTCGGCTTCTTCTTCGTGCCGAAGGATGCGCGTGAGCGCGGCGCGGGACACGACATCGCCGGCGCGGTGACGCTGCCCTCGGATGCTGGTGCTCGTCTACACCGTGGTCTCGGCTCCCGGCGCCGGCTGGGGATCGCTGCAGACCGTCCTCGGGTTCGTGCTGGCAGCCCTGCTGCTCGGGGTGTTCGTGGTCGTCGAAGTGCGGGTGCGGCACCCGCTCATCCGCTTCGGCATCTTCCGGGTCGCCTCGGTCCTCCGCGCGAACCTTGCCGCGATCACCCTCTTCGGCTCGTACGTCTCCTTCCAGTTCGTGCTCACGCTCTACCTGCAGGACGTCCTCGGCTGGTCCCCGCTGGGCATGGCCCTGGCGCTCCTGCCCACCGGCCTCGTCGTGGCGTTCAGCGCACCGTTCACCGATCGGCTGATCGACCGCTGCGGGCCGACGCCGCTGATCGTCCTCGGGCTGGCGTCCCTCTCGGCGGGGTACCTGCTGTTCCTGCGGCTCGGCACGGCGCCGGTGTACGCGGTCGACATCCTGCCGCCGGTGCTCCTGCTGGGCATCGGGTTCGGGATCGGGTTCCCGTCCATCCAGGTGCAGGCGACGACCGGTGTGACCGACGACGAGCAGGGTCTCGCGGCTGGGCTGGTGCAGACGAGCTCCCAGGTCGGTGGGGCGCTCGCGCTCGCCGTCACCTCCGCCCTGATCGCCGGGGCGGCGCCGGCCGGTGCCGGTGCTGCGGCGCAGCTCGAGCACTTCCGCCCCGGGCTGTATCTGAGCGCGGCCCTCGCCGTCGCCGGGCTGATCGTCGCGGCGGTCCCCCGTCGCCGCCGGGCCGGGCTCGCGGGCCGCGCGTCTCCTCGAGGGCTGACGCCGGGGCGCACCCTGCCCGGCCACGATTTCCTCTCATTTCGGGAATTCCGCTTCCCTCGACAAAGTTGAGCCTTGTAGACTCAAGCTTTGCCCACAACGAAATGGGAAGGAACCACATGGCGAACATGCAGGGTGCGCCCTCCACGCAAGAGGAGGCGAAGAGCGCTCTCGAACAGTACGGCGTCAACCTCACGGAGATCGCCAAGAGCGGCAAGCTCGACCCGGTCATCGGGCGGGACGCCGAGATCCGGCGCGTCAGCCAGGTGCTGACCCGCCGCACCAAGAACAACCCCGTGCTCATCGGCGAGCCCGGCGTCGGCAAGACGGCGGTCGTCGAGGGCCTCGCCCAGCGCATCGTCGCCGGGGACGTCGCCGACTCGCTCAAGGGCAAGCAGCTGGTCGCGCTCGACCTCTCCGCCCTCGTCGCCGGTGCGATGTACCGCGGCCAGTTCGAGGAGCGGCTGAAGGCCGTCCTCAAGGAGATCAACGACGCCGAAGGGCGAGATCATCACCTTCGTCGACGAGCTCCACATCCTGATGGGCGCAGGCGGGGGCGAAGGATCCGTCGCGGCGTCCAACATGCTGAAGCCGATGCTCGCCCGCGGTGAGCTGCGGCTGATCGGCGCGACCACGCTCAACGAGTACCGCGAGTTCATCGAGAAGGATGCGGCCCTCGAGCGCCGCTTCCAGCAGGTCTACGTCGGCGAGCCGTCCGTCGAGGACACCGGTCGCCATCCTGCGCGGGCTCAAGGGCCGGTACGAGGCGCACCACGGCGTGACCATCGAGGACTCCGCGCTGGTCGCCGCGGCCTCCCTCTCCAACCGCTACATCACCGCGCGCCAGCTGCCGGACAAGGCGATCGACCTGATCGACGAGGCCGCCTCGCCGGCTCAAGATGGAGATCGACTCGGCCCCGGTCGAGATCGACACGCTGCAGCGCCAGGTCGAGCGGATGAAGCTGGAGGAGTTCGCCCTCAAGAAGGAGAAGGACGAGGCCAGCAAGGAGCGCCTGGAGCAGCTGCGGCGAGCGGCTGCGGGAGCAGGAAGCCGAGCTCGAGGAGCTGCAGGCCCGGTGGCGCGCCGAGAAGGCCGTCGCTGAACCGCGTCGGCGAGCTGCGGTCGCAGCTGGAGGAGGCCAAGACGAGCCGCGACCTCGCGCTGCGCGACGGCCGGTACCAGGAGGCGTCCACGCATCGAGTACGAGACCATCCCCGGACATCGAGCGCGAGCTGGCGGAGGCCGAGCAGGCGGAGCACGACCACCCGCGCATGGTGAACGAGCAGGTCACCGCCGACGACATCGCCGCCGTGGTGGCCGCGTGGACGGGCATCCCCGTCGATCGCCTCACCCAGGGCGAGACCGAGAAGCTGCTGCACCTGGAGTACGAGCTGGGCCGCCGCATCATCGGCCAGAAGAAGGCCGTGCAGGCGGTGTCCGATGCGGTGCGCCGCACCCGGGCGGGCATCTCCGACCCCGGACGGCCGACGGGCTCGTTCCTGTTCCTCGGCCCGACCGGCGTCGGCAAGACCGAGCTCGCCAAGGCGCTCGCCGCGTTCCTGTTCGACGACGAGAAGGCGATGGTCCGCATCGACATGAGCGAGTACGGAGAGAAGTTCTCCGTCTCGCGCCTGGTCGGTGCGCCTCCCGGGTACGTCGGCTACGAGCAGGGCGGCCAGCTGACCGAGGCCGTGCGCCGTCGCCCCTACTCGGTGATCCTGCTCGACGAGGTCGAGAAGGCGCACCCCGAGGTGTTCGACGTGCTGCTGCAGGTGCTCGACGACGGACGGCTGACCGACGGCCAGGGCCGCACGGTCGACTTCCGCAACACCATCCTCATCCTCACCTCGAACCTCGGCAGCCAGTACCTGGTCGACCCGACGCTGAACGAGACCGAGAAGCGAGGAGGCGGTGCTGCAGATGGTCCGCCAGGCCTTCAAGCCGGAGTTCGTGAACCGCCTCGACGACATCGTCGTGTTCTCGGCGCTGAGCCAAGGACGGAGCTGGGCGAGATCGTCGAGCTGGGCATCGACCGGCTGATGGCCCGGCTCGCCGAGCGGCGGCTGGAGCTGGCGGTCACCCCGGATGCGCGGCGCCTGGCTCGCCGAGCGCGGGTACGACCCGATCTACGGGGCGCGTCCGCTGCGCCGCGCTGATGCAGCGCGAGATCGAGGACCGTCTCGCGACCGCGCTGCTGGCGGGCGAGGTCCGCGACGGCGACCTGGTGCGCGTCGACCTCGACCGCGAGACCGACCACCTCGCCATCGAGGCCGTGCGCGAGGTAGTCCCGGTCGTCCACAGGGCGCCGTCCGCGAGCAGGCGGCGCCCTCCGTGCGCGTAGGCTCGAACCATGCGTGCTGCAGTCATCCACGGAGAGCGCGATGTGCGCCTCGAAGAAGTCCCCGAACCCACCCTGTACACCGGCTCCGGCGCCGACGGCCTCGACGCCGTCGTCCGCGTCGTCGCCGCCTGCGTCTGCGGAAGCGACTTGTGGCCGTACCGCGGCGTGACGCCGACGAAGCAGCCGCACCAGCGATCGGTCACGAGTTCGTCGGCGTGGTCGAGGAGGTCGGCGCCGAGGTGCGCACGATCAAGCCCGGCGACTTCGTCATCGCGCCGTTCTACGACTGCGACATGACCTGCGTGAACTGCAAGAACGGCGTCAGCACCTCGTGCCTGCACGGCGGCTGGTGGGTGCTCCGACGACCGCATCGGCGGCTTCGCCGACGGCGGCCAGGGCGAGCGCGTCCGCGTCCCGCACGCCGATGGCTCCCTCGTGGCGACGCCCGAGTATCCGCGCGCCGAGCTCATCCCGAGTCTGCTGACGCTGTCGGATGTGATGGGCACCTGGCACCACGCCGCGGTCTCCGCCGGGGTCACCGAGGGCAGCACCGTTGTCGTGGTCGGCGACGGCGCGGTCGGGCTGTGCGCGGTGCTCGCGTCGGCGCGAGCTCGGCGCCTCCCCGCATCATCGCGATCGTCGCGCCACGAGACGCGTCAGGCGCTGGCCCGCGAGTTCGGCGCGACGGACATCGTCGCCGAACGCGGCGACGCCGGAGTCGCGGCCGTCAAGGAGCTGCTCGACGGGATCGGCGCCGACTGCGTGCTGGAGGCCGTCGGCACCAAGGAGTCGATGGACCAGGCGATCCGGTCGGCCCGCCCGGGCGGGCATGGTCGGCTACGTCGGCGTCCCGAACGGCGGCCCCGAGCTGCCCGTCCGCCCGCTGTTCCAGAACAACATCGGCGTGAACGGCGGGCGTCGCGCCCGTGCGCAACTACGTCGAGGAGCTGCTGCAGGACGTCTGGTCCGGCGCGATCGAGCCCGGCAAGGTGTTCGACCTCGAGGTGCCGCTCGACGAGATCGGCGAGGCGTACGCCGCGATGGATGAGCGCCGCGCGATCAAGACGCTGGTGCGTCCGTAGCGTGTGAACGCAGAGGCGCCCGCCGGGAGGATCCCGGCGGGCGCCTTCGGCGTCTCAGGCGTGGATCGTGACGATCTCGTCGAGCGGCCGGCGGGTGCGCGGCTGCGTCTCGCGCGTGCGCAGCGGCTCGGGCAGCGCCTCCGCGTCCCCCAGCGCGCCGAGCGCGGTGACCGAGACGGGAACGAACCGCTCCTCGAGGCCGAACGCCGTGCGCAGGCCCTCGGGGTCGAAGCCGCCCATCTGGTGTGCGTGGAGGCCGTCGTGGTGGGCCTGGATGCTCAGGTGCGCCACGGCCTGACCCAGGTCGTAGGTGGCCCAGCGCTGCTCGGCGCCGTCGGCCGTGATGACCTCCGCGACCGCGACGATGAGTACGGCGGCGGATGCGGCCCAGACGGTGTTGAAGCCCGCCAGGTTCGCGACGATCGTGTCGAAGGCCTCGCTCCCGCGCCGCGCCACGATGAAGCGCCACGGCTGGGTGTTGCCCGCGGAGGGCGACCAGCGGGCCGCCTCGAGCGCCGAGCGCAGCGTCAGGTCGTCGATCCCGATGGCCGGGTCGAAGGAGCGCGGGCTCCAGCGGTCCGCGAGCACGGGCAGCAGCGGCGCGGACGTGTCGGCGCTGCGCGAGCTGGTTTCGGCGATGGACATGGGTCTCCTTCGTGCGATGCGTGGTAGGGGATCGGCTCCATTGCCGGGCTATATCGATACCAACGCATGGACCTCCCCGCGCTATTCCCGGTGTCCCGTCGGCGGCGTGAATGTGAACGGCATGTGTCGCACCTGTAACAGTTCGTAACTTTCAAAGCATGCATTCAGGCGGTGGTATCGGGGTACAGAATCCAGGCATCTCGGGCGCGTCGAATCCGCCGAGCCGGACGGCACGATTCCTGCGAATATTCGTCCTCTGAGCTGGCGTTTTCCTCGGCTTGGCTCGGCCGGAGGCATCGGCGCGTCGCGCTCCGGCGGGTGTCCGCCGGACGGCGGACACCCCTGTCCGGGGGACGGTGCGACACGCGGAAACGAGGGGTTCGACCCCCACTTGCGGGCCGCGACCCGCACCCCGTAGAACTGTCCTCACCCGAACCCGACCTGTCCAGATCCCCAGCGCCGCGGATGCCACCCCCACCCACCACGTGAGAGGTCCCGTCCGTGTTCATCTTCCTGTTACAGCTCCGCCACATGCTCGGCGGGCACCCCGAGTTCTACCTCTTCGCCATCTACTCCGCCCTGATCTGGGTCATCTGGATCGTCAAGGTGCTCATGTCGCGCCGCTACCGCGGCTACACCGGCGAGTTCCACGGCACGACCAGCGTCGTCGTCCCCGTGGTGGATGAACCGCTCGACCTGTTCCGCGACGTGCTCGGCCGCATGGTCGAGCAGAAGCCGGGCGAGATCATCGTCGTCATCAACGGCGCACCGAACCCCGAGCTCGCCGAGGTGTGCGAGGAGTTCGCGCCGCTCGTCCGCTGGGTGCACACCCCCATCCCCGGCAAGCGCAACGCGGTCATGATCGGCACCAAGATGTCGAACGGCGAGATCACCGTGCTCGTCGACTCCGACACCATCTGGACCGACGGCACGCTGGCCGAGCTCGTCAAGCCGTTCGCCGACGAGCGCGTGGGCGGCGTCACGACCAAGCAGCGCATCCTGGAGCCCACCCGCAGCTGGATCACCCGTTGGGCGGACTGGCTGGAGAACTCCCGGGCGCTCTACTCGATGCCGGCGCAGAGCGTCGTCGGCCAGATCGGCTGCCTCCCCGGCCGCACGATCGCCTTCCGTCGCTCGATCCTGATGCGGGTCATGGACAAGTTCATGACCGAGAGGTTCCTCGGCGTCTTCCTCGAGGTCTCCGACGACCGCACGCTCACGAACCTCACGCTGAAGGAGGGCTACCGCACCGTCTACCAGCACACCAGCCTGGTCTACACGGACGCCCCGCTGAAGGTGAAGAAGCTCTTCAAGCAGCAGCTGCGCTGGGCGCGCGGCAGCCAGTACAACACCCTCCGGATGCTGCCCTGGATGCTCGGGCACGCCCCGGTGCTGGCGTTCTTCTTCGTGATGGACATCATCCTGCCGTTCATGCTGGCGGGCGTCATCGGCGGCTGGATCTACCGTTCGATCACCGGCGGCGGCTACAACTTCTACGAGGGCTTCCTGAAGTCCTACGGCATCGAGGGCGGCATCCTCACCGTGGTGGCGCTGATGGTCGCGTCGTCGGTGATCAGCATGTCGATCCGCCAGATCCGCCACCTCTCCGAGAAGCCGAGCGACTTCTTCCGTCTGCCGGTGTTCATCATCGTCTCGACGTTCTTCCTCATGCCGATCCGCCTGATCGGGTTCTTCCGGATGGCGCACGCCAGTGGATGGGGCACCCGCGCGGGCGCCTACTCCGGCGGCCCCGGCGAGATCAGCTCCGAGGAGGAGATCGCGCAGCACACGTCGTCCGCCGTTCCGTCCGGCCACAGTGCGCCCGTCCTGCCCGACTCGGTCGGCGGCATGACGACCGCGACCGCGCTCGCGACCCGCACCCAGCTGGCCACCCGGGCCGAAGCGAAGGCGGCGGCCTCCGCCGCCCCCGCTCCCGCGCCCGCCGCCAAGAAGCGGCGACGCCTGAACCCGCTCGCCGCCATCCCGTACCTGATCGGCATCGCGATCCTGACCCTGGAGGCTCTCTTCCTTGTCTAGCCAGACCGCCCCTCCCGTACCGCCGCCTGGTGGTCCCAGTCCAAGTCCTGTTCGCAGGCCACCGCCGGCGCGGCGATCGTCCTCACGGCCGTGCTGGTCGGCATCTCCGCCTACGTGTGGGTGTCGCCGACCGGTGAGCCGCTGCGCAAGGCGGTCGACGAGGCCGCCACTGTCGTCACTCCGTACGCGGCCCAGAACGCCGAGCTGAAGAAGAACCTCCAGCGCGCCACCGAGACGATCGCCTCGCAGAAGGGCAAGCTGACCGCCCTCCAGAAGGCGTCGCTCGCGGCGCAGGCCGCCACCGCGCGGCAGCTCGCCACCGCCCAGCAGAAGGCGGCGGCGGCCGAGGGCCGGCTCTCCAGTGTGCAGGCCCAGCTCGCCGCCGCGCAGGCGAAGGGCAGCGTGGGCTCCTCCTCCGCCGGCTCGTCTGTCGCGAGCGGTCACACGGGCGGCTCGGGCTCGGGCTCCGGCGGCGGCGCGGGCACCCCGGCCGTCCCGATCACCGCGCCCTCGCGTGCCGAGCTGCTCACCCCGGCCAAGCGCTACTACGGCATGTACACCGAGCAAGCCCCGTTCAACTGGGCCACCTTCGACGCCACCAGCGCGAAGGTCGGCGTCTCGCCGAACGTCGTCGGCTACTTCAGCGGCTGGGACGAGACATTCCGCGCCAACGCGGTCACCCGCGCCTGGCAGCAGGGGCGCCTGCCCATGATGACCTGGGAGTCGCGGCCGATCGACGCCCGCAACGACGCCGTGAACGCGCCGGAGTACTCGCTGCCCAACATCATCCGCGGCGACTTCGACGCCTACCTGCACCAGTACGCGAAGGACATCGTGGCCACCGGCCTGCCGCTCGCCGTCCGCCTCGACCACGAGATGAACGGCATCTGGTACCCGTGGTCCGAGACCGACGGCAAGGGCAACTCCATCAACGGCAACAACGTCGGCGACTATGTGAAGATGTGGCGGCACGTCCACGACATCTTCCAGCAGGAGGGCGCGAACAGCCTGGTCATGTGGGTGTGGGCGCCGAACATCGTCAACAACCTCCCCGCGTCGCACAAGGCCCCCGGCTACCTCGAGGCGCTCTACTCCGGGCGACGACTACGTCGACTGGGTCGGCCTCTCCGGCTACCTCCGCCCGCCCTACAAGGCGGACAACGACTTCAGCTTCGACTACACGTTCAAGGCGAGCCTGGACAAGCTCCGGTCGATCACGAAGAAGCCCATCATGCTCGCCGAGGTGGGGGCGTCGGAGACGGAGGGCCACAAGGCCGCCTGGATCACCTCCTTCTTCCAAGCGCTCGGCAAGCCGGAGAACGACGACATCATCGGGTTCTCGTGGTTCAACCTCGCGGTCACCAGCTACGTGGAGGGCGTGCGCGCCACCAACGACTGGCGCATCGACTCCCGGGCGGACTCGCTCTCGGCCTTCATCACGGGGATCACCCGGCCGGAGGACGACTTCGCCCTCACCCCCGCCTCCTGAGTTCTCCACCAGACAAAGAAAGGACGATCGTCATGACCGCTCCGAAGAAGATCAAGGACCAGCCCGCCCCGCGCCTCAGTGTCATCGGCACCGGCTACCTGGGGGCGACGCACGCCGCCGCCATGGCCGAGCTGGGCTTCGACGTGGTCGGTGTCGACACCGACCCGCACAAGGTGGAGGAGCTGAAGGAGGGACGCGCTCCCTTCTTCGAGCCCGGCCTTCCCGAGCTCATCCGCAAGAACGTGGCGGCCGGCCGCCTGACGTTCACCACCGACCTGGCCGAGGCGGTCGCCGTCTCGGACGTCCACTTCATCTGCGTCGGCACCCCGCAGCAGTCGGGTTCGTTCGCCGCCAACCTCTCCTATGTGGAGGCGGCGGCCCGCGGCATCGCCGAGAACCTGACGCACGACGGCCTCATCGTCGGCAAGTCCACCGTCCCCGTCGGCACCGGAGCGCGGCTCCGCGCGATCGTCGCGGACGCGGCTCCCGCCGGGATCGACGTCGAGGTGGTCTGGAACCCCGAGTTCCTCCGCGAGGGCAAGGCCGTCGAGGACACCCTCTCTCCCGACCGGCTCGTCTTCGGCGGGACCTCGGCCAAGGCCGAAGCCACCCTCCGCCGCATCTACGAGAAGCCGATCGCCGAGGGCTCGCCGGTGCTCGTCGCCGACCTGCCGACCGCGGAGCTCGTGAAGGTGAGCGCCAACGCGCTCCTGGCGACGAAGATCTCGTTCATCAACGCGATCGCCGAGGTGTGCGACGCGGCGGGAGCGGATGTCTCCTCCTCGCCGACGCGCTCGGGCACGACAAGCGGATCGGGCGGCAGTTCCTCAACGCCGGCCTCGGCTTCGGCGGCGGCTGCCTCCCGAAGGACATCCGCGCCCTCATGCACCGCTCGAACGAGCTGGGCGCGCACGCGGCCGTCGGACTCCTCCAGCAGGTCGACGAGATCAACATGGGGCGGCGCCAGCGCGTGATCGACCTGGCGCTGAAGGCGCTCGGCGGCTCGGTGCTCAACCGCCGGATCGGCGTGCTCGGCGCGGCGTTCAAGCCGCATACCGACGACGTGCGCGACTCGCCCGCGCTCAACGTGGCCGCCGCGCTGCACCTCCGCGGTGCGCAGGTCGTGGTCTACGACCCGCAGGCGCGCAGCACACGCGCAGCGGCTGTATCCGACCCTCGGCTACGCGGATTCGATGGAGGAGGCCGTGACCGGCGCCGACCTGACGGTCGTGCTCACCGAGTGGGACGAGTTCACGACGGCCGACCCGGCCGCGCTCGGCGGGATCGTCCGCGGGCGCACGGTCATCGACGGCCGCAACTGCCTCGACGCGTCGGCGTGGAACCGTGCGGGCTGGAGCGTCTACGCCATGGGCACGCTGCCCGAGGGCGCGCCGCTCGCCGACGACCTCGCCGCGCTCGCCTCCGTGCGCTGACCCCGCTGACCCCGCTGATTCAAGGAGAACCGACATGACCAGTTACGTGACGAAGGCCGTGATCCCGGCGGCGGGGTTGGGCACGCGCTTCCTCCCCGCCACCAAGGCGATGCCGAAGGAGATGCTCCCGGTCGTCGACAAGCCCGCCATCCAGTACGTGGTCGAGGAGGCCGTCACCTCCGGCCTCCACGACGTGCTGCTGGTGACCGGCCGCAACAAGAACGCGCTCGAGAACCACTTCGACCGCAACGCCGAGCTGGAGGACGCGCTCGAGAAGAAGGGCGACCAGGACAAGCTGCTCAAGGTCAGCTACTCCACCTCCCTTGCCGACATGCACTACGTCCGCCAGGGCGACCCGAAGGGGCTCGGCCACGCGGTGCTCCGCGCCAAGATGCACATCGGGCACGAGCCGTTCGCGGTGCTGCTCGGCGACGACATCATCGACGCGCGCGACCCGCTCCTCGCCCGCATGCTGGAGGTGCAGCACGCGCTCAACACGACCGTCGTGGCCCTGATGGAGGTGCCGCCGGAGTCCATCCACCTCTACGGAGCCGCCGCCGTCGTCACGACCGACGACGACGACGTGGTGCGGATCACCGGCCTGGTCGAGAAGCCCAGCCGCGAGAACGCCCCGTCGAACTACGCGGTCATCGGCCGCTACGTCCTGCGCCCGGAGATCTTCGACATCCTCGAGAAGACCGAGCCCGGCAAGGGCGGAGAGATCCAGCCTGACGGATGCGCTGCAGGGCCTCGCGACGGCTCCGGCCTGGACGGGTGGGGTGCACGGCGTCATCTTCCGCGGCCGCCGCTATGACACCGGCGACCGGCTCGACTACCTCAAGGCGATCGTGCAGCTGGCGGTCGCCCGCGAGGACCTCGGCCCCGACCTGCTGCCGTGGCTGAAGGAGTTCGCCACGACCGCAGGGCCGGCGGAGACCGCTCCCGTCCCGACGCTGCCGGCGCTGCCGGTCGCGCCTGCGGCGGAGAAGCCCGTCGCCGCCGCGCCCGTCGCCGGGACCCCTGTCGCCGAGAAGCCCGTCGTGGTCAAGCCCAAGCCCGCGAAGACCCCTGATCGCGAGCCTGGTGCCCACCGCCGGCGCCTGACCTCCGGCGCCTGACCGCCGGCGCATCCACTGGTCCCGACATGCCGTCACGCCCGACCGCGTGACGGCATGTCGGGACCACCTGCTTCCGCCGACGGCTCAGTCGAGCCCGAGCCGCTTCAGCGTGTGCTTCTCGCTGTGGCCGGCGTCGGTCTCGATCTCGTCGATCGCGATCGGGATGCTGGGGCCGACCGCCAGCCACACGAAGCCGTCGCGGTGCACCAGCGGCACCAGATCCGTCGTCCCGTCGCGCAGCAGCGTCCGCACCCGCTTGAGCAGGGCGTACCCCTCGGAGGGCTTCGCCACGTACGTCTTGCGACGGTAGTGGATGACGTGCGCGACGGTCTTCGCGCTGAGGCCGGCGACCTCGGCCTCGGTCAGCGGCTCTTCCGCGATTGAGCTGTCGGTCATGGCACGTACGGTACGCCGTCCGCGGTCGCGCGGACAGACGTCCGACCGCGGCGCGACCGCCCGCTCAGGCTCCGAAGATGGCGCGCAGCTGCTCGATCGGCGCCTTCGGCCGACGGTCCTCGAAGACGAGACCGTTGGTCTCCTGGCCGGTGTCGGCGAGCTGCGTGTAGCAGTAGCCGGCGAGCGGCGCGGCGGCCCGCACGGCGCCCACGAGCGCGCGAAGCCGCTCGACGAGGTCCTCCTGGGTGGTCGCGGTGGAGTAGCCCCACGCGTCCTCCGGGCCGTTCTCGGTGTACGAGATGCCGCCGAACTCGGTGAGCATCAACGGCGCCTCCGTCGACTGCGCGGGGTCGACGATGAGCCGGCGCCCCGGCAGCGTGAACGGCGCGTCGAGGATGCCCTCACGCGTCGCGTACCGCTGGGCCACCCGCTGCGGGTCGTGGTCGTAGTCGTGGATGGAGAGGATGTCCGAGGCCGCGTGCTCCCAGCCGTCGTTCGAGATCACCGGCCGGCCCGGGTCAACCGTCTTCGTCAGGTGCACCAGCGCCTTGGCGTACGACACCATCCGCTCGTCGTGCGCGATGTGCTGCACGCCCCAGCTCTCGTTCAGCGGCACCCAGGTCACGATGGAGGGATGCGACCGGTCGCGGTCGAGGATGGCGGACCACTCGGCGATGCTGCGGCGCACCGCCTCCGGGCTGAACGCATAGGCGGCCGGGGCCTCGCCCCAGACCAGGAGGCCGAGCTTGTCGGCCCAGAACAGGAAGCGCGGGTCCTCGTACTTCTGGTGCAGCCGCGTGGCGTTGAAGCCCAGGTCGAGGATGAGCTGCGCCTCCGCGCGCAGCGCGTCGGCGCTCGGCGCGGCCGAGTGCGACTCCGGCCAGTAGCCCTGATTGAGCACCGACCGCACGTAGAAGGGGCGGTCGTTGAGCAGGAAGCGGCCGCCCTCGACCGACGCCGAGCGCAGCCCGAAGTACGACAGGACGCGGTCGCCCGCGGCATCCCGAACCCGCAGCTCGACGCTCGCATCGAGCAGCGTCGGGTGCGCGGGCGACCACAGCAGCTCCTCGTAGGCCTGCCCGTTGCTCTGGCGGTGGATGCGGAACGGCACCTCGATCTCGCGGCCGTCGACGCTCGTCTCGACGCTCGCGAGCGACTCCGCTCCCAGGGCGACCCGGATGCGGACGGTGCTGCCGGCCGGCGCCGACCGGTTGAGCCGGAGCTGGGCGGTCACCTCACCCGCGGGCACGTCGGTCACCCAGTGCAGTTGCTCGACGCGCACCGCCGGGGCCGCCTCCAGCCACACCGGCTGCCAGATGCCCGTCGTGCGGTGGTACCAGATGGAGTGCGGGTGGTGCCGCCAATCCTGCTTGCCGCGCGGCTGGGCCACATCGGCCGGGTCGTCCTCGGCCCGGATGGTGATCGAGACGTCGTCGTCGCCGACGAGGTCGGTGATGTCGAGGGAGAACGGCGTCGAGCCGCCCTCGTGACGGCCGGCCGACCGGCCGTCCACCCACACCTCGCAGGCGTGGTCGACGGCGCCGAGGTTCAGCAGCAGCCGCTCGCCGGCGGGAAGCTCGTCGCGCAGCACGGTGCGCTGGTACCAGACGACCGGGTGGAAGCCCGTGTCGCCGACGCCGGACGCCTCCGACTCGAAGGGGAACGGCACCTCGATGACGCCGGGGAGGGCACCGGTCGACTCCCAGTGCTCCCGGCGCCCGCGGTCCTCGTCGTCGAAGGCGAAGGTCCACGGGCCGGAGAGGTCGAGCCAGTCGGCACGGACGAGCTGCGGACGCGGGTAGCGTCCATCCTGTGCGGTGGCCGCCTCGACGCGGCGTTCCTCGGTGAGCATCCCCTTAGCATGCACGATCCGTGCAGCGCTGTAAAGCCGGCAAATCGCCGCTACGGGATGGCGGGCGCGCTCTCCCGGGTGACGAGCGAGAACGGGGCCAGCTCATGGCGTCCCATGCCGTCGTAGCCGGAGACCCGCTCCAGCAGCATCTCGACGGCCCGTGATGCGAGCCCGCGCATGTCGGGCGCGATCGTCGTCAGCGAGGGGTAGGTGACGGCCGTCATGGGGGTGTTGTCCCATCCCGTCACGGCGACGTCGTCGGGCACGTGGAGGCCGCGCTCCTGCAGGGCGCGCAGCGCGCCGATCGCGGCGAGGTCGTCGCGGCAGACTAGGCCGTCGAACCGCAGGCCCGCGTCGAGCGCGGCGCCGACGGCGCGCACGGCGTTCCTCGCCGAGACCGAGACGCTCGGGATGAGCAGCTCGGGCTCGGGGGTGAGCCCCGCATCCTCGAGGGCCTGCTGGTAGCCGGTGATACGCAGCTTCGACGTGCGCGTCGGCCGGGAGCCCTCGTGGCCCGCGAAGGCGATGCGCCTGCGGCCCTGCGCCAGCAGGTGCTCGGTCGCCACGCGGGCCGCCTCGACGTTGTCGATCATGATGCGGTCGACGGTCAAGGGTGCCGCGTTCTCGCCCAGGACGACCAGCGGGATGTCGGTGCGCGTCTGGGCGAGCTCGGCGGAGTTCATGACGCTCGGCTGGAAGATCATGCCGTCGACGAGACCGGACTCGCCGGCGGAGACGACGGCGCGCTCGCCCTCGATCGTGCCCTCCGTCTGCTCCAGCAGCACGCGGTAGCCGCGGCGCTCCGCTTCGTCGGCGACGACCCGCGCCAGCTCCGCGAAGTAGGGGAGGGTCACGTCCGCGAAGGCCAGCGCGAGCAGGCCCGTGCGGCCCGTCGCCAGGCGGCGGCCCATGATGTTGGGGCGGTAGCCGAGCTCGTCGATCGCGCGCTGTACGCGCTCGCGCATCGCCGGGCTCACGTGGGCGTAGTTGCGGACCACGTTCGAGACGGTCTTCATGGAGACGCCGGCGTGCTCCGCCACGTCCTGAAGTCTGACCGCCATTCGCGCACCCTTTCGCGTCATGATGCGGTTCCCCGCGGGGTCACTCTACAGTGGACCGGCTTATGCAGGCATACTCGGGTTGACACGCTGTGTTCAGCGCTGTAAATTTCCCAGACATGCCGAGTGTACCGGCTCCAGCACCACCGATCACGCTCCCGCCCACGCGGAAGCATCGCGTGAACGGCTCACTCAAGGGAGAGATCACATGAAGAAGCGATTCGCCGCACGCGCGATCGCGCTCGCGGTCACGGCGGGCCTCGGGCTCGCGCTGACCGCGTGCGGAGCAGCAGCGGAGGCTCTGGAGGGGCGGAAGTCTCCTCGGGCGACTACAGCGGACCGAAGGTCAACATCAGCTTCTGGAACGGATGGACGGGCGGCGCCGCCCCCGTGCTCGTGCCGAAGCTGGTCGACAAGTTCAACGCCGAGCACAAGAACATCGTCGTCAAGGACGTCCCGATGGAGTGGGCCGACATCGCCCGCAAGATGCCGCTCGCCGTCAAGGCCGGCAAGGGCCCGGACGTCGCGGTGGGGCACGGCGACGACATCGCCACCTACGCGGCGCAGGGCCTCGTGCTCAAGTCGGACAACATCGTGAAGTCCCTCGGCTGCAAGGCGAGCGACTTCCCCGAGGGCCTCCTCGACGCGGGCAAGTACAACGGCGGCCAGTACGCGGTGCCGTGGAGCGTCACCCCGCTCGGCCTCTACGTCAACAAGGACGTGCTGCAGAAGGCCGGCGTCGACGCCAACGCCATCCCGCAGGACAAGGCGTCGTACCTCGCCGCGCTCGACAAGCTGAAGGCGGCGGGCGTCCAGGGCGAGTGGGTGGACGGCTACGTCTTCACCGGCACCTTCGAGTTCGAGGCCTGCTCTGGCAGTACGGCGGCGACCTCTTCAACAAGGACGTCAGCAAGGCGACCTTCAACTCCGACGCGGGCGTCAAGGCCCTCACCTGGATGACCGACCTCATCAAGAACGGGTACAGCCCGGCCGACGTGGCGCAGGACGGCAACATCAACGCCCTCATCGCCGGCAAGAACGCCTTCAACTGGAACGGCGTCTGGCAGACCACGAACACCGCGTTCGACAAGCTGAAGTGGCAGGCCGTGGCCGTCCCGCAGATCGGCGACGAGAAGGCCGTCTGGTCGAGCTCGACCCACTGGATGTTCATGAACAACAAGGGTCAGGACAAGAACAAGACCGCCGCCGCCGCGACGTTCGTCAAGTGGATGAACGACAACTCGGCCGACTGGCCCAAGACCGGTGAGCTCCCCGCCAAGAACTCGGTCCGCGAAGACCCGAAGCTGGTGCAGGACTACCCGAACCTGAAGCCGTTCCTCGACGAGCTGAAGTACGCGCACTACGAGCCGATCGCCCCGGGCATCACCACGAGTGGAGGCGACGATCACCACCGCCGTGAACGAGGCCGTGACCGGCAAGAAGACCCCGAAGCACGGCTCTGGACGACGCGGCCGCCAAGGCCGACACCCTGCTGAAGCAGAACAAAGCGAAGTACGGTGACTGACACCGCATCGCTCGTGGCGCCCCGGGACGCCGGGGCGCCACGCCGTCCCGTTCCGGCCGCGGCAAGCGGCCCGGCGCCCTCGACGCACGGGCGTCGCCTACCTCTTCCTCGCGCCGTTCCTGGTGCTCTTCATCGTCTTCGTGCTGGCGCCGGCGGTCTTCGGCCTCTGGATCAGCCTGACGAACTGGAGCCCGTTCCGCGCGACCCAGAAGTTCATCGGCCTCCAGAACTACATCGACCTGTTCACGCCGGGCAGCGCCACCTCTGGCGACTTCTGGCAGTCGATGGCGGCGACCGGCATCTTCACGCTCGCCAGCGTGCCGTTCCTGCTGCTCATCCCGCTCCTCGTCGCTGTGCTGCTGAACCAGAAGATCCGCGCAGGATCGTTCTTCCGCGGCGTCTTCTTCGCCCCGTACGTGCTCGGCGTCGCCGTCATCAGCGTCATCTGGAAGTACCTCCTCGACACCCAGGCCGGCATCATCAACCACCTGCTCCGGGATGATCGGCCTCCCGGACAATCTGCCCTGGACCGTCGACGTCCCGTGGGTATGGGTCACCCTCGCCGGCGTGACGGTGTGGTGGACCATGGGCTTCAACACCGTGATCATCCTCGCAGGGCCTCAAGGGCATCGGCCCCGACCTCTACGAGGCGGCCGCACTGGACGGCGCGGGCGCCTGGCGCCAGTTCATCAGCGTCACGCTGCCGGGACTCCGCCAGGTCATGACCTTCGTCATCACGATCACCATCCTGGCGAGCGCCAACATGTTCGGTCAGTCGTTCCTGATCACCAAGGGCGGCCCAGGCAACACGACCCGCACGGCGATCATGTACATCGCCGACCAGGGCCTGTCGCAGAACAACCTCGCCGCGGCGGCAGCGATGAGCTATGTGCTCTTCGCCTTCCTCGCGATCATCAGCATCATCAACTTCCGCCTGCAGCGGGAGCGCGCAGAGAAGAACCTCTCATGACGACGACGACCGCCCCCGAGACGACCGCGCCCACGCGGACCATCCGCGCTCCGCCGCAAGCAGACGCCGCAGGCCGCTGCACGGAAGACCCTGCTCTACGCCGTGCTGATCGTGCTGGCGCTGGCCGTCGTCCTGCCGCTGCTGTGGATCCTGCTGACGTCCTTCAAGACCGACGGCGACGCCATCCGCAACCTGTACTCGGCCTTCCCGAACCCCTTCTCGACGGAGGCCCTATTCGACCCTCGCGAGCGGGCGGCAGCCGGTGTTCCGCTGGTTCCTGAACAGTTCTGGCCGCGGCCGCGCCGCAGACGGTGATCATCCTCGTCACGGCGTCGATGGCAGCCTACGCGCTCCGCCCGGCTCGAGTTCTGGGGCAAGCGGATCGTGTTCGGCCTGATCATCTCGACGCTCCTCGTGCCGCCGGTGATCTTCCTGATCCCGAACTACCTGATCGGCAGAATCTCGGCTGGCTCGACACCATCTGGGCCATCACCATCCCGGGTGCGGATGAGCGCCTTCGGCGTGTTCTTCCTCCGCCAGTTCTTCGTCGGCCTGCCGGCGGAGATCGAGGAGGCGGCGCGCATCGACGGCGCGGGCGACTTCCGCATCTTCCTGCAGATCGTGCTCCTGCTCGCCCGCCCGGCGCTCGCCACTCGCGGTGCTGAGCTTCCCGGCGAACTGGAACGACTTCCTGTGGCCGGTCTATGTGCTGCTCAGTCCCGAGAACCTCACGCTGCAGCCCGGTCTGTCGCAGCTGCAGGGGCGCGTACTCCACCCACTACGCCATCGGATGGCGGGCGCGGTGATCGCCGTCCGTGCCGGTACTCATCCTGTTCTTCTCCGCCCAGAAGCAGATCGTCGAGAGCGTCGCCACCAGCGGGGTCAAGGGATGACCGTCCGCCGGGCAGCCGCCGCGACCGGCGCCGTTTTCGCGCTCGTCGCCGGTCTGCGCCGGCTGCTCGGCGGGGTCTGCTCCTGAAGCGAGTCGTCCGCGCCGTCGGTCGCAGCGTTTCAGATCGACAGCGATTTCCCCGACCCGGGTGCGCTCGGTGGTCGGCGACCGCGTCTACGCCTACGCGACGAACACCCCGGCGGTGAACGTCCAGCTCGCGACCAGCACCGACATGAAGACCTGGAAGCTCAGCGACCAGATGCTCTGCCGCAGCTGCCCTCGTGGGCGCTGCCCGGCAAGACCTGGGCGCGCCGGCCCGACGCGGCTGGCGGACGACCGGTTCGCTCCTCTACTTGGCACGGGCGTCGGATGCGGCCAGCAGGTACCAGTGGCATGCGGCGTCGCGTTCGCCGACAAGCCCTGAGGGTCCTTCACCTCGACCGCCGACAAGCCGCTGGTTCGCCCGACCGACCAGGGCGGAGCGATCGACGCCGGCGTCGCCGCGGACGAGAGCGGCCGGCACTCACCTGGGTGGAAGAACGAGCTGGCAACTGCTGTGGCTACGACACCTGGCTCCAGGCGCAGCTGCCTCGGCCGACGGCGCCCGCTCACCGTGGGAGCCGACTAGGCCTGATCAAGCAGACGGAGTCGTGGGAGGGCACGCCTGTCGAGGCGCCCGTCATCGTCCTGGCACGGCGACGAGCACGTGCTGCTGTACTCGGCCAACGATTACGCCAACTCCGTCGGACGTGACCGGCGTCGCCACGGCGAAGAGCCTCCTCGGCCCGTGGTACACGAAGGCGAAGAAGCCGCTGATCTCGACGCCCGGCACCGGCGGACGCTACCTGGGCCCGGGCGGCGAAGACCTGGTGACCTCCACGGCAAGGACTGGATGCTGTTCCACTCCTGGGACGAGGCGTTCGCCTACCGCGGCATGCACGCCGATGCCGGTGAGCTGGCGCGACGGACTGCCGGAGCTCTCGAAGTGACGGAGGCGGCAGTGCGCGTCACCCGCCACTGGGGTCCGGTATGGGACGGCTACTTCGCCGACCTGTTCGTCCTGCGGCTCGGCCGGCGGTGGCTACGTCGCCTATGGCACCCACCCCGGCAGCGACGGCGACCGCGTCTTCGAGGCGCTGACGTCGCCCGACCTGGGGCGCTGGGAGAGCGCCGGTGCGGTGCTCGAGCGGCTGCCGGACCGCTTCGGCGACGACTACTGGGCGCCTGGAGGTGGCGAGGGCCGGCGGCGCCTTCTGGATGTACTACTCGGTCGGGCGCGGCATCGAGGGCCACCACCTCCCGCGTCGCTCGGGCCGACTCAGCGACCGGACCGTTCCGCGACCTGGGCGTCGATCCTGACGCCGGGCGAGCTGTTCGCCATCGACGCGCATCCGTTCCGCGACGACGACGGCCGCTGGTACCTCTTCTTCGCGCGCGACGTGCTCGACCACGAGCGCCCCGGCACGGCATCTCGCGGCGGCCCCGCTGGAGGAGGGAATGGCATCCCTCGCCGCGGACGCTGTCCCGGTGCTCGCGCCCGACGCCGACTGGCAGCTCTACGAGCGCGACCGCCTCATCCACAGCCGCCGGCGTTCGACCTGGCACACCCTCGAGGGGCCTGCCGTCGTGCGGCGGGGCGGGCGCTACTGGCTGACGTACTCGGGCGGCGCGCCTGGACCGGCCCCGGCTACGCCGTCGGGGTCGCCGCGGCCGACCATCCCTCGGGCCGTGGTCGCATCGTCGGCGCGGCCTCGCTGCTCCGCAGCGGCGAGGGCCTGCGCGGGCCCGGCCAGTAACTCGCTGACCGTGGCGCCGGACGGCGCCGAGATCATCGCCTTCCACTCGTGGAACGAGGAGGAGACCGCACGGCAGCTCCACCTCGGCGCCCTGGCGTTCGCCGGAGAATCGAAAGGAACCTCACGAACGACGACGTTCCCTCGCGTGACCCTCGCGCAGCCGGACACCACTGGCCTGGAGCCTCGAGATCCGGGATGCGGTGACCGCGCTCTACACGGACGGCATCATCGGCAAGAAGGGCGCTTTCACCCCCGAGTGGGCCGACCGCCTCCGCGAGGACATCGAGGTCGCCTTCGACGACGCGCTGCAGCGCCCGGGCGGAGCGGTCGGCCGCCCGGCACGAAGCGCTACTACGTCGAGATCCACCCGGAGCAGATGCGCGCGCTGGCTGGAGCTGGTCGACCACCCGTGGGTGCGGGCGGTCTGCGAGGCCGTGCTCGGTCCGGAGTACCAGATCGTGGAACTCGGCTTCGACGTCCCCGGTCCGGGCGCGAAGGACCAGCCCTGGCACCGCGACTTCCCGATGCCCGAGGAGACCCAGCGGACCGGCCGGCTCACCTCGCTCGCCTTCAACGTCACGGCCGTCGACACCGCGGACGACATGGGTCCCGTTCGAGATCGCGCCCGGGACGCAGTGGGACCTGCCCGAGGGCTTCGAGCACGAGATGTTCCCCGAGAAGCACCTGTACCCGCGCTTCATCGGGCGCGCGGTGCGCAAATACCCGCAGCGCGGCGACATCTCCGCCTGCTCGGCCTTGACCCTCCACCGCGGAACGGCGAACCAGTCGCAGCTGTCGCGTCCGGTGCTGGTGCTCGGCGTGGATGCGCCCGGCGCCGGCAACGCGGAGCACCACGACATGGCGGTCACCCGCGACTTCTACGACTCGCTGCCGGAGCGCGTGAAGCGGCACCTGGTGTGCCCGGTCGTGGAGGAGCTCACGCCGATCACGCAGAAGCACACGATCGAGGGCCTCATGATGGGCGACGCCCAGCGAGTCCGCGGAGCGGCGTTTTCTGCGCATCCGCTTCTTATCACCGATGCCGGGCTGCGAGAAGACTAGGGTTTCTTCTCACGGCCCGGCATACGTTTCGGGGTTACGCCGGTTGGATATTCGGGTTCCTCCGACGCCCTTTGAGACTACCGCAAAACCCTCCGTTGTGTGGGTCGAATGGAGGACAATTTTTGTACCCCGGTTCGTCCCCAATCCGAGGGGCAAGCGGTCAGGCGGCGCCCAACTCCTGCTTCAGGGCGGCCACGAAGGCGTCGATGTCGTCCTCCGTCGTGTCGAACGAGCACATCCAGCGCACCTCGTTGTTGGCCGCATCCCAGTCGTAGAACCGGAAGTGCGATCGCAGCCGGTCGGCCACTCCGGTCGGCAGGGTCGCGAACACGCCGTTCGCCTGCGTCGCCTGGCTGAAGCCGACGCCGCGGATGCTGCCGTCCGCGATACCGGCCTCCAACGCCGTGCGCAGCCGGGTCGCCATCGCATTCGCGTGACCGGCCGAGCGCAGGTACAGGTCGTCGCTCAGGAGCGCGATCAGCTGCGCCGAGATGAAGCGCATCTTCGACGCGAGCTGCATGTTGAGCTTGCGCAGGTAGATGAGACCCTCGGAGGCCTGCGGGTTGAGCACCACGACGGCCTCGCCGTACAGCATCCCGTTCTTCGTGCCGCCGAAGCTGAGCACGTCGACGCCGGCGTCCGTCGTGAAGGCCCGCAGCGGCAGGCCGAGGGTGGCCGCGGCGTTCGAGATGCGCGAGCCGTCCATGTGCAGCTTCATGCCGTGCTTGTGCGCGTGGTCGGCGATCGCCCGGATCTCCTCGACCGAGTACGCGGTTCCGAGCTCGGTGGTCTGCGTGATCGAGACCACCAGCGGCTGCGCGCGGTGCTCGTCGCCCCATCCCCAGGCCTCACGGTCGATGAGCTCGGGCGTCAGCTTGCCGTCCGGCGTCTCCACCGTCAGCAGCTTGATGCCCGCGACCTTCTCGGGCGCGCCGGCCTCGTCGGTGTTGATGTGCGCGGTCTTCGCGCAGATCACGGCGCCCCAGCGGGGAGCATCGACTGCAGCCCGACGACGTTCGCGCCCGTGCCGTTGAACACCGGGTAGACCTCGACGCCCTCGCCGAAGTGCTCGGCGAAGACCTCGTGCAGCCGGGCCGTGTACACGTCCTCGCCGTAGGCGATCTGGTGGCCGTTGTTCGCGGCCGCAATGGCGTCGAGTATCTCGGGGTGGACACCCGCGTAGTTGTCCGAGGCGAAGCCGCGCAGGGTGAGGTCGTGGAGTTGAAGCGTCACGAATCCATCCTCTCAGGCTCCAGAGGGATGCGTCGGCCGTTGACCGCAGCCGCGTCCGCCGCCCACAGCGCGACGACCTCGTCGCCGAGCCGCGCCTCCAGGCCCTCCAGCGTCTTCACCACGAAGATGGTCGCGGCCGCTTGCGGCGCCTGCTTGGCGAAACCCTGCGCCACGGCGCGCACCCAGGCATCGCCCGCGGCCTTGGCGGCGGCGTAGTTCGCGCCGCCCGCATACGGCTTCTCGACCGCGGTCGACGAGACGATCGCCAGGCGCCCCGCGGGGAGGCGACCAGGTCGTCGTAGAAGATGCGGCTGGTGTTCCGGAGGGTGCGGAACGCCCGCTCCAGGAACTCCCAGTCCTCGTCGCTCTGCCCGGCGATGCCGCCGCCGCCGCGCCAGCCGCCGACGAGGTGGATGAGTCCGTCCAGGTGACCGAACTTCAGGTGGATGCGCATGGCCAGCTCGGCCACGGCGTCCCGGTCCGCCAGGTCGCAGCTGTCCGTCTCGACGCCGGGGACCGCCACCTCGAGCGCGTCCAGCGCATCCTTCCGCGTGCCGACGGCCAGCACGCGGGCGCCGGCCGCCACGAGCGCGCGGGCGACGGCCTCGCCGGACGCGCTGGTGGCGCCGGCGATGAGCACGAGACGACCGGCGACGCCGGACGGCCCGGCCTCCGAGGAGGTCCGGGCCGCCGGGTCCGCCGTGGGGGCGTCCGTCATGCGGCGTCCGCGCCGGTCGCGTCCGCGCCGGTCGCGTCCGTCGTGCCGGTGATGCCGGCCGTCGACTCGATGACGCCCGCCATCTTCTTGTTCAGCGCCTCGTAGAACATCGAGAGCGGGAACTCATCGTCCAGCACCTGGTCGGTGTAGCCCTTCGGCACGCCTGCGAGCACCTCGTCCGACAGCCCGCGCGCCCAGTTGGAGGCCGGGTGCGGGGTCAGCGTCTGCGTCAGCATCTCGTAGGCGGCGAGCCAGTGCGCCACCTTGGGCCGGTCGATCGAACGCCAGTACAGCTCGTTGATCTGGTCGCTGAGCGCGACGACCACGTCGGGGACGTTCTCCCAGTCGATGGTGAGCTGGGTGTCGGTCCAGTGCAGCACGTCGTGCTGGTGCATCCACGCGAACAGGAGCTGGCCGCCGAGCCCGTCGTAGTTGCGCACGCGGCTGCCGGTGATCGCGAACCGGAAGATGCGGTCGAAGATCACCGCGTACTGCACCAGGTGGGCGTGGTCGCGGATCTCGCGCTGCGCCTCCGAGAGCTCGGAGTCCGGCAGGGCGCTGAGCTCGCGCTCCAGCTTCACCGACTCGCGGAACGCGGTCAGGTCGCACCGCAGCTCCTCCAGCGAGTACAGGAAGTACGGCATCCGCTGCTTGATCATGAACGGGTCGAACGGCAGGTCGCCGCGCATGTGGCTGCGGTCGTGGATGATGTCCCACATCACGAAGGTCTCCTCCGTGAGGTGCTGGTCGTCCAGCATCGCGGCGGCGTCCGCCGGCAGCTCCAGCTTGGTGATCTCCGCCGCGGCGCGGACGACGCGCCGGTAGCGGGCCGCCTCGCGGTCCTGGAAGATCGCGCCCCAGGTGAAGGACGGGATCTCGCGCATGGCGACCGTCTCGGGGAACAGCACCGCCGAGTTCGTGTCGTAGCCGGGCGTGAAGTCGACGAAGCGGAGGGCGACGAACAGCTTGTTGCCGTACTCGCCGGCCTCGAGCTCCGCCACGAACTCCGGCCAGATCACCTCGACGAGGAGAGCCTCGACGAACCGGTTGGAGCTGCCGTTCTGCGTGTACATGGGGAACACGACCAGGTGGCCGAGCCCGTCCACGCGGTGCTGCTGCGGCTGGAACTCGTTCAGCGCATCCAGGAAGTCCGGGATGCCGAAGCCCTCGTTCGCCCAGCGCGTGAAGTCGCGCTGGAGGGCGGCCAGGTACGACGCGTCGTGCGGGAGCGCCGGTGCGGTGCGGCGATCGAGTCGACGATGGTGCGGACGTGCTCGGCGGCGGCCGGGCGGTCGGACTCCTGCTCGACCGACCCGTCCTTCACCTGCAGGGCCTGCAGCGCGACGGCGGCGTCCTCGAGGCGCAGCCACGCGGGATCGTTCGCGACCTCGCGGACCGGGCGGCCGTCCTCGACGACCTCGGGCTCTCCGACAATCGCATCTGCAGTGTAGTTCTGGACGAAATTGGACATGACGAACCTCCCGTCGTTGGTCGGCCGCTCGCACGCGGCAGTGGTGTGGACGTGACGAGCCTATCCGGGGATCGCGAGCGTTTTGTTGTCCATTCCTGTGGAAAACTGCGCGGAATGCCGGCGCGACGCAGCGAATCGCTAGTCGTCGGCCGGGTAGACGAGGTGCCCGTCGCGGAAGCGTGGCGTGAGGGTTCAGCACCGCCGGCCGCACGGACGTCTCGGAGAGGATGTCGAACACCTCGACGCCCTCGGTGAGCAGCGCATCCGTCACCAGCCGCCGGTGGCAGCGCCACGGGACGGCCTCGCTGCACATGATCGCCGGGCGGCGCCGCTGCGCCAGCGCAGTGAGTTCGGCGAGGCCCGCGGCGAAGGGCGGCGTCGCCATGTAGTCGGCGTACGCCCGGAAGGCGGCGACCTGCCAGTACCCGTTGGGGCTGACGACGCCGGCCGGGGTGTGCCGGCGGCCGCCGAGGTCCTCCAGCCAGCGGTACTCGATGTCCGGCGGCAGCGCCGCGACGATCGACATCCTGATTCCACTGGGGCAGGCGCCGCGACGACGGGAAGTGCCGGATGTCCACCAGCGCGGTCACGCCGTTCGCACGCAGCATCCCGAGCACCTCATCGAACGTGCGGGTCGAGTGCCCGATCGTGTACACCGTGCTCATCGGTCGCAGCGTACGCCGGCGCATCCGCTTCCGCCGCCGCTTTCGCCCGCTTCCGCCGAGTGGTGAGAAGTGGCCCGAATCCGCGTCGACTCGCCAGCCACGATGTCTCCACTCGGCGAAGGTGGGGGCGCGGGGCCCGTCGCCTGCGAGAATGGGGGCATGGCGAGAACGGTCCGCGGCGCACGCGTGCTCATCACCCGGTGCGGCCTCCGGGATGGGGCGGCTGTACGCAGAGCGGGCGGTGCTGGAGGGCGCGCGCGCCGTGGTGCTGTGGGACCGCGACGAGGCTGCCCTGATGGAGCTCACGCACCGGCTGCGGCGGGAGGTGCTCGCGGGGCGCACGGCCGCCGCGTGGGGTGCGCCCGAGGGGTCGCCGAGCTCCGCCGCCGGGCGGCCGGCCACGAGCGTGCTGCCCTACGTCGTGGACCTCTCCGAGAGCTGGGCGCGATCGCGCAGAGCGCGCAGGCCGTCCGCAAGGAGGTCGGCGGGATCGACGTGCTGATCAACAACGCGGGGATCGTGCGCGGCAAGTACTTCTGGGAGCACGACAACGGCGAGGACACCCGCGCGACGATGCAGGTGAACGCCCTCGCGCCGATGTACGTGACGCGCGAGTTCCTCCCGGGCATGCAGCAGAGCCCCCGGGAGGCGCGGATCGTCAACATCGCCTCGGCCGCCGGAGCGCTGTCGAACCCGCGGATGAGCGTCTACGCCGCCAGCAAGTGGGCCGTCATCGGCTGGAGCGACAGCCTGCGCCTCGAGCTCGTGCAGGAGGGCTACGGGCACGTCAAGGTGACGACCGTCGCCCCGAGCTATATCGACACCGGCATGTTCGCGGGCGCGCCGGCCTCGACCCGGTGATGACGCCGGAGTACGTCATCGACCGGGTCTGGCGCGCGATGCTGGCCGGCAAGCCGATGCTGATGCTGCCGTGGACTGTCGGTCTGGCGAAGACGCTGCGCGGCATCCTGCCGACCCGGGCGTGGGATGTGGTGGCCGGCCGGGTGTTCGGCGTCTACGACTCGATGGAGGACTTCACCGGGCGGCAGTAGCCGCCCGAGGGCTCCCGTTTCTGTGAGAACTCACATGCAGTGGCTTCCCGAACGCATCGTCGAGGGGAGCCGACCGTGAGCGATCCGTCATGGACCCAGGTGGTCAAGACCGTGGAGCCCGAGCAGCCGGAGCTGAAGCGGGCCCTCGGCCCGGGGCTGCTGCTCCTCTTCATCGTCGGCGACATCCGGGCACCGGGGTCTACGCGCTCACGGGGCAGGTGGCGGCGGAGGTCGGCGGCGCGGCCTGGCTGCCGTTCCTGCTCGCCTTCGCCGTAGCGACGGTGACCGCGTTCTCGTACCTCGAACTCGTCACCAAGTACCCGCAGGCCGCAGGCGCCGCGCTCGCACGCACAAGGCGTTCGGCATCCACTTCTTCACGTTCATCGTGTGCTTCATCGTCATGACGTCGGGCATCACGTCGGCGTCCACCGCCTCCGCGCGTTCGCGGTGAACCTGACGATCGGGTTCCGGCATCCCGGACGACAACCTGACGACCCTGCTGATCGCCCTCGCGTTCATCGTGCTGATCATGCTGGTCGCAACCTGCGCGGCGTCACCGAGAGCGTGTGGCTGAACGTCGTCCTCACCCTCGTCGAGCTGTCGGGTCTGCTGCTCGTCATCTTCATCGGGATGTGGGCGATCGCCGGCGGCAACGCCGACTGGTCACTGGGTCGTCGCCTTGCGAGACGCCCGAGGACAAGGGCGTCCTGCTCGCGGTGAGCACCGCGACGTCCCTGGCGTTCTTCGCGATGGTCGGGTTCGAGGACTCGGTCAACATGGCCGAGGAGACGAAGGATCCGAGCCGCATCTTCCCGAAGATGATGCTCAGCGGCCTCGGGATCGCGGCGGTCATCTACGTGCTCGTCTCGATCACCGTGGTGGCGCTCGTGCCGATCGGCCAGCTCGCCGGCAGCGAGACGCCGCTGGTGACCGCGGTGGAGGCGGCTGCGCCCGGCTTCCCGATCAACGACCTGCTGCCGTTCATCTCCATGTTCGCCGTCGCCAACTTACGGCCCTGATCAACATGATGATGGCCAGTCGCCTGCTCTACGGCATGAGCCGCCAGAAGGTGCTGCCGCCGTTCCTCGCCAAGGTCTCGCCCAATGCCGCACGCCGTGGACGGCCATCCTATTCACCTCCGCGCTCGCCGTCGGGCTCATCACCTACGTGTCGCTCGACCCGAAGGGGTTCGATCGTGGCGCTGCTCTGGAGGCACCACCTCCCTCCTCCTGCTCGCCGTCTTCGCGGTGGTGAACGTCGCCGGTGCTCGTGCTGCGCCGTCAGCCGGTCGACCGGCAAGCACTTCCGCTCGCCGGCAGCGCTGCCCATCATCGGCGCGATCACGCCTGTACCTGGTCTTCCCGTGGACGTCGGGGCGCCCGGCGGGCCAGTACGGCATCGCGCTCGGGCTGCTGCGCGATCGGCATCCTGCTCTGGGGTCGTCGAGCGCGTCTACGCGGCCGCGGCCAAGCGGCGCGGGGAGCGGACGGAGTCGGTGGAGTAGCGCCTATTCGTGGCCCGGGTCGCCGCGCCGTACGATCGTCGCCGGGTCCAGGTCGTCCTCCGGCAGGACCGGCACGTCACCGACGTCGTCGCCGGGCCGCCGCATTGTGAGCGCACGTTGGCGCCCGTCGAGATCCTCCTGCTTCGCCTCGGTCTCGCGCTCGCTCGACGGGCTGCACGCAGCGGTCCTTCGCCGTCTGGGCGGCGTCGCTCTGCTGGCCGTCGGGTTCGTCCGGTGTGGCGTTCATTGCGAGGGACGGTGCGCGCAGAACCCGGCGCGCTCAAGCCTGACCAGCGCGGCCGCCGGGTGTTGCGTGGGAGGCACACGAATGGAGGCTATGGATGTCTTTTCCTGAGCAGCAGCAGCAGCCGCCCGGCGAGACCGGAGGCGATGAACCTGCGGCCGGACCACGGCGAGAAGAGCTACGTCGGCAGCGGCAAGCTGACCAGCAAAGTTGCCCTCATCACCGGCGGGGACAGCGGCATCGGCAAGGCGGTGGCGATCGCGTACGCACGCGAGGCGCGGATGCCGCCATCTCGTACCTCGACGAGGACGACGACGCGGAGGACACCGCCAAATGGGTCCGGGAGGCCGGCCGGAAGGCGCTCCTGCTGCGCGGCGACGTCTCAGACCCGCAGCACTGCCGCGACCTGGTCGCTCGGACCGTCGAGGAGCTCGGCGGCCTGGATGTGCTCGTCAGCAACGCGGCCTACCAGATGACCTCGCCGAGTCGCTGGAGGAGATCCCGGACGAGGAGTGGGACCACACGATCGCCACGAACATCTCCGGCGTTCTTCCACCTGACCAAGGCGGCCGCGTTCCGCACCTGAAGCCGGGAGCGAGCATCATCGGCTCGTCGTCGGTGAACTCGGACATGCCGTCGCCCACCCTCCTGCCGTACGCGGCGACCAAGGCGGCCATCGCCAATATGACCGCGTCGCTGGCGCAGCTGCTCGGCGAAAAGGGTATTCGGGCGAACAGCGTCGCGCCGGGACCGATCTGGACGCCGCTGATCCCCTCGACCATGCCGGCAACGAGAAGGTGACGCAGTTCGGCAGCGACACCCGCTCGGCCGGGCCGGTCAGCCCGCCGAGCTGGCGCTCGTCTACGTGCTGCTCGCCAGCGACGACGGCTCGTACATCTCGGTGTGCGCGCGTCGCGTGACGGGCGGTCGCCCCGTCCTCTGACCCGGCGCGCGACAGCGGCGCCCGGTGCGATGCACCGGGGCCGTCGTCATGAGGGGACGGATCAGACCGTCTCGCCGCGGTCCACCTCGCCGCGCCAGGCGCCGGTCTCGATGCCCTCGGACTCGATGAACTTCTTGAAGTTCTCGAGGTCCTTCTTCACGGCGTGGTCGTCGAGGCCGAACACCGAGCCGATCTTCTCGAGGGCGTCCGACGGCGCCCACTCGAGCTGAACCGTGACCTTGGTCTCGGCGTCCGAGAGGCGGTGGAACGTGACGACCCCCGCGTGCTCCGTGTCGCCGGCGACCGACTTCCACGCCACGCGCTCGTCGGGGAGCTGCTCGGTGATGACGGTGTCGAACTGACGCTCCGCGCCGCCGATCTTCACGCGCCAGTGGTTGGTGGTGTCATCGACCTGGGTGATCTCCTCGACCTCGTCGAGGAAGTGCGGGAAGGACTCGAACTGGGTCCACTGGTTGTACGCGGTAGTCACGGGTACGTTCACGTCGATGGACTGGGTCACTGCAGCCATATCGGCTCCTTTCGTCGTCATCTCTTGTCGAGCCCGACGGTAGGCCGTGGTCGGGATGGAGTAGGGCCTGGATTTCCCAGGCGGATCGTGGAACGTGCCGGGCGGCCTCCTCAGAAGGTCGCGCCGGGCACGCCCGAGATCCACGAGCGCCGCTCCGCCCGCCCAGACTCCAAGGGCGAGCAGGATGCCCACGATCGGCACCCAGAAGCTGATCCGGCGCAGAACGAGCAGCACGATCGCGACGATCACCGCGTTATCAGCGTGAGCGGCCGCGCCGCGGGGCCGATCAGCGCGATGAAGAAGCCGATCCCATCCGCCCGGTGTCGCAGGCGGTGCCCGAGCCGCACGGGTCGCTGGCGAAGACGAGGAAGAAGGCGGCGAACGTCAGGACGGCGGCCACCACCACGCCGACGACGAGCAGCACGATCGAGGTGACGAGGTCCCAGACGATCACCAGGCGCCGGGCGGTTGCAGCGCCGGCCGGCGCAGGCGCCGCCGGATAGCCCGGTGGCGGGAGTCGTGACCCATGAGCGGGCTCTCCTGTCAGCCGAAGATCATCGGGCGGTCGTCGTCGTCCTCCGCCGGGGCGTCGGACGAGAGCTCGACGAGCACCGGAACGTGGTCGCTGGGCGCGTCGCCCTTGCGCTCGTTGCGGTGGATGCTCGCGCTGACGACGCGGTCGGCGAACGCGCGCGAGCCGAGGATGAAGTCGATGCGGAGGCCCTCGTTGCGCGGGAACCGGAGCTGCTTGTAGTCCCAGTAGGTGTAGCCGTCGGGCACGAGGGGCCGCACGACGTCGGTCAGCCCCGCCTTCTCGAAGGCAGCGAACGCCGTGCGCTCGGGCGGCAGAGATGTGCGTCGACAGCCCGGGCACGAGGCTCGGGTCGCCGACGTCGGAGGTCGAGCAGGGCGACGTTCCAGTCGCCCATCAGCGCGAGCTGCAGCTGCGGGTCGTCGGTCAGCCAGCGGTGGGTGTCGGCCGCCAGCGCAGCGAGCCAGTCGAGCTTGTAGATGTAGTGCGGGTCGGCGAGGGAGCGTCCGTTCGGCACGTACAGGCTCCACAGGCGGAGACCGTCGACCGTCGCGCCGATCGCTCGCGCCTCCTTCGGCAGGTCGGGGCCGTCGTGGTCTTTGAGGAAGCCCGGCATGTCGGGGAAGCCGACCTCGACATCCTGGATCGGCAGCCGGCTCGCGATCGCCACGCCGTTCCACTGGTTGAGACCGTGCAGCACGACCTCGTAGCCGGCGGCCTCGAACGCGGCGAAGGGGAACTGCTCGGGCTTGCACTTGATCTCCTGCATGGCGAGCACATCCACGTCTTCGCGCACCATCCAGTCGACGACCCGGGTCACCGCGGGTGCGGATCGAGTTGACATTCCAGGCGGCGACGCGCATGCCCTGATCGTATCGGCCGTCGCCGACGTCGCCCGAGCCGAGCCATCGTTCTGTGGAGCGCTCAAGGGGCTGTGGAGAACTCCCGGTCGGTCCGGCGTTCCCCTCTAGAACTCAGGGATGTGACCGACGCACGACAGCAGCTCATCGACTACATCGCCGCCGAGGCGGTCTTCCACGGCGACTTCACGCTGACCAGCGGCAAGAAGGCCAGCTACTACGTCGATCTGCGCAAGGTCAGCCTCGACCACCGCGTCGCACCGCTCATCGGGCAGGTCATGATCGACCTCATCCGCGACGTCCCCGACGTCGTGGCGGTCGGCGGCATGACGATGGGCGCCGACCCGGTCGCCGCGGCCATCCTGCATCAGGGTGCAGCGCAGGGCCTGGCGTACGACGCCTTCGTCGTGCGCAAGGAGCCCAAGGACCACGGCCGCGGCAAGCAGGTCGAGGGCCCGGATCTGGCCGGCAAGCGCGTCATCGTGCTGGAGGACACGTCCACGACCGGCGGCTCGCCGCTGAAGGCCATCGAGGCGCTGAAGAAGGTGGGCGCCGAGATCGCCGCGGTCGCCGTGGTCGTCGACCGCGACACCGGTGCGCGCGAGGTCATCGAGGGCGCGGGCTACCCGTACTTCGCCGCCATCGGCCTGAAGGACCTGGGGCTGGCGTAGTGTCCGGCGAGCGCGGGAGGGGCGCCGGGGACGACGAACGCCCGGACGACGACGCTCCGGCGGAGCCCGAGTTCGGCAGCTCGGACTGGCTGCTCCAGCAGTTGACCGGCGGCCGGCGGATCGAGCGGTCGGCGAGAGCCGGCGGCGCCCGTCGCCCCGTCGCGGAGGAGCCGCCGGCGCCTCCGGCCGCTGAGCCGGCGGCCCCGGAGCCCGTGGTGATTGAGCCCGTCCGTGCGGAACCGCCTGCGGCCGAGCCTGCAGCAGTTCCCCGCGCAGCCGCATGCGGGCAGTGATGCCGGGGCGTTCGACGACCTGCTGAAGGTCGAGGACGAGACGCCGGCCGAGGTGCAGCCGGCGTCGGAGTTCCCGGTCTCGTTCTCGTGGAATCTGACTCCCGGGGCAGGCGGAGATCCGCTCGTGCCCGAGGCGGCGCCCGAGCCGGAGCCGCAGCCGGAGCTGGAGCAGCCGCAGGAGAGCGTGCCGCGGCCGGTGGCGGAGCCTGTCGCGCCTGCCGCGGCTGTGGATGAGACTCCGGCGCCTGCACCGGCGCCCGTGCCCGTGCCCGTGCCCGTCGAGCATTCCTCTGTGGAGGCCGCCCCCGAACCGGAACCGGAACCGGAACCGGAGCCGATCGCGCCCTCGCCCGCCTCCTGGGTCATCCCGGCGCCCGAACCCGAGGCGCCCGCCGAGCCGGAGCCGCCGCGCACGATCTTCGACCCGTTGCCCGCCGCCCCGCCCGAGCCCGAGCAGAGCCACGGGTTCGCCGCGCTGCTCGGCCTTCGGCGAGCCGGAGCCCAGCGCTCCGTCCGGCCGGTCGGTCATCGGCGACACCACGAGCGTCATCCCCATCGTCCCCTCAGCCCTGAACCCGTCGACCTCGGCGTTCGAGGCGCCGAGCACCCGTGAGCCGGCCCCGCCGGTGCTCCCGCCGGTGGATGCGGAGGCTCTGGTCGAACCGACCACCGACACCCCGACGCAGGCGCTGGACGCCGCCGAGATCGCGGCACTGCTGCGAGCGGGACGCGAGGGAGCCGGAGGTCGTGCTGCCCTCGCAGCCCGCCATCCCGGCCGCCGAGGCCGAACTGGCCCTCGGCGCCGCGCCGTCGCCGGCGACGAGCCCCATCGACGCGGAGAGCATCGCGGCCGCGTCGTCTCCCGAGCCGTTCGACGCCGCACCGGCGGACGCCGAGCCGGGTGAGACGGACGAGCACGAGGCGGACGGCCTGGCCGCGCTCTTCGGAGACGTCGGCGAGGAGCAGGAAGTCCACGAGCCCGAGCCCGAGGACGAGGCCGAGGCCGAGGATGACCGCTTCCGCCCCGAGCCGGAGCCTGCGGCCGACCTCGAGGGCCCGCAGCTGCCCGCGACCGTGGCCTTCTCCCTGCCTCCGACCGCTGCAGAGGACTCCCGAGACACTCGATCGGTCACGGCCGCACCGCACCGCCCGTCTCTCACCCCGCTGGCTACCGGCGCCGCCGCGGTTCCCGCGCCCACGGCTGAGCTCCCACCGGTGACCGCGACGGCAGCCCCGGCACCCGCCGCACCCGCCGCATCCGCCGCACCCGCAGTGCCGGCCGCACCCGCCGGGCCTGTGCCGCCGCAGGGCACGGGCGGCTCGGGCCTCTGGGGAAACCGCAACAACCGCATCCTGTTGCTGGCCCTCAGCGCCCTCGCCGTCGTGCTGGTGCTGATCGGCCTGTTCGCGCTCGGCACGCGCATCCCCTCGCTCGTCGGCGGGCAGAAGCCCGCACCGCAGCCGACGACCGTGCCCACCGCGACCGCGGCGAAGGCGTCCGCGAGCCCGACGCCCGCCCCCGTCCCCACGGTGACGCCGAAGCCCGCCGCGGCCGTCGGCCCGGGCGTCCACCCGTGGGATGCGCTCGGCGGCGGGGAGTGCATTCAGCCCCTTCACCTCCGTCTGGGCCGAGGAGTTCACCGTGGTGGACTGCGCCGCGCCGCACACCGCCCAGCTGCTGTACACGAACGTGCTCTCCGCCGACCCGGCCGCGCCCTACCCCGGTGCGGATGCGCTGGCCCAGCAGATGCCCGGGGTGTGCACGGCCGGCGGCATCGTCGACCTGCGCCGCCGCGGGCGCTTACCCCGACCTGCAGGTCATCGGCTCGTATCCGGCGACCGAGCAGCAGTGGAAGGACGGCCAGCGGTCGTACTACTGCTTCGCGAACCGCTCCAGCGGGCAGCCGCTGACCTCGTCGGTCGCCGGTCCCGGTCCGTCCTGAACCGCGGCTACTCGTCCCGCGCCGACAGGGCGTCCGCCTCGTAGCGCACCAGCGCGCTCGGCGGGTTCAGCCGCCGCGCCGACTCGATCGCGTCGCGCGGTCGCTCGTGCGCGGGCATCGTGACGTTCACGACGACCGTGTCGCGCCGCGCTCCGGTGCCGAAGAAGCCCTCCGCATCGAGGTCCGCGAGCGCGCCGACCATCGCCTCGAACAGCGACTCGTTCTCCTCCCGGGAACGGTCGTACGGGTCGCCCACCCGTTCGAAGAGCGGCTCGAGCTCGGCGAAGGCTTCGTCGCCGAAGAGGTCGTACGGCGACGCGTTGACGGCCCACCGGAGCGCGTCCGCATCCACCCCGACGCCGTCGGCACGGTGCTCCTCGACGGCGCGCAGCAGCCCCTGCTCCGAGCACGCCGTGGGGGCAGGCCGGTGCGCCACCGGCGACGTCCACAGCCCGAAGTAGTGAAGTCGTCAGCGGATGCTCCTCGCGCAACGCGTCCACGCGGTGCGCGCGCGCCAGGCGATCGCCGATCGGATGTGCGCGAAGTCGTCCATCGTCCATCCCCCGGCCGCGCGGCCTCAGAGCTCGGTCTCGAGCGGCTCCCGCGCGAGCAGCTGGTCCACGCCGCTCAGCACCTCGTCCGGGCGGAACGGGTGCCGCTCGATCTCGGCGCGGTCGCTGATGCCGGTGAGCACGAGGACGGTGTGAAAGACCGGCCTCGATGCCCGCAACGACATCCGTGTCCATCCGGTCGCCGATCATCGCCGTGTTCTCGGAGTGCGCGCCGATGCGGTTCTATCGCCGAGCGGAACATCATCGGGTTCGGCTTGCCGACCACGTACGGGTCGCGGCCGGTGGCCTTGGTGATCAGGGCGGTGACCGCTCCTCGTCGCCGGCGGCGAAGGCCTTCGGCGCTCGGGCCCGTCGGGTCGGGGTTCGCGGAGATGAAGCGCGCGCCCTTGCCGACATCGGGCGGGATCGCTCTTGCGTGATCGCGTCGAAGCGGAGAAGCCGCGCGCCCGCCGACGACCACGTAGTCCGGGTTCGTGTCGGTCATGATGAAGCCGGCCTCGTGCAGCGCGGTCGCCGTGAGCCCCGCCTCGCCGATGACGTAGGCGCTGCCGCCGGGCATCTGCGACTTGAGGAAGTCCGCGGTGGCGAGGGCAGACGTCCAGATCGACTCCTCGGGCACATCCAGCCCGGAGGTGCGCAGGCGCGCCGCCGGGTCGCGCGGGGTGAAGATCGAGTTGTTCGTCAGCACCAGGAACGGCGTTCCCTGGTCGCGCCGCTGCTGGATGAGGTCCGACGCCCCGGGGAGCGCCTGGTTCTCGTGCACGAGAACGCCGTCCATCGTCGGTGAGCCAGCACTCGATCTCGTCGCGACGCGTCGCGCTTGGACTCCTTTTCGCCGGGAATCGGATGCGTCCAGCTTAGGGGCCGGGGCCGTGCAGCGGTGAGGGCCCGGCGCGCCCGGTGGATACGCTGGAGGGCGTGGACGAGACGCCGAACCCGACGCACGAGCTGACCAACGAACGGCGTCGGACCCTGGCCGAGGCGACTGGCCGGACGACCCGCGCTACGACGCCGAACTGCTCCGGCACGTGCGACACCCGCAACGTGATCGACCGCTACCGGTACTGGAGCATGGAGGCGATCGTCGCCGATCTCGACGAACACCGGCACCCGTTCCACGTGGCCATCGAGAACTGGCAGCACGACATGAACATCGGGTCGATCGTGCGCAGCGCGAACGCTTTCGCCGCCGACACCGTCCACATCATCGGCCGCCGCCGCTGGAACAACGGGGCGCCATGGTGACCGACCGCTACCAGCACGTCGTGCACCACGACGACGTCGACGGGTTCGTGGCGTGGGCGCGCGGCGAGGGACTGCCGGTGATCGCGATCGACAACGTCCCCGGATCGGTCGGGATCGAGACCTTCGCGCTCCCGCGGGGTGCGTGCTGCTGTTCGGGCAGGAGGGACCCGGGCTGTCGGCGGCGGCGCTGGAGGCGGCGGATGCGGTGGTCGAGATCGCCCAGTTCGGCTCCACGCGGTCGATCAACGCGTCGGCTGCGGCGGCGATCGCCATGCACACCTGGATCACACAGCACGTCCCCTTCGGCTGAGGGCAGCGCTGGGTCAGCGGTTCGTGCGCCGCCAGACGAGCTTGAGGCCGGACCAGTCGGTGTCGACGGCGGCGACCTTCACGTCGACGAGGCCGCGTAAGAGGGCCGCATCGCGGATGACGTTCTCGTTCAGGTCGCTCACGTGCCCGGCCGCCTTCCGCGGCCATGCCGCCCACAGCATCCCGTCGGGGCGGATGCGCTCGCCCAGGTCGTCGAGCTCCGCGAGGAACGCGTCGGCCGACCGGTAGAACGCCAGGATGCAGCCCGCCGGCCCAGCGTCGGTCCACTCCACCTCCGGACCGTCGTCGAGCGGGATGCGCCACCCGGCGTCGGCGTGGAGCACCTGCGCGCGCATCCCGGGCTTGAGGCCCAGTTTCTTCCAGAGCGGGGTGCCGGGAGTAGCCGGAGTCGGGGCTCATCCGCGCCACCCCGCATCGTCGGCGATCCGCCGGATTGCGGCCGCATCCAGGTCGTACACCGTGGCACCGTCGTCGGGCGCGGGCGCCGTCACCAGCTCGGCGCGCGCCGGTCCGTCGGCGGGGAGCCGCACCCAGGCGAAGCCCGCGCCGCGCACGGCCCGCTCGCGCGGAGGCGGCCACGGCACGTCGGTCGTGGCTTCGCGACGGCAGGCGCCACGACGACCGGGATGCCCCCAGGACCGGCCTCGGTCACCAGCCCGTGGTGGAAGTGCCCTGCCAGGATGAGCCGCACATCCCCTGCGCTGCACACGTCGAGCAGCGGCTCCGGGTCGACCAGCCGCAGCGGCTCGAACAGCACAGTGCTCGGCGGGACCGGAGGATGGTGCAGCGCGACGACGGTGCCGTGCTCGGCAGGCTGGGACAGCACCTCGCGCAGGCGCTCGAGCTGCGCATCCGACACCCGGCCGTAGCCGGCGCCCGGCACGCTGGTGTCGACGGTGACGACGCGGAAACCGCGGATCTCCGTCACGGTCTCGGGCGCGCCGAGCACCTCCTGGAAGCCGTCGGCGAGGTCGTGGTTGCCCATCGCGTAGACCACCCGGGCCCCGCGCTGCTCCGCCCAGGGGTCGAGGGTCGCCTTGAGCCGGCGGTACGAAGCGGCCGTGCCGTCGTCGGAGAGGTCGCCGCTGGCGACCACCACATCCACCTCGGCCAGGCTGCCCGCCCGGGCCAGCACGCGGTCGAGCCCGGCCAGCGTGTCGACGATGCCGTAGTGCAGCCGTCCGTCGCCGTACAGGTGCGTGTCGGAGAGGTGCAGGATGCGCAGCGTATCGGTCACGCCGCCACCCTAGCGCCGGCCACCGTCGCTCCCGCCGTCGCCGCGGCGGGCGGGCGTCCGCGGCGACGAGTGGTGACTCGTGGCTCGAATCCCGGCCGAGTGGTGACCAGATGTCGCCACTCGCGGCGGCGTCACTCGGTGTCGAGCGCCTCGATGAGGGAGTCGACCGCGGTGATCAGGTTGTGCAGCGCCTGGCGCTCGATCGAATCCTCGGGGAGCTTCTGGATGTCGTAGCTCGCGGCACTCGCCGCCTGTCGCGCCTGCGCGAGAGCCGCCTGGACCTCGAGATCGGCCATGGTCCGTCCTCCTGTCGATCGGTGCTGGTGGGCGTCACACTATCGCCAGCGGGTGCCCGCCCACCAGGGGTGCCCCGCGCTATCCGATCAGCGAGGGCCGCAGGTCTGCGCAGGGTGCGGAAGTGCGTCATCCGGGTGACGCCGATCGCGGCGAGGAGCAGCGCGATCAGCATCCACAGGGCGAGCACTCCCGCATCCGCCCACGCCGTCGCGGGGTTGCCGCCGTACATGGCTGCTAGCGGATGCCGTCAACGGCGTACGACATGGGCAGCGCATGGTGCAGCGCGGCGAGCGGCCCGGGCAGCGTCTGCCACGGGAACGTCCCGCCCGCGGTCACCAGCTGCAGCACCATGAGCACGAGGCCGAGGAACCGCCCGACGCTGCCGAGCCAGACGTTCAGGGTGAGGATGATCGCGGCGAAGGTGACGGACGCCAGTCCCATCATCCCGAACATCCCGAGCGGATCGTCGATGCGGAAGCCGAGCGCACCGGCGACGATCGCGAACAGCCCGATCATCTGGATGGCACCCAGCAGGCCCGGCGTGAGCCAGCCCGCGAGCGTGATCTTGATCGGCGAATGCAGTGCCGTATCGCGCGGCGCGAGACGGGCTTCACGATGAGGAACAGCGCGTAGATGCCGATCCACGCCGCGAGCGCCACGCAAGAAGGGCGCGAGGCCGGCGCCGTACGTGCCCGCCGAGGTGATCGAGTCGTTCTTCAGGTTCACCGGGTCGGCGATGGTCGACGCCTGCTTCTTCTGCAGTGCGGGGGAGTTGTCCGGGATGCGGTCCACGCCCGACTGAGGCCGTCGCGCAGCTGAACGGTTCCGTCGTGCAGGGTGGTGAGCCCATCCCGAAGCTGTGCGGCGCCGGTCGCGGGCGGAGGAGGCGCCGGACGCCAGCTGCGACGCCCCGGCCGCGGCCTGCTGCGACCCCGTTCGCGACCTGCGACGCGCCGGCCGCGGCTTGCCGCGACCCGTCCGCGACCTGGAGGCGCCGCTCGCGACCTGGTCCGCGCCCGACGACAGCTGGTGGATCTGGCCGACCGCCCCCTGGATCCGCCCGTTCGCCGCCTGGGCCTTGGTGTCGAGGTCGCCGAGCACCGCCTTCACCTGCGCGAGCTGCCCGGGCGTCGCCCGGCGGCGGTGAGCCGGTTCAGAAGGTCCTGCTGTGCAGGCCGGCGCGGCCGTGGCGATCTGCTGCGCGGCCGCCGGAGGCCTGGTCGGCCTGTGCCGCCAGCTGACGGTTGCCGGCCGCCACCTGGGCGGCGCCGTCGCTGACCTGCTGCGCACCGGAGGCGAGCTCGCCGAGCTTGCTCGACAGCTGCTGCGATCCGGATGCCAGCTCGCCCAGCTTGCCCGCGAGCTCCTGTGAACCGGAGGCAAGCTGCGCCGTTCCGTCCGCGAGCTGGGCGGCGCCCTGACTGGGCGGACGCGCTCCCGTCGACGAGCTCGTTCGCGCCGTCGACGGCGGTCACCAGGTTCGAGCGGATGTCGGCGAGCCTCGATGAGGAACTGCTTCGCCGCCTGCTCGTTCACCTGTTTGACGATGGAGGTGCCGGATCTTCTCCGCTGCCTGGGTGCCGATGGTGGAGGCGAGGTAGCTGTTCGTGTCGTTCGTGGTCAGCGTCAGCTGCATCGCGCGGTGCGGGGAGCGCTGCCGAGGCGCAGACGCCAGCGCGGAGGAGAAGTCCTTCGGGAAGGTGATGCTGAAGTCGTACTTGGAGTCGTCGACGCCGCGCGCCGCGGAGCCCGAGGCGACGCGGTGCCCACTGGAACGAACCGTCCTTCACCAGCTGCTCCGCCACGTCGTCGCCGTAGTTCACCGGCGAACCGTCGACCGTCGCGCCGGTGGCTCGTCGACGACGATGGCGTGCGTGAGATGCAGGTCGAGGTTGGGCGTACGGGTTCTGGTTCGCCCACAGGTACAGGCCGCCGTAGCAGCACCGGAACAGCGCATCAGGGCGATGAGCGCCACGATGGACATGGGGCTGGCGGTCAGGCGGCGGAACTCCGCCGCGATCGTCTGCAGGATCTTCATGCGCCATCCTCGGTGGGGTCGGTGACGTAGGGGTCGGTGACGTAGGGGTCGGTGACGTAGGGGTCGGTGACGATCAGGTCCGAGGAGATCGTCGGTGTCATCCCGGCCGGGGTCTTCGTCGAAGGTCTGAGGTCCGGTCTCGTCCATGCGCTGCGAAACCAGGGAGGCGGCGATGTGGCCGCGGCGGAGGCGTCCCCCGCCACGACGAGCACCGCGATGCCGCGACCTGCGAGCTCTCGGGCGAGCCGCCACCGCTCGACAGGGTCGCCGCTGTGGCGGTCGAGGCGACGACGCAGCTGAGACCGTCCGCGCCCTTCCGCAGCAGCGCCAGCTCGGCGAGCAGGCGGATGCGGACGGTCGGCGGCACGGTGCCGATCGCGTATCGCGCCCATTCGGACGCGTTCAGCTCGCGCAGCATCCGGCTGACCGCGAGGGGATGCGAGGCCCGTAGCCGGCGAACATGAGGCTCCTCGGCCACGATGCCCGAGACGGTCACGTCGGCGGTGGGCTCCGAGACGTCGGGCGCGTCGATGAGGGCGATCCGTCGGCGCATCGCGCCGTAGTCGGTCGTGCCGTCGAGGTGACGCTGCCGTCGTCGGGCCGCATCCGCCCGGACGCGATCGGCCCGAGCACGGTCGGCCGCTGCTCGGTCTCGGCGCGCGCGAGGGAGGCGCGCCCGCTCTCGAAGGCGGCGGAGGTCGCCGGCAGGGCCGCTCCCTTGGCCACCTGGTCGAGGACGACCTTCATCGACGGCTCCCCTCGTCCGCGCCGCCGACGGGCGCGCCGTCACGGGTGCCGGCGTCCCGTGCCGAACGCCAGCTCGGGGGTGAATGCGATCAGCTCTCCGGCCTCGCGCCATCCCATCCCCGCGGCTCCGAGCCCCGCCAGCATGACCAGCCGGTGGCCGGCCTCGGGCGTCAGCCCGGCGCGGGTGGCCTCGTCGAGCACCGACACGGCCGCGTTCTCGATGAGCCGGGTGACCGTCTCGCGGTCGAGGTCGGTCCGGATGCGGCCGGACTCCATCCCGCGCCGCACCGTATCGCGCAGGCGCTCGCGCGCCGGGTCGAGCGCGGTGCCCACCAGCTGGCGGTGCGGACCGCGCACGGCCAGGGCCGCGCTCACCCGGACGTGCTCGACTTCGGCCCACAGCGTCGCGCCGAAGAGGGCGATCTCGACCAGGGGTCGGGATGCGACACCGGGTCGAGCAGCGCCGCGAGCCGTCGAGCGCCGCGCGTGAAGACTTCGACGAGGAGCTCGTCACGCGTGGCGAAGTGGCCGTAGACGGCGCGACGGCTGAGACCGGCGCGCGCGGCGATGCTCTCGAGAGAGGCGTCGATGTCCTCGTTCAGGGCGACGGCGGCCGCAGCGAGGATCGCCTCGCGGTTCGCGGTGGCGTCGCGGCGCGGTGCGCGGTGGTCGAAGTGGGCACGCGTCCAGTGTACGCCCTTCTTGCACGCTCGTGTGCAACTTCATGGGTCGCGATAGGATCGAGTGCAACGGTCGTCACGCGTGGCGCCGGGCGTTCCATCCATCGAGAGGACTCAACGTGCCCGCGATCGTGATCATCGGCGCCCAGTGGGGCGACGAAGGCAAAGGCAAGGCGACCGACGTCCTGGTTAGCCGCATCGACTACGTCGTCGAGTTCAGCGGCGGCAACAACGCCGGGCAGCACGGTCGTCGTCGGCGACGAGAGTACGCGCTGCACCTGCTGCCCTCCGGCATCCTGACCGAGGGCGTCACGCCGGTCATCGCGAACGGCGTGGTCGTCGACATCGAGGTGCTCTTCGAAGAGCTGGATGCGCTCATCGCGCGCGGCGTCGACGTCTCCGTCTCAAGGTGAGCTCCAACGCGCACGTCATCACCTCGTACCACCGCACCATCGACAAGGTGACCGAGCGTTTCCTCGGCAAGCGCCAGATCGGCACCACCGGCCGCGGCATCGGCCCCACCTACGCCGACAAGATCAACCGCGTGGGCATCCGCATCCAGGACCTCTTCGACGAGAACATCCTGCGCCAGAAGGTGGAGGGCGCCCTCGACCAGAAGAACCACCTCCTGGTGAAGGTCTACAACCGCCGCGCCATCACGGTCGAGCGAGGTCGTCGAGCAGCTGCTCACCTACGCCGAGGCGCCTGCGTCCCATGGTCGTCGACAGCTCGCTGCTGCTCAACCAGGCGCTGGAGGAGGGCAAGTACGTGCTCTTCGAGGGCGGCCAGGCGACCATGCTGGATGTGGACCACGGCACGTACCCGTTCGTCACCTCCTCCAACTCCACCGCCGGCGGTGCGGCGACCGGCTCCGGCATCGGCCCGAACCGCATCGACCGCGTGATCGGCATCGTCAAGGCGTACACCACGCGCGTCGGCGCGGGTCCGTTCCCCACCGAGCTGTTCGACGAGTGGGGCGAGTTCCTGCGCGAGCGCGGCTTCGAGTTCGGCACCACGACCGGCCGCCCGCGGCGAACCGGCTGGTACGACGCGCCGGTCGCCCGGTACACCGCGCGCATCAACGGCGTCACCGACTTCGTGCTGACCAAGCTCGACACGCTCACCGGCATCGAGCGCATCCCGGTGGCAGTGGCCTACGACGTCGACGGCGTGCGTCACGACGAAGTGCCCGCCTCGCAGAGCGACTTCCACCACGCGAAGCCGATCTACGAGGAGTTCCCCGGCTGGACGGAGGACATCTCGGGCGCGCGCACGTTCGACGACCTCCCGAAGAACGCGCAGGACTACGTGCTCGCCCTCGAGGGCCTCTCGGGCGCCCGTATCTCCGCGATCGGTGTGGGCCCCGCCCGCGACCAGATCGTGGTGCGTCACGACCTGATCGACTGAGTCCGGCCGATCGAGTGGTGACTCGGTGCTCGAATTCGGGCCGAGTTGCGACATGATGTCACCACTCGGCAGGATGGGGCGGGCCGGGGCCGCGCGCCAGCGCGCCCGCGGGGCCGCGGCGTGGGATGTGCGGCTAGAACCAGGTGCTGAGCCGCGGGGGCACCGCCGTGCGGAACAGCCGGTCGAGCGCATCCACGTCGCCCTCGATCCGGCCCGCGATGGCGAGGCCGCGCGCGGCGTCGTGTCCGAGGTAGACCGCGCCCAGCGAGGCGACCGGCAGCGTCACGTCGGGCGCATCCTCCGTCGCCACCACCTCGGCCTGGCCGCCGCGCACCGTCAGACGGAAGCGGCCGGCCGCGAGCCCGAGATCGTCGCGCACGTCGAGCACCAGGTGAGCCGTCGCGCTCGTACGTGCGCGCCTGGAGAGCGGCCGGAACGTCGAGGATGCGCACCCAGAGGTGGTCCTGCACGTCGGTGACCTTGGCGCCGCGGATGTCGGAGACCAGCGCGGGCAGCGGCTCGTCGACGCCGCGCGTCCACACCTTCACGGTCGCCACCAGGTCGAGCTCGAGCAGGAAGCGCCACAGCGCGGTGAGCGCCTCGTCGGTCGCCGCCGCGAGGTAGCCGACCTCGATCGTGTGCCGGGTGAAGTCGTCGTCGCCCTTGACCGTGTACGACACGAAGCCCTCCGGCTCGCCCGTGGGGGAGTCGTAGCGCACGAGACGGTACTTGTCCGCGTCGGGGTCGCCCTTCAGCGGCCCGATCAGGCGGTGGGCCAGGTACGGCTCCAGCCCGATCTCGCCCGCACGGGCGGCCATGGCCTCGAGCACGGCCTCGCCGGTCTCGCGGTAGTCCTCCGGGTCGGTGAAGGACAGGCGGCCCGGGGTCTCGGCGCCGGCCCAGCGCACGCGCTTGGTGTCGATCGACCACGCGGTCGTGTAGGTAGCCGGTCCGAAACCCCAGCGCCCGTAGATGACCGACTCCGAGACGGTCAGGATGGCCAGCGGGACGCCCAGCGCGTGCGCGGTGCGCAGCTCCGATCCGAGCAGTGCCCGCGCGATACCGCGGCGGCGGTGCGTCGGGGCGACGGTCACCGAGCTGATCGCCCACGCGCCGACGCGGCCGCCGCCGGGGACGGTCAGGGGCGCCACCCACGAGTTGACCGTGCCGACCGGCTCGCGCGCCGGGACGGCGTCGTCGTAGTACGGCGGCGGTCCGGCGGCCGCCCAGGTAGCCGCCGCGCCTCCTCCAGCACCTCCTCCTTCGGCCGACCGCCGTGGAACCCACGGAAGTCGGCGCGGATCCAGCCGTCGAAGGCGGCCGGGTCCGTCGTGTCGACGAGGCCAGGCGGAGTCCGCCCGCGGAGAGGTCGCGCTCGGAGGTCGGGTCGATGGGCTGGGTGAGGAAGTCCATCCCCTCACCGTATCGGGAGGCACGCCACCCCGTCAGGCGGCCGGACATCCGATCGCGATCGCCGTCATGATGCGGTGCCGTCCGTCGTCTGAAGAGATAACAGGACGGAGATCATCGTGGACAGAAGAACTCTCGTGCGCACCGGGCTCGGCGCAGCGGTCGGCGTCGGTCTGGGCGTGGCGGCACGGCCGGCGGGCGCCGGTGCGGTCGCTTCAGCTCAGCCGGACCTCGAGGCGCTGCGTCGATCCTCTCGCCGGCCGCCCGGCTGCTGACACCGGGACAGGCCGAATACGAGACGGTCGCCCCGCCGTTCAACCGCCAGTTCTCGTCCGTGCGCCCGCTGGCGATCGTCATGGTCGGCATCCTCGACGACATCCGTGCGTCGGTCCGCTGGGCGGCGGGCAACGGCGTTCCGGTCACGCCGCGCTCGAACCTCGGGCACAACTACGCCGGGTACTCCTCGACCACCGGGCTGCTCCTGGTCATGTCGCAGCTGACCGGTGTCTCCTGGTACCCGGGCGAGCCCTCCGAGCGCGTCGCGTATTCGACGGGCACGCTGCACAGGAACGCCGGACAGCTCGTCGTGGAGGCCGGCGTGACCAATGGCCTGCTGCACCCGAATCTCGAGCTCGGCAACATCCTCCTGCCGACCGGCCGGTGCTCGAGCGTCGGCGTCGCCGGACTGGTGCTGGGCGGCGGGATCGGCTTCAGCGACAAGATGGCGGGCCTGACCTGCGACCGGCTGACGGCGACCACGATCGTCACGGCCGACGGCGAATGGATCACGTGCGACGCCACGACCAACGCCGACCTGTTCTGGGCCGTCCGCGGGGGCGCGGGCGACAACTTCGGCATCCACTTCGACTTCACGTTCGATTACGACAAGTACTACGGGACGGTCGCGTACTACCGCTTCCGATGGAGTCTCGATTCGGCGATCCCTGCGGTCTCGGCGCTGCAGCGAGCGTGTGCGGAGGGATTCAGCGACCGGCGCCTCCACATGCGCATCGGGATCGAGACGAGCGGCGCGACGTCGCAGCAGGTGCGCGCGAACAGTGCGGTGACGGCCACGGGCCAGTTCTACGGGAGTGCGAGCGAACTCACGAAGCTGCTCGGTGCCGCTCTCGCGGTCGGCACCGTGAGCGAACGATCGCAGAACGCGGCATCCGTGCGCGATGTCACCCTCGCTGAGGCGAGCGTTCTCCTCAACGAGGACGTCGCTCCAGGGCCGTTCACCGGGGCGTCGACGGTTCTGGCGGCGCCGCTCTCGGATGACGAGTCGACGCCGTCTGCGAGCACGTGCTTGCCTGGCCGGGAAGCTCCAGCCCGTACGGGGTCGATATCGCCCTGTTCGCCCTCGGGGGAGCGGTGAGCGACGTCCCCCGGAGGCGACCGCGTTCGTCCATAGGAGCGCGCTGTTCATCGCCCAGTTCAACGTGAACTGGGCCGAGAACGACCCGCCCTCTTCGTTGGAGAGTCACCGCCACTGGCTTGACGGGCTGACCGGGAGGCTGCCGCGGACGCGCGCGTATCAGAACTTCCCCGATCCGTATCTCGACGATGCCCAGCAGGCGTACTACGGCGGCAACTACGCCCGGCTGCGCGCGGTGAAGTCCGCGTATGACCCGGGATCGTTCTTCGGCTACCCGCAGGGAGTGCGTCCGCAGTGACACCGCCGCTCGTGGTCGTCGGTCAGACCGCTTCGACCATGATGCGGGCGTAGTCCATCAGCCACTGCTGCTCGGTCTCCGGGCTGAGGTCGCCGGTGAGCACGTCGACGCCGTAGCCGTCTTCGAGCGCGATGAAACTGCGGGCGAGCACGTCCGCGGGCTGCAGCAGACGGAACCGCCCCGACTCCTCGCACGCCCGCAGCACCCGTTCGTACAGTGCGGCCTGGCGCGCGATGAGGACGCCGTTCTCGGCGGCGGCCGCCGGGTTGCGTAGCACGATCGGCGTCAGCTCGTACAGGATGCGGCTGGTCTCGGCCGCGCGACCGAGGCCACGGGATGCCGGACGCGATGCACTCGGCGAGCTTCTCCTCGGGAGTGGGCGCCGCATCCACCCGGGCCTCGCGATGCGTGCAGTACTCGTCGCTGCCCTGCGCGAAGACGGCAGTGTAGAGCTCGCGCACGTCGGGGTAGTAGTACAGCACGGAGGCGGAGGTGAGCCCCGCCTCCTTGGCGATGTCCGCCAGGCGGAGTTCGCTGGACCCGTGAGCGAGCATGGCGCTGGACGCCGCGGCGATCAGCTGCTCGCGCCGGCGGGTCTGCTCCTTGGGCCGTGCCATACCTCCGATCGTCGCACACCGCACGCCGCCGGTTGACACGCTCGCGATTCTTTATATAAATTGCGTTTAATTTACTCGACGGCCGCTACGGCCATGACGGAACCCGGTTGATGATGACCCGCCCGCTCTCCCTCGCACTCTGGTGCAGGCACCGACGGCACCCTCGACGACATCGGAGCCTTCGCCTCCCACCTCGAACGCCTCACCCGCATCCACACCGACACCCACCTCTTCGTGCACCCCGAGCTGCACCTCACCGGCCTCGGCGACGCGTCGCCGGCGCGAGACGGCCGAGCGCATCGACGCGCTCGCCGAGCCGCTCGACGGCCCGCGTGACCGGGCGCTCGCAGCGCTCGCCGGCGACCTCGGCGTGTGGCTGGTGCCCGGCAGCTTCTACGAGCGCGGGGAGGACGGCCGTGTCTACAACACGACGGCCGCCTACTCGCCCGAGGGCCGGCGCGCCGCCTCCTACCGCAAGGTCTTCCCGTGGCGGCCGTACGAGACCGTCGCCGCCGGAGACGAGTTCGTCGTCTTCGACATGGACGGCTTCAGGCGCATCGGGCTCTCCATCTGCTACGACGCCTGGTTCCCCGAGCACAGCCGTCACCTGGCGTGGATGGGCGCCGAGCTCATCCTGAACCTGGTGCAGACGCCGACCTCCGACCGGGCGCAGGAGGAGACGATCGCCAAGGCGAACGCCATCGTGAACCAGGTCTTCGTGGCCAGCGTCAACGCCGCCGCGCCGAACGGTCTCGGTCGCAGCCTCCTCGCCGACCCGCAGGGCCGCGTGCGCGTCGAGTCGGCCAGCTCGGAGAGCACCGTGCTCTCCGACGTGATCGACCTCGACGAGGTCGCCGCAGTGCGCCGATACGGCAGCGGAGGTGTGACCCGCCCCTGGCGGCAGTACGAAGGCGAGGTCTCGAACCTCGAGCTCCCGCTGTACGAGGGTCGCCTCGCGTCGTCGCGCTGGACCCCGACCGTCGCGAGCACCGCGGAGGTGACCGCATGAGCGCCACGTCGCCGCGCCTGAGCGCCAAGCTCTCGCTCTCCTCCATCGTGCTGTTCGGCGTCGCTTACATGTCCCCGGCGATCGTCATGCTGACCTTCGGCGTCATCGCCGGAGCCAGCAACGGCACCACCCCGACGGCCTACATCATCGCCGCCGCCGCCATGTCGTTGACCGCCCTCAGCTACGGCAAGATGGCGCGGATCTACCCCGCATCGGGCTCCGCGTACACCTACGCCCGGCGGACCATCGACCCGCACGTCGGCTTCCTGGTGGGATGGGCGATCCTGCTCGACTACTTCTTCCTGCCGATGGTGGCGTGGCTCATCCAGTCGGTGTACCTCAACGCGCAGTTCCCGGGCGTCCCGGTCTGGGTCTGGCTGCTGATCAACATCGTGGTGACGACGATCGTCAACGGCCTGGGGATCGTGCTCGCCGACCGGGTCAACAAGACGCTGATGACGCTGACCGGCCTGGGTATCGCCGCCTTCGTGGTGCTCTGCATCGGCCACCTGTCGGCGGCTCCGCCGGCCTCGTTCACCGCTCCGCTCTGGAACGACAGCACCACCATCGCCGCGGTCTCCGGAGGAGCGGCCATCGCGGCGTACTCGTTCCTCGGGTTCGACGCGATCAGCACTCTCAGTGAGGAGACCGTCAACCCGGAGCGCAACATCCCGCGCGGCATCTTCCTCGCCGTGATCATCGGCGGTCTAATCTTCGTGATCGTCTCGTACGTCATGCAGCTGGTCCACCCGGGCGGCAGCTTCGAGGACTCATCCACCGCCTCGTACGCCATGTCCGTGCTCGTCGGTGGGAAGGTCTTCGCCGATATCGTCAACCTGGTCGTCATCGTGGGCGGCTTCGCGTCGGCCATGGCCATCCAGGCCAGCACGAGCCGCCTCATGTACGTGATGGGACGTGACGGGGTGCTTCCTCGCGGGTTCTTCGGCCGGCTGAACGCCCGGTTCAACACTCCGCTGCTCAACCTCATCCTGATCGGTGCGGTCGCAATGCTGGGTCTCGGTCTGTCGCTCGACACGGCGACGTCGTTCATCAACTTCGGCGCGTTCCTCACGTTCACGATGGTGAACGTGTGCGTCGTCGTGCACTTCGTCCGCCAGTGGCGGCGACGGCAGCGGCTGTCCCGTCGTCAGGTACGCCGTGCTGCCGATCATCGGCGCCGCGGTCGACCTCTATCTGTTGACCCAGCTCGGCCCCATCCGCACTCTGGCTCGGGATCGGGTGGCTCGTCATCGGCGTCGTCTACCTGGCGGTGCTCACGCGCGGCTTCCGGCGCACTCCGCCGGAGATGCACGTGGAGGAGCGGGCCGAGCAGGAGGAGACGCCGGCGGTCCGCTAGCGTTGAGAGCATGAAGGTGCGCGGTCTCATCCAGAGCAGCGAGACGCGGGAGCTCACCGCCGAAGCGGACGACGCGGAGTCGGCGCGGGCGCTGATCGAGGAGCAAGTGCCCGAGGGGTTCGACCTCGTGCAGGTGCACAACGCCATGCCTCGCGGCGGCCGGGTCATCGCGAAGGCACTCATCCGGCCAGCGGCCGTGCGCGAGATCGAGGCGGAGGGCGCCGACTACGCGTCGGCCCGCGACGCCCTCCGTGCCGCGGTCCCGGCCGACCACCGGCTGCTCTCCATCGTCGTCGCCTGAGCCCCAGCCGACGAAGCCGACAATTCCTGAGTAATTCGGGCCCGCGAGCACGATCGCCCCGAGTCACTCAGGAATTACTGCCGAGGGCGTCAGGGGAGCGGGAACGGCTGGCCGGCGGCGGCCTCGAGGCGGGGCCACAGGCGCGCGCCCTGGCGCGGCGATCGGGAGGCGCGCGTCGCGGCGGCGTGCACGGGGGCGCCCTTCGTCCGGAGCGCCGGGCCGAGGTAGTCCCCTCCGCTGACGGAGGGGTCGAGCACCGCGCGGACGGGCACGTGCGCACCGGCGTCCTTGCCCTGCGTCCATGCCGCCTGCAGGTTGTCCGCGAAACGCTTCACCCGCGACGGGTGATTCACCCCGCGGATGCCGGGCGTGCGCCCCGAGGTCGAGTAGCCCGGATGCACGACGACGCTCGCGACGTCGGATCCGGCGGCACGGAGGCGGCGATCGAGTTCGAACCCGAACACCTGCGCCGCGATCTTCGAGCCGGAGTACGCCCGCCACGACGTGTACCCGCGCTCGAGTTGCAGGTCGTCGAGGCGGAGGCGGCCCAGCCGGCTGGCCAGCGATCCGAGGGTGACGATGCGGGCCGAAGGTGCGCCGGGCGCACCAGACGCACCAGACGCACCGGCCAGTGCCGGGAGCGCCCGCGCGACCAGCCGGAAGTGCCCCAGCACGTTCGTCGACAGCACGAGCTCGTTCCCGTACTCGTCCGTCTGACGCGTGCGCGGCGAGGTGAACGATGCCTGCGTTCAGCACCAGCGCATCCACCCGGTCCGGGCGAGCAGCGCGTCGGCCGCCGCGTCGATCGAGCGCCGGTCCGTCACATCCAGCAGCAGCCCTCGACGGAGGCGCCCCGGACCCGGCGGCGGATGGCCGACACGGCCGCTTCCGCGCGCTCCGGGTCGCGGCAGGCCAGCACCACGTGGGCGCCGGCGCCCGCCAGCTGCTCGGCCGTGAAGTAGCCGACTCCGGCGTTCGCGCCCGTGACGACGACCGTCCGGCCGTGGGCGTCGGGCAGCGCCGTGGCATCCCAGCCCATCCGGTTACTTGCCGTTCCCGCCGGCGATGCGCTCGTGGTGGTGGATGACCTCCGCGATGATGAAGGTCAGGAACTTCTCTGCGAAGGCCGGATCGAGGTGGCTCTCCTCGGCCAGGGCTCGCAGCCGCTGGATCTGCCCTGCTCGCGCTCCGGGTCGGCCGGCGGCGGTCCGTGCGCCGCCTTCAGGGCGCCCACCTGCTGCGTGAACTTGAACCGCTCCGCGAGCATGTGGATGACCGCCGCGTCGATGTTGTCGATGCTCTGGCGGATGCTGTGCAGCTGCTCGAGCGCGGCCGCCTCCTCGCTGTTCTGGGGCATGTTCCGACCCTACTGCGTCACAGGCTGGGCGACGGCTCGGCGAGCACCCGGGTGAGCACGGGACGCGTGGCGCGCAGGGCCGCCCAGACCAGCAGGATCCCCGCCGCCAGCGTTCCCGCCACCACCGCGAGGGTGAGCGGGGAGGTCAGCAGGCTCATCCCGGTGAGCGGGAACACCACCACGGCCGCCGTGACGGCCGGAACCGATCGCCGTGATCCGCAGCGGTGAGAGCACGGCCCGGCTGCGTGCGGCGTTCATCTCCCCGACCGGCATCCCGATCCGGTCGAGGCTCACGTAGAGGTCGCGCCGGTCGAGGACCGCCGCCGCCTGGTTGACCCCGGCCGAGCACGCGACCATCACGAAGGAGGCGACGACCGTGATGAGGACGCCCGTGCGGATGTCCGCGACGAACTCCCGAGCGGCCGGGTCGCCCTGACCGCCCGCGAGATCGAGGAACGAGATGCCGACGCCCGCGATGACCGCGACGAAACTCGTCATCGCGACGCCCGACACCTGCCGCCAGGCGGCCTTCGGCGACTCCAGGATGCTGCGGGCGGCGAGCAGCCGGCGGGCCGTCCGCGCCCGGCGCGCCTGCCCGGCGGCCATCAGCCCCAGCACCCACGGGCCGACGAGGTTCAGCACTGCGATGGTGCCCGCGAACCCGGCCGCGAGCACGCCGACGATCACCCCGACCTCCGCCGCGCGCTGCACCACGGTGATCGCGCCGACCACCACGAGAACGGCACCGGCGGCGAGAACGGCTCGCACCCAGTGGATGCGCGGAGCCTGCTGACGGGTCCGCACGCCGAGCGGCGACACGATCACGCCCCGCAGCCCGACCGCGGCGCTCGCCGCCGCCAGCGCGCCGACACCGAGCACGGCCAGCGCGATCCACCCCGGGCCGAGCAGCACGGACATCCCGAGCGGTTCCCCGCGGAAGGGGATCAGCCCGATCAGCGGGGAGACGACCACGTAGACCGCGACGCCGGCGACCGCCCCGGCGAGAGCCGTCACGGTCGACTCGATGACCGTCAGCGCCGTCACCGTCGAGGACGTCGCGCCGAGGAGGCGCAGGCTCGCGAGGCGGTCATCCCGTCGCCGCGCGGAGAGGCGGGCCGCCGAACCGCCGAGTCCGGCGAGAGGCACCAGCAGCAGCGACAGGGCGATCACGGCCAGCAGCTGGTACAGCCCAGCCGTCTCGTCCGTCCAGCCGAAGAACGCCTGCGCCCCGCCGGCGACGATCAGCAGCAGGGCCGTCACCACGGCGAACGCGACGACCGGGAGAAGGAACGTCGACCGGGTGGATGCGCTGCGGCGGGCGAACAGCCACGCCAGGCGGAGCGTCGTCATCGGGCGTTCACCCCGTCCACGATCCGCCCGTCGGCGAGCCGGAGCACGCGCGAGCAGCGTGCGGCGACCGTCTCGTCGTGCGTGACCACCACGAGCGAGCGGCCGCGGTCGGAGGTCGAGCGGATGAGCGCATCCATCACCTCTGCCGAGGTCACCGAGTCGAGGGCGCCGGTCGGCTCGTCGGCGAAGACGACGGCGGCGCCGGTGGTCTGCGCCCGGGCGATTGCGACGCGCTGCGCCTGACCGCCCGAGAGCTGGCCGATACGGCGCGACTCGAGGCCCGCGGAGCCCCAGGGCCGCCAGCCACATCGCGGCCGTCTGCTCGGCAGCGGAGCGCTCCGTACCCGTCAGCATGAGCGGCAGCGCCACGTTCTCGACGGCGGTCAGCTCGGGCAGGAGCAGGCCCTGCTGGAAGACGAAGCCGAATGCTTCCCGTCGCAGCCGCGAGCGGCCGGCCTCGTTCAGGCCGGTGACCTCGAGCGGGCCCTGAGGGGTCGCGAGCACGACCGAGCCGCCGTCGGGCGCGACGATGCCGGCGAGGCAGTGCAGCAGGGTCGTCTTGCCCGAACCGGACGCGCCCATGACGGCGACGGACTTCGCCCGGCGCGACCCGGAAATCCACGCCCGCGAGCGCTGTGGACGTGCCGTAGGTCTTGGTGAGGCCGGTCGCCGCGAGGACCGGGGGTTCTGCTGGGCCGGGTGCTGGTGCTGAGGTCATGCTCCCAGCGTGGCCGGGTGCGGGCGGCGCCGGCATCGGCCGCCCGGCGCATCCTGGGGCCACGGCGTCATCCGCAGGAAGTGGTCCTCCAGTATGACGCCTCAGCCCGTGGCGACGCGCCCCACCTTCTCGGTCTTGTCCCACTTGGCCTCGGCGCCGGCCAGCTCCTTGAGGTAGGAGTCGAAGGTGATCGCGCACAGTAGCGAACCGTAGCCCGCCAGGTAGATCAGCGTCGGGGCGAGCCAGCGGCCGGCGCGCGTCTTCTCCGACGTCCGCGCCAGCCAGGCGACGACCATCGAGAACGGGATCCAGACGTAGATCGCCAGCGTCAGCGCGAACAGCGTCGCACCATCGAGTGTCACGCCGAAGAGGCCGGGCAGCCAGACCAGCGTGACCGGCGGGAAGAGCGCCGTGACCATGACGAGCATATTGATGATCCCGGGGAACAGCAGCACGTGGCCGAGCGTGTGCTTGGTCGTGGAGCCGTCGGTCTGCGCCCCGAGGATCAGCACGAAGAGGTACGCGAGCGCAGCCGAGATCCAGAGCACCCGGAAGACGCCGGTCGCGACGTCGCTGTGCAGGAACAGCAGTCCCGCCAGGCCGATGGATGACGTGATCATGATCAGAGGCAGCAGCCACAGGCTGAACCACACGATCCCGAAGCTGATGCCACCGAGGTGGTGCGTGCGTGAGGGGCGGAACCACACCTTCGAGTAGCGGGCGGTGACCGTGACGTTGCCGCGTGCCCAGCGCAGGCGCTGCTTCCAGAGGGCGTCGACGCGGTTCGGTTCCTCGGCGAGCACGTGCGCGTGCGGCTCGAAGACCACCTTCTTGCCGAGCAGCTGCGTCTCGAACGTCGTGATCGTGTCCTCCGCCAGCGAGGATGTGTCGATGCGGCCGCCGATCGCCAGCAGGTTCTCGCGGGTGTGCAGTTGGGCGCCTCCGGCGAGGCAGGCCTGCGCGCCGAGCACGTTCTGCGCGCGCCGGGCGGCCGGCTGCGAGAGGACGTACTCGACGCCGACGAACTTGGTGAGGTAGTTGCGGTGGGTGCTGCCCTCGCGGATGTAGGCCGACACCGCACCCACGTCGGGGTCGGCGAGGTGGCGGGTCATGCGGCGCAGCGAGTCCGGCAGGTAGATGACGTCGGCGTCCATGATGAGGAGCGCCTCCATCCAGTCGTCCTCGAGGATGCGTGCGATGCCGTGGTTGAGGGTGTGCGCCTTGCCCTGGCCGCCGTGCTCGCGCCTGAGCAGGTGCACGTTGCCGGGGTAGCGGGAGGCGCGGTCGCGCACCACCTCGGGGGTGTCGTCGGTGCTGGCGTCGTCCACCACGTAGATGCGGAGCGCCTCGAGCGGGTAGTCCAGCTTCATCAGCCGGTCGATGGATGCGCCGATCACCGCGCCCTCGTTCGCAGGCGGGGACGACGATGGCGACCCGCGGAAGGTACGGGGCCGCCTTCCTGTAATGGTTGATCCAGGCGTGGAACGGGATGACCACGAAGGTGGCCGCCGCAGCGATCACGGGGATGAGCCCGGTGAGCGCGAGGATCAGGCACACGATGACGCCGATCCACTGCAGCGCGCTGAGAACGTCCAACCCCAAGACCTCCCTGTTCTACCCTGCACCCTACCGCGGGCCCGCGCGCCCGGAGACGGCAACAGGCCCCGGGGATCCCGGGGCCTGTTCGCGGACAGAAGCTGTCCGCGGCCGGTGACGGCGCTAGCGGCGCTGACCGGGCAGCGTACCGCCCGCGGCCAGGCGCATCAGGTCCGACCTGAGGTCGATCCCCAGCTCGTTGCCGCCGGCCGAGCCGAACTCGTGCTGGTAGCTGTCCCACGAGGTGTCCGTGATCTTCGACTCGACCTCGGACTCCATCAGCACGACGAGTTCGCGCGCGGCCCGGTCGATGCGCGTGCCGAGCGCCTTGTCCTGCCAGTCCTCGGTGGAGGCGAAGACGGAGGTCGGCGTCGTCATCGTGCGGAGGAAGGCGAACAGCGACCGCATCTCCCCGTCGACGACGAGCGCGTGGCGGGCGGTTCCCGCGGTCGCGCCCAGGACGACCGGCTTCGCGATGAGCAGGTCGTTGTCGAGCACCTGGAAGAAAGAGGTGAACAGCCCGCTCGGGCCCGCCTTGTAAACGGGGGCCGTCGCGATGATGCCGTCCGCCGACTTCAGCGCCTCGATCGCCTTGGTGAACTTCGGGCCGAGGTGCCCGGATGCCAGGGCGGCGCCGAGCTCGGGCAGCAGCTCGCGGAGGTCGAGGTTGAGCGTCTCGACGGTGCGGCCGTCGCGCTGGGCGGTCGCCTCCACGCGGAGGGCGAGCCGGTCGGCGAGCATCTTGGTGGACGACGGGTCGCTGACGCCCGCGTTCACCACGACGACGCGGAACGGTCGCTGGGGGGTGCTGGTCATGGTCATGTCCTTCTGCCTGCGGCCGGCCGTCAGAGCGACGGGTAGCTCGCCTGGAACTGCTCCTCGGTTGTCCTGGTAGGGGGAGGCGCCGGTCACGTTGTCGCCGCGGTTCGCGTTCGGTCGCGGCTGGCGCGGAGCCTGGTCGCCGTACTTCTCGGCGACGAGCGACGCGTGGGTCGGCGCGTCCGGGGTCTCCGGGTCCTTGCGGGCCTCGGTCTCCTTGCGGAGCACCGGGATGACGTGCTCGCCGAGCAGGTCGAGCTGCTCGAGCACCGGTCTTGAGCGGCAGCGGCCGGCGTGGTCCATCAGAACAGCTGGCGCTGGTAGTCGCCCGCCCACTCGCGGAAGGTCAGCGTCTTGTCGATGACCTCCTGCGGGCTGCCCACGGTGAGCGGGGTCGCGTCCGTGAACTCCTCCATCGTCGGGCCGTTGCCGTAGACGGGGGCCTCGTTGAAGTAGGGGCGGAACTGGTCCTTCGCGTCCTGCGAGTTCTTCGCGATGAAGGCCTGGCCGCCGAGTCCGACGATCGCCTGCCTGGCGGTTCCGTGCCCGTAGTGCTCGAAGCGCTCGCGGTAGAACGCGATCAGGCGTGCGTAGTGCTCCTTCGGCCAGAAGATGTTGTTCGCGAAGAAGCCGTTGCCGTAGAACGCGGCCTGCTCGGCGATCTCCGGGGTGCGGATGCTGCCGTGCCACACGAAGGGCGGGACGTCGTCGAGGGGGCGCGGCGTCGAGGTGAAGCCCTGAAGCGGGTGCGGAAGCGCCCCTCCCAGTCGACGACGTCCTCGTGCCAGAGGCGGTGCAGCAGGTTGTAGTTCTCGAGAGCGAGCGGGAGGCTCTGGCGGATGTCCTGCCCGAACCACGGGTACACCGGGCCGGTGTTGCCGCGGCCGATCATCAGGTCCATCCGGCCCTTCGACAGGTGCTGCAGCATCGCGTACTCCTCGGCGATGCGCACCGGGTCGTTCGTGGTGATCAGCGTCGTCGAGGTGGTGACCGTCAGCGTCTCGGTGAGGGCCGCGATGTGCGCGAGAAGGGTGGTGGGGGACGAGGAGAAGAACGGCGGGTTGTGGTGCTCGCCGATCGCGAAGACGTCGAGGCCGACCTCCTCCGCGTGCTTCGCGATCTTCACGATCCGCGTCGATGCGCTCCGCCTCGCTCGGCGTCTCACCCGACACGGGGTCGCGGGTGATGTCGCTGACGGAGAAGATTCCGTACTGCATGACTGGCTCCTCTTGTTGTTCTCGCCGTTTCTGCTGCAAATGCATACAACGTACGGAGGAGGATCTATTCCCGCCCCCATGATCCCCGACCGGGACAGTGGCCGCATCTGTCGCATCCGTGTCCGATTCCGCATGTCCCGCGTCGGTGGCACCCGCTAGCGTCGAAGGGTGAAGGTCGCTCTGCAGTTCGCCGCCATGGGGCTCGTCTGGGGCGCCAGCTTCCTGTTCATGAAGGTCGCGCTCCAGGGCGTGACGTTCGGGCAGGTCGCCTGGGCGCGCCTGGTGTTCGGGGCCATCACGCTGGGCATCATCGCCCTCCTCATGCGCACCCGGCTGCCGCGCGAGCCGATCGTGTACCTGCACTTCGCCGTCGTCGCGGTGACGTACTGCGTCATCCCGTTCCTGCTGTTCGCCTGGGCGGAGCAGTACGTGTCGTCGTCGCTCGCCAGCATCTACAACGCCGTCACGCCGATCACGACCGCGATCCTGGTCACGGCGGCCTTCCGGGTCGAGAAGCTCAACCGCGACCAGGTGCTCGGGGTGCTCGTCGGCATCGTCGGCGTCGTGATCGTCGTCGGTCCCTGGGCGGTGGATGCGCTGGGCGGCAGCCTCTGGGGCCAGCTCGCCTGCCTCGGAGCGGTGACCTGCTACGGCTTCAGCTTCGGCTACATCCGCCGGTTCATCAGCCCTCGCGCGGTGTCCGCCACCGCCAGCGCGTTCCTCAACATCGGCCTGGCGGCGGTCGTGATGCTGCTGCTCACGCCGATCGTCGCGTGGCATCCCATCTCGTTCAGCTGGCCGGTGCTGCTCTCCCTGCTGGCGCTCGGCGCACTCGGAACGGGCGTCGTCTACATCTGGAACATGAACGTGCTGCGCGCCTGGGGCCCGACCATGACCTCCGGTGTCACGTACGTCACCCCGGTGGTCGGCGTGGCGCTCGGCATCCTCGTGCTGGGCGGGCACCTGACGTGGAACGAGCCGGTGGGGGCGGTGGTCGTGCTGGCCGGCATCCTGCTCACGCAGCAGCGGGTGCGGCTGTTCACGCGGCGGCAGGCGGAGTTGGCGGCGGCGGATGCGGCGGCGGGTGCGGCTCCGGCGGCTCCGGCGCGGCGCTGATCGGCTTCGCGGCGAAGGAGATTCGGCGGGGTACCGTTCGAATCTCCCGCAGCACTGCCAATCGAAGGAGATGCGAGCGCTCTCCTCCTTCGTTCACTCCGCCGTCCCGCGCGCGCAGGAGCGCGACCGTCGCGGCGAGCGCATCGTGCGCCCTCCGGGAAGTCGAGGTGGAACTGGTACTCGTGCGGCAGGGCCGGCTCGTGGTCGTCCGGCCAGAAGAGCTCCGTCACGTCCACGCCCTCCGCGCGGAGGGCCGCCGCCATCGGAACCGACTGCGTCGCGGTCAGCCCGTCGCCGTTGCCGCGCCGAGATGTACGTGGGCGGGAAGTCGCCCGTGACGTGCCGGACGGTCGACATGGTGTGCCCGGCGGGACTCGCGGACCAGTCCTTGGTGCCGCTGTACGCCCACATCGCCGTCTTGAAGCCCCAGCCGAGCAGCCCGGTCAGGTCGGCCAGAGCGTGCAGGTCGTACACGCCGCAGTTGAGAACCACCGCACGGAGCTGCTCCGAACGAAGAGCGGGCCGGATGCCGACCAGGCTCGCGTAGTCCCGACCAGTGGTGAGCGCCGCCAGCTGCGCGGCGAGTTGCGCTCCCGCCGAATCACCGGCGAGCACGATCCGGTCGGCGTCGATTCCCAGTTCGTCGGCACGCTCCACGAGGTGCGCGAGGGCGTCGTTGAGCTCCCGCACCGCGACCGGATAGGCCGCCTCCGGCGCGAGCGTGTAGTTCAATCCGACAGCCGTGAAGCCTTCGGCGGCCAGGATGCGCAGGTACGGTTCCACATCCCAGCTCGAGCCGGAGAGCCATGCGCCGCCGTGCACCCGGACGACCGTCGGCAGGGGACCGTCGTGGCGGTCCGGACGGAAGACATCGAACGTGAGCCGGCGAGTCGATCCGCCGATCGGGATGCCGGGTGCTCCCCGTCACGCCTACGTAGGTACGAACGGCGACATCTCGGCGACCGTCTGGCGTGCGCCCTTCGTGAACACGCGCCGGATCACCAGCGCCGACGGCCACGGTGTCGCGCGGAGCGCCCCGATCACCCCGGCCAGCGCGAGCGCGCCAGCGACGACTCCGACCGTTCCCCGCGCGCGCCTCACGTCCCTAACGTAGCGGGCCGCTGCGCCAACAATTCCTGAGTCGTTCGGGGCCGCGACGGCGTGTCGCCCGAACAACTCAGGAACTGTTGGCGCGGGGGCCGGCGGGTCAGGCGACGGTGGGGCCGAAGTGCTCGGGGAGGGTGGAGCGGTGCACGCCGCGGAGCTCCTCGAGGCCGATGGTGAAGAGGTCCTGCACCTCGAGCACCGGCTGCACGCCGACCTCGGCGTCCGTCACGCCGATGCGGAGGGCCGGGATGCCGCGCCCCTCGCACAGGCCGCGGAACTTCACGTCGTCCTCACGAGGAACGGTGACGATGATGCGCGCGGTCGACTCCGAGAACAGGGCGGTCGCCGCATCCACGCCGTCGCGCTCCTCGATCTCGGTCAGCCACACCCGGGCGCCGACGCCGAAGCGCATGACGCTCTCGGCCAGCGCCTGCGCGAGGCCACCGTCGGCGAGGTCGTGCGCAGACGACACCAGGCCCTCGAGGGATGCGGCGTGCAGCGCCTCCGCGAGCGCACGCTCGGCGCCCAGGTCGACCGCCGGCGGTCGTCCGCCCAGGTGGCCGTGGATGGTTCCCGCCCACGCCGAGCCGTCCAGCTCCTCGCGGGTGGTGCCGAGCAGGTAGATGTTCTCGCCCTCGTCCTGCCAGCCGCTCGGGATGCGGCGCGCGACGTCGTCGATCACGCCGAGGACGCCGACGACCGGGGTCGGGAAGATGGGGGTGTCGCCGGTCTGGTTGTAGAACGACACGTTGCCGCCGGTGACCGGGATCTCTAGCTCCAGGCAGGCGTCGGAGAGACCCTCGACCGCCTGCGAGAACTGCCACATGACCTCGGGGTTCTCCGGGCTGCCGAAGTTGAGGCAGTCGGTGACCGCCACCGGCACGGCACCGGAGGCGGCGACGTTGCGGTACGCCTCGGCGAGGGCGAGCTTGGCGCCCTGCTTCGGGTCGAGCTGGCAGTAGCGCCCGTTGGCGTCCGTCGCGATGGCGAAGCCGAGGCCGGACTCCTCGTCGACGCGGATCATGCCCGCGTCGTCGGGGAGCGCCAGCGCGGTGTTGCCGCCGACGAAGTAGTCGTACTGGTCGGTGATCCAGCCCTTGTCGGCCAGGTTCGCGCTGCCGAGGAGGGCGAGCGTCTGCTCGCGGAGTTCGTCGCCGCTGCTCGGGCGCGCGAGAACGGAGGCCGAGTCGTCCTGGAGGGCGTCGATCCAGGTCGGGTACGCGACGGGGCGCTCGTACACCGGGCCGTCGACCGCGACCGTGCGCGGGTCGACGTCGACGATGCGCTCCCCGTGCCAGTCGATCGTCAGGCGGCCGGTCTCGGTGACCTCGCCGAGAACGCTGGTCTCGACATCCCACTTGGCGGTCACCGCCAGGAACGCATCCAGCAGCTCCGGCTTGACCACCGCCATCATGCGCTCCTGGCTCTCCGACATGAGGATCTCCTCGCGCCGTGAGGCTCGGGTCGCGCAGCAGCACCTTGTCCAGCTCGACGTGCATCCCGCCGTCGCCGTTGGAGGCGAGCTCGCTGGTCGCGCACGAGATGCCGGCGGCGCCCAGGTCCTGGATGCCCTCGACCAGCTTGTCGCGGAACAGCTCCAGACAGCACTCGATGAGCACCTTCTCGGCGAACGGGTCGCCGACCTGGACGGCCGGGCGCTTGGTCGGGCCGCCCGCGGAGAACGTGTCGGAGGCCAGGATGCTGGCCCCGCCGATCCCGTCGCCGCCGGTGCGCGCGCCGAACAGCACGACCTTGTTACCCTCGCCGGACGCGTTGGCCAGGTGCAGGTCCTCGTGGCGGAGCACGCCGACGGAGAGCGCGTTGACCAGCGGGTTGCCCTGGTACACCGGGTCGAAGTACGTCTCGCCGCCGATGTTCGGCAGGCCCAGGCAGTTGCCGTAGAACGAGATGCCGGAGACGACGCCGTGCACGACGCGCGCGGTGTCCGGGTTGTCGATGGCGCCGAAGCGCAGCTGGTCCATCACGGCGACGGGACGCGCGCCCATCGAGATGATGTCGCGCACGATGCCGCCGACGCCGGTCGCGGCGCCCTGGAACGGCTCGATGTACGAGGGGTGGTTGTGCGACTCCACCTTGAAGGTGACCGCCCAGCCCTCGCCGACGTCGACGACGCCGGCGTTCTCGCCCATGCCGACCATGAGGTTCTTCTTCATCGCCGGGCTGACCTTCTGGCCGAACTGGCGCAGGTAGATCTTCGACGACTTGTAGGAGCAGTGCTCCGACCACATCACCGAGTACATCGCCAGCTCGCCGCTGGTGGGGCGGCGGCCGAGGATCTCGCGGATGCGGGCGTACTCGTCCTCCTTGAGCCCGAGCGCCGCGAACGGCTGCTCCCGCTCGGGGTCTCGATCGCGTTCGCGACGGTGTCGACGACGTGGGCGGTGGCGGTGTCGGTCACGCGGGCACTCCAGGCTGCGAAGGGAGGGACGGGAGAGGGGAGGGTCACGCCTCGACGAGCGCCGAGCGGATGACGGAGGTGAAGAAGGTGAGGCCGTCGGTGCCCGACCGCATCGCGTCGCGGGTGTCCGGGCCGAAGCCGGGCTCGACCGCGTGCTCGGGGTGCGGCATGAGGCCGACCACGTTGCCGCGCCTCGTTGCGCACGCCCGCGATGTCGTTGAGGGAGCCGTTGGGGTTGACGCCCGCGTAGCGGAACACGACCATCCCCTCGCCCTCGAGCCGCTCGAGTTCGTCGGCCGAGGCGATGAAGCCGCCCTCGCCGTTCTTGAGCGGGATGACGATCTCCTGGCCCTGCTCGAAGCCGCTCGTCCACGGCGTGGACGTGTTCTCGACCGTCAGGTGCTGGTCGCGGCGGATGAAGGTGCCGTGGTCGTTGCGGATGAGGCCGCCGGCCACGAGGTGCGCCTCGGCGAGCATCTGGAAGCCGTTGCAGATGCCGAGCACCGGCATGCCCTTGCCCGCCGCGTCCACGACCTCGGTCATGATCGGCGAGAGGAGGCGATCGCGCCGCAGCGCAGGTAGTCGCCGTACGAGAAGCCGCCGGGCAGCACGAGGCGTCGACGCCCTGCAGGTCATGCTCGCCGTGCCAGAGTGCGACCGGCTCGGCGCCGGCCAGACGGACGGCGCAGGGCGTCGCGGTCGTCGAGCGAACTCCGGGGAAGGTGATGACGCCGATGCGCATCCAGGCGTCCACCTCGGCGGGGTAGTGGATGCCCACCACGTCCTCGATGACCGAATTGGACAGGATCTCGTCGGCGATCTCTGCACCGTGGCGCGCAGCTCGTCGTCGATCGGGCCGTCGACGGTCAGCTCGAAGCGGGCCGACGCAGGCCGCCGGTGACGCCTGCCGCGGCCGGTGCGGGCGAGCGCCCGGGCGAGCTCGCCTGCGCCCTGCGGGTCGAGCAGCTCGGCCTTGGGCATCACTTCAACAACGATGGTCGGCACGGGGATACTCCGCTCACTCGGGCGACAAGGTGGGGTTTCGCGATCGATTCACCGGCACGCGTGCCAGACACCGCGGTCCGGGCCGGCCAGGGCGGCGGCGTGGCGATCGCACGCAGCTCCAGTTCGTCGCGCAGCCGGGCGAAGAGCGCTGCCGAGGCGGCACCCGGCCAGCCTCCTCGGAAGCTCAGCGGCGGGCAGTCCGGGGTCGCGGTAGGAGGATGACGCGCGCACTCGTCGAGCGCGCGCATCCACACGGCGAAGGCCTCCGCGTCGTCGGCGGGATGCGACCATCGCCGAAGCGGGACAGGAACGACTCGTGCGCCCGCCGCAGCGCCGGCAGGTCGCACCAGCTGCGCCAGGCCGGCGGCCGGATCGCCGCGCGGAGCGGCGTCGGCGAGAGACGACCTCCGCCTCACCGGCGATCTCGCGCGCGGTCGCCGCGAGCTCGTCCTCGAGGGCGGCCGGCGCGATCCACAGGCCGTCCGCGACGGTGCCGCAGCCGAGGGCGGCGAGGCGGCGGCGGAGGCGGTCGCGGCTGCTGCGGCGGCGCTCCGGGAACGAGAACGAGCAGGCACCACGCGGACGCCTCGACGCGCTCGCCGAAGATCCGGGCGTCGCCGCGCTCGAGCATCGGCACGGCGGCGGGATCGAGCGTAGCCGGCGATGCCGTCGCGCGGCTCGCGGCGCAGCACGCCGCGCGAGCAGAGGCGCGCCAGGCTGGAACGCGCCGTCGCCGCCGGGACGCCCAGCCCATCCATCCAGCCGCACCGCGCCGGCGGCGCTCATCCACCCGCCGATCGGGCGGAGGACGCTGCCGTGACCACCGTGCGCAGGAGGGCGGTGGCGCTGCCGCTGGACGCCTCCAGGTCGTCGCGTGCGACGAGGGCGTCGGCGACCGGTACGGCACCCGGTGCGGCTGTCGGTGCGGCGACCGGTGCTGTGGCCGCCGGGGCGCCCGGCGCGCCACCGCCTGGTCAGTCATGGGTCAGTTCGCCGAGCGCATCGCGCACGGCCGCCATCCCGATGCAGACCTCCTCGAAGCTGGTGCTCAATGGCGAGAGGCCGACATCGCAGGCCGTCCGGATCGCGGCAATCCGGGATGACGTCGCGCTGCCAGAGGAGTGCCGCGACTCCCACGCATCGCCGGGTGGCTCAGCGTGACGTGACCGCCGCGCCGGTCCGGGTCGCGAGGGCTCGCGAGCGCGACGCCGAGCGGGGTGGAGCCACTACCTCGGCCGGCGCGATCGCGAACTCCAAGGTGAGCGCGACCGACTTCGCCCGCACCGCCTCGATGCCGGCCTCGTCGATCATCGCGATCGTGTCGCTCATGGCGAGCATCCCGACGATCGGCGGGGTGCCGCTGGGGAAGGCGGATGCCGTCGGCGGCCTGGTACTCGGGGCCCATCAGGAAGACGTCGCGCGCACCCATCCACCCCTGGATGGGCTGGGTCAGCTGCGGGATGAGGCGCGCGTTCGCCGAACGCGGGGGATCCCGGACCGCCGTTGAGGTACTTGTACGTGCATCCCACGGCCAGGTCGACCCCCGCCGCGTCCAAGAGTCCATCGAGACGGATCCGGCCGAGTGGCACAGGTCCCAGAGCACCAGCGCGCCGGCGTCGTGCACGATGCGCGTGATCGCGGGGAGGTCGGCCAGGAAGCCGGAGCGGTAGGCGACGTGGCTGAGCACGACCAGCGCGGTCTGCGGGCCGACGGCCGCGGCGACCTGCTCGGGCGTCACGCCTGCCTCGGTGTCCGCTTCGATCCAGACCAGACGCAGGCCGCGCTCGCAGCGTGCCGTCGAGCAGGTAGCGGTCGGTCGGGAAGTTGTCGGTGTCCAGCACGATCTCGCTGCGCTGCGGGAGACCGTCGACCGCGGCGCAGGCGAGCTTGTAGAGGAGGACGGTGGTCGAGTCGCCGATGAACGTCTGGCCCGGGGCGGCGCCGAGCGTCACCCGGCCGAGCTCGTCGCCGATCGTGAACGGCAGCTCCATCCACTCCTCGTCCCAGCCGCGGATCAGCCGGTCGCCCCATTCCTCGACCAGGAAGCGCTGGATGCGCTCGATGCTCGCGCGGGTCGGCCGGCCGAGGGAGTTGCCGTCGAAGTAGGCGGTGACCTGGGCGGTGCCGTCGTCGATGCCGACGAACCGGGTGCGGAACGGCGCGAGCGGGTCGGCGGCGTCGCGGGCGCGGGCGGCGGTCGGGGGTCGAGCTCCAGCGTCGGAGCAGGTGCGGTGTCGAAGTCGGTCATGCGTCGTCCCGGTGGGTGTCGGTGGGGTGGGCGTGGGTGGGGCATCGGTGGGGTGAACGCTCCGGGCGAGGGGATGCGAGCAGCTGCGCGACCGTGAGACCGCGGGCGGAGGCCAGCCAGTCGGGAGGCGGCCTGCGTGTCGTCCGCGGCCGGCGGCGGCGTGGGCGCAGGCCAGGTGGGCGCCGATCGTCGGTGCCCGGTCGTCCTCCGGCCGCCGGAGGCCGGCGATCGACCGGAGGCGGTGTCGGGATGGACGCCCGCGTCGAGCAGGGCGCGCAGCTCCCGCGCGTTGACACCGACCGCGAGCGGTCCGTTGCCCAGGTCCGTGCCGTACAGCACCCGGCCACCGGATGCGGCGAAGCGGCCGAGGTTCTCGGAGGCGATGACGAACTCGTCGGTCGGGTCGCCCCAGCCGTGGATGTCGAGGGTGCTGACCCAGCTCATGCCGCGGCGGACCGACTCGGCGATGAGATCGTCCGAGAGGCGTTCGGTGAAGGGCGTGTGCGCCAGCTGGTCGGCGCCGGCCGCGATCGCCCAGGCGGTCTGGCCGGCCCCCCTGCACGTGGACGGTGGCCGGCACCCCCTCTACGCGTGCGATTCGCTCACAATCGCGTGGAGGACGCGGTCGTCCAC